>CAYZJM010000001.1:0-2774 GCA_964479015.1 Candidatus Woesearchaeota archaeon
TTTCTATCTCTTAATTCCTCTTTTCTTTCTTCTGCCTTTTTACCTGAAAACCACTTTTCTATACTTTTTTTAGAATCTTCATTAAAATTGAAAGAAACAAAGAAGTCTTCCATTGATCCTGATTTCTTTATAACAGCATTCAAGTCTTCTTTATTAAAGCTTCCTAGACCTTTATAATACCTAAAATCATATCCTTTTTTATCTTTTTTCCATTCATTGTATTCTTTGAAAGTAAGAAACCATTTAGAAACTTTGTTATTCTTATAGGCTATAATCAATGGAGTATTCATAAAGCAGACTTTTCCTTCTTTAAAGATTCTTGGAGCAAACTTATGAAAAAATGTTAAAAGTAAAGAACGAATATGGATACCATCAGAATCTTGATCAGATAGAAAAATCACCTTATCAAAGCTCATTGTTGTATTAGGATTTGTAAGATCTAAATCAAGGATTTCTATAAGATCTTTTATCTCCTTATTTTTTACAATCCTACTTATTTTACAGTCTAAAACATTCAGAGGTTTTCCTCTTAAAGAATAATATGCAATTTCTTTTCTTCCTAAGACCTTGCTTACTCCTCCAGTTGCTGAAGCCCCTTCTGTAATGAATAGATACTTCTTTTTTCCAATAGGAGGAAAGTAGCTGTCACTTTGTACTCTCTTTTTCTTATTGTTAGATAGATCCTTTAGTTTTTTTCTTTTCTTTATTTCTTCTTTCATCTTAAAGAATTCTACAATATTTTCATTGATCTCTTTATTAGAAAGAAGTTTTCTTACAAATTTTTCCCAATCATCAGTGGATAAATCTAAATAGTTTTTAATATCTGAAGGAGAATTTGTCAAAGTTTCTTTAGTTTGTGAATCAAACTTCATATTTTTGAATCCATTAAAAAACACAACAATAGAAATCTTATTTTTTATATCTGCAGGCTTTATCTCTTTATATTTTTTCTTAAGAATTTCTTTACTTCTATAACCAATTGTGTTTGCTATTAGATCTATATGAGCTCCCCCTTTTTTCATGAATAACCCATTTATATATGAGAAGTGAGAAAATTCATCTTCTGTATTAGGATATACTCCTATAAACCAATTTTCTCCTTTTAGAATTTCAAAAGATTCAGAAAAATAACTCATAAAATCTTTTTCATTAGAAAATGAGATTCTCTTTTTATTCAAATAAAATTTGATCTTAGGATGAGCAACTGATAAAAATAAAATTCTCTGTTTTAAGATTTCTATATGATCTTGATCAATTTTCTTTAAATCAAATCTAGACAGATCAGGCTCAAAATAGATATGAGTTAACTTTCTAGAATTCTTTCTTACAGATACTTTTCTTTCTTCCAAATTATTTTTACAGATTAGACTTAATCTATTTGAACCATCAGAAGTTTCCATATTAAAAAGATTAGAATAGATATTAGTTAAGGTTGAGCCTACTCCATTCAAACCAGCAGTTATTCTCTCTTCATCATTTTCAAAATTAGAGCCTGCTCTTGCATTACAAAAAGCTAAAACAGGCATGTATTCTCCACTTGCTGTATCCTTCTTTACTGGAATTCCCCTTCCATTATCATATACTGAAACAGACTTTTCATCAACTTCTACTTTAATTCTATCTGCATACTGATAATCAGTTCTTACTGCCTCATCTACTGAGTTATCAATGATTTCATTAATAATCTTTATAAGACCAGGTACATAAGCTATCTCTTTCTTTTTAAATTTATTGTCTTCTAGGATAATCTCTTCAGATTTTGTTTTTGAAACTGAACCAACCCATAAGGAGGGTCTTAGTAGGATGTGGTCTCTTTCACTGAGTTGAATGATCTTTTGTTCTTTCATGTTTTTTCCTTAAGAATTTAAGAATTTGTTTACATCTTTTAACATTTTTGCTATCTCGCAATATCCATATTCATACTTCTTTTTTCTATATGGATCACATATATATAATACCCATTTTATTCTAAAATTTTTTCTAGGAGCATGATCAGATATTCTTATATAGAATCTTCTTATTCTTATATAGCAAGAACCTTTTTTAGATTGATAAGGCTTGGAAGGCTTAAAATTTTTCAATAGTTGATAAACCTTCCAAGATAATTCTAGACATTCAGTTTTTTCATACTGCTTCATATTTATAAATAGTAGCCAATTCTTTTTTAGAATTTTGGATACATTTATAAACTTCTGAATAAGGTTTAGAGAGAAACTTTGCAATGTCTACAATTTTTTTATTAGAAATGAAAAGTTCAAGAATCCTTCTTTTTTCAATAGAAACTTTTTCAAGATAGTCTCTTACAATTAGTCTAGAGTTTTCTTTTTCTATTTCTTCTTCAAAGTCTTCTTCGGTTGCTTTATTGAATTTCCTAGCCATAGGAGTAGTTATCTGATCTTCCCATTTATGATCCATAGAAGTAGCAAATATATCACTTGTATAAACTGGAACTCCATAGTGGTTATGCTCTTTTTGAGAATAATTCTTAATTTTAAGAAGATAAAAATAATAGAAAGAATAGAACTTAAAAGTTTCTTTATTTGTCACCTTGGAAAAATCGAAATTTACCAAAGCTTTTTCAAATTGAAGATAGGCTTCTTGAACAAAGTCTTCTTTTTCAACCCCCATCACAGAAAAAAAGCGACTTGACCTATTGTAAACCTTATAGATCAGTCGCTCATATCTGTTGAATAACTCAAATTTTGAGTTATCCTTCCCTTCTCTGATTTCTACTAGAATTTCATAATCTGTTTTCATTTTTGAACTCCTCTAAA
>CAYZJM010000001.1:2874-4335 GCA_964479015.1 Candidatus Woesearchaeota archaeon
CCCGATTTTCTGTTCTGTAAAGGAAAAAATTAGAAAATTATGAAATTTTTTTAATTTTCTTTTTTCTTAGGTGGACGACCTCTCTTTTTCTTTACCACTTTTTCAGCTTCTTCTAGTTTAACTTTTGTATCCTTCCCAGATGAACCAAAACCACCTTCTCCTCTTTCAGTTTTTTCTAAATCTTTCGTTTCTTCAAACACAATGGATTCTTCCATGCAAACTTTAGAAACTATCATTTGAGCAATTCTATCTCCAGGGGTAATATAAAAGGGTTTCTTAGAATGATTCACTAGAATAACTCCTACTTCTCCCCTATAATCAGAGTCCACTGTTCCAGGAGTATTCAAAACTGTAATCCCATGTTTTAAAGCCAACCCTGATCTAGGACGAACTTGAATTTCATATCCATAGGGAATAGAAACCCTCAATCCAGTAGAAACTAGAACAATTTCTCCAGCATCTATTCTATAAGACCTCTGACTATGAAGATCAATCCCAGAAGATCCCTTAGAACTTCTTTCCAAAGGAAACTTTTTCGTTCCCTCATCATACTTATAAAAAACTTTCTCACTCATACTAATTCTCCTTATATTTTTTGTTTTAATACCAACTTTTACCAAACCCCCAAACTGTAGAGTCTTCTTTATTTAAAGGATCAGCTAAATCCATTTCATAAGCCATAAAAATCCCATCATATTCAGGATAGTCTCTCTCAAAAAACTCTGGAATTTTTTTCTTTAGAATATCTTTTTCCTGTTTATGAATATAATTCTGTGTAGCATCATGAATCATACCAAATAACCTAGAATTCATTTTATTCTCTTTATAATAAGCATTCAGCTCTCTCATTGCTCTCATAATAGCAACAGCTTCAAAATCCTGAACAGGTGAGTTTTTACTTTGATTATAAAGCTTATTGATCTCTTTAGGGTCATCATCTTTTCCTTGATACAACAACTGAGGAAAGAGCCTTCTAGCCCCATGTACTGAATAGATGCATCCATCTCTTTCAGCTGTTTTATGAGATTTCTCATGCCATTCTTTCAATTTTGGATAAGCTCTAAAAAATGCATTTCTAATTTCTGTTCCTACAGCTAAGAAAGGATCATCTTTCCAGTTTATATTTCTTTCTTCTAAGAACTCTATACATTGCTTTCTACTCCAATTTTTTTCAATTACATCTTTAGTAAAAGAATAAGCTCCCCCTCCAAAGAGAAAAGCAAAATTTGTACTTTTTCCAATTGCTCTTTGTTCTTTATAAGGGTGTTCATTTTTTACTTTTATAAAGTCTTCTATATACCAATCTGGATGAAAGATCTTAACTGTTGTAACTGAATGGACATCTCCTCCAAATTCATTAAAGGCTTTTCTTAAGTTTTCATCTCCAGAAAGAACTCCAGCTATTCTCATCTGAAAACCGCTGTAATCTCCTTCGCACAGAAAGTATTTATCGGATGGAGG
>CAYZJM010000001.1:4435-7944 GCA_964479015.1 Candidatus Woesearchaeota archaeon
CCAATCTACATATACTCCATCCATTTCTATTTCTAAAAATAATTTAAGATTAGGAACTACATGTTCATAATAATAATTATTTAATCTAGAATCTTTTTCTAATTCTTTTTTCATTTTTTCATAAATTTTAAAACATATGATAGAGTCATCTATAGCATACTGTTTTAAAGTCTCTTTTGGTATTTGACTATAGTTCTTAGTAGCAGGATGTTTTTTAAGATACTTTTTCAATTCTCTTTCATGACCTCCATAATAGGTATACAACCAACCGTGAGTTGCTAGAGAATTAGACCTCATTTCATTTAGTATATGTCCAGCATTAAGTGTATCAAAATCTATAGAAGCATTAGATACTCCTCTATGTCTTAAAAATTTACAATCAAACTTTAGATTTGCTCCTATTTGAAATTTATTTTTAAAAAATCTGTTAAGAACATCTGTATCAACTTTTGACCAATCTAAATAATAACCTGTTTTACCATCAAAAGACATAGTTATACATATAATCTCATCTTTAAAAAATTTAAAACCTGTTGTTTCTAAGTCCCATGCTACTTCTTTTTCATCCATGTGATCTTCTAAAAACTTATTAGGAAATTCTACTGATTCCCTTTTTAAAAGAGGAACTCTAATAGAAGGAACATCAAAAGATATTGCTTGTTTCAATTGAATCTTAAAAAAGAAAGTTTTCCAAGTATCTAGAGGTCTTTTCTTTTCTTGTGAATACAATTTATAAAAAGCATCTGTTGGAAAAACCCAGGAATTAAGATCAGGATAATAAAATTTATTTTCTACAAATTCCAATGGATAAAATGCATCTACAAAAAGGTTAGTATCTTCTATTATAGTAAATAGAGATCTTCCCATAACGATTATCTTAGAATTTTTAGGGATGTATTTAGAATAGTTCACACTGTACTTAGAGATAAAAGATTTTACATTCTTTTTTATTTCAGGTTCTTTAGCTTTATAAATAAAAGAATGAATTAAAGCAAAAGGGACATCTCTTCCTACTTCTATTTTTATTTGTTTTCTAATAAAAGAAATTTGAGATTTATTATAGCTATCTGTAATAATATAAATCTCTGGATCTGGATCTGTATACAAAAGGGGATCAATCTCTCTTGAAATAGTTTTTTTATCAAGTTTTGGATTCTGTTTTTTGAAATATCCCAATTAATCTAACCTCTTTAGCCAAGTTTCTGAATCTTCTTCATTATATTCTTCATTATAAGTAAACACCAAACTAGAATCATTTAATAGTTCAACAGCTAAATCTGGACCGATATTCCCTCCAGCAGCACTATCATGACCATTAGCAGCCCCAATATCATTACAATTCATCTTTTCTTTAGAACGAAAAGAGACTCTCCCAGTTACTCCTCCCCAAGTATTTACTACAACAAGATAATCTAATTCTGGTTCCTCTTCTAGAATTCTAGAAGCCACTAAAGAAATCTTAGAAGGAACTGCAAAGACACCAAAAGTTCTATCCTTCTCATCTATTCTATAAGATATATTCTCCTTAGCTTTATTATATACATATTCTTCTCTTTTTTTAGCTTTTTCTATAATTCTTTCTTCTTTATCTGTAAGTTTCCATGTTTTAAAATGTTTGAACTTATTTTCCATGAGTCTAAAAAAAGGCTCGTTCTGTTCAAAGAAACTTGTTTCTGAATAATTTTTTATACCATAAAGAGTAGAATTCAAATTCTTAGCAGTTTCCCATAAGGGACTATCCTGTTTCCATAAATCATAAGTATCAACTAAATCTACAAATTCTTCTACAATTACAGGAAATCGTTTTACTCTATGTTTCACATAGTTATCCCAGAATAGTTTTGTACCACAAAAGTTCTCATCAAATGTTCCATTTTTATAATCTTTTACAAAACTAGCAGAAGCATGATGATCAAAATAGATAATTTCAGAACCATTTTCTTCTAACTCCTTGTTCACCTCTTCAGGAACAGAAAGATCTGAAAAAACTATGGTTCTAAACTTTTTGATATAATCCATTTTTTCTTTATCTTCTTCAAAACCGTAATCCTCTGACATGAAATCATCAAATCCTAGTTTATCTCTATAGTAATATCCCAAAAAGATACTTGCAATACCATCCAAATCAAAGTGTGAAATCAGTAACTTATTTCTTATCATAATATTTCTTTTCCTTCAAATAGATCTTCCCATTCTTTTTTAGTTAGAGAATCTTTGTTAAGTAATTCCTGATCTAGATTTTCTCTTTTTTCTAGAACTCTATCTTGTTTTTCTTCTACAGTTTTTTCCATAATCAATGGATTTATAATAACATTTTCTTTTGATCCTATTCTATGATTTCTTTTTATCAATTGTGCCCAATGTAAATAACTCCAGGATCTATCAAAATTTATTGCTCTAGGAGCTTCTGTTATATTTACAGCAGAAGAAAGCATCTGAAAAGAAGCTATCAATACCTTATGATCAGAATCTTTTTTAAATTTTTCTAATAGCTGATCTCTATATTCATTCTTAGAAAGATCTTTTGGTACCTCCAATTCTCCATGAATAGATATTGGATTATACTTCTTGTAATAACTAGACAACTGTTTATTTGTAAGAGGATGACCTGTCCAAATAATAACTTTTTTATTTTGTTCCTTAACATACTTTTCTAACAAAGAAGAACATGCTTCTAATTTAGAATGATCTTCAAATTTCCATGATTTTAGAAGTTTACTTAATTTAGGATCATCTTCTAATTCTTCTTTTCCTTTCAATAAACAAGGATTATCTATAGCTAACATAACAAAAGGAAACTTCTTATAAATTTCCTTCATAACAATTCTTCCTTTATCTTTTTTAGAATTTACTAAAATAAACTTTATGAAAGATCTATAAATTTCAAATTGTTTATCGTTTAAACCAACATAAATTTTCTTTATATACTGATCGGGTAATTCAATATTACCCTCTGTAAATTCTCTAAGAATCCAAGGTTTAACTCTTTCTAGAAACTTGTCAACCTCTTCTGTTTTATAAGAGTTTATTGCATATTCAGAAAATTTATTTCCAAGATTAGCAATCTTAGGTAACCATTCATAATAGTTCTCAGGAATTAGATTAGAATCCATAAATTTAATTTGAGAATACAAATTCTCAACTCCATTAGGATAGGGAGTTCCTGTCAATAAGTATCTAAATCTAAAATAGTCCTTGTGTAGATGAAGAACTTTACTCTGTCTAGCTTTTATGTTCTTAATAGAGTGACTTTCATCTAAGATTATTGCTCTTTCCTTTCCCCATTTAGAAAGATTAATAGGAGGTTTTCTATATTTTTTAGTTTTTACCTTATTCTTTTTATAATAAGCATCATCACTTAACATAAGAAAGGTTCTATAAGTCATGATTGCTATCTTATAGTGATCTTGAAATGGATCTCTATGCTCAGCATTAGCAATATAAATTTCGGTCTCTTCAATAGGAAAAGAAGCACAGGAGAGTATCTCTCTTTTAAAATTATAAATAGA
>CAYZJM010000001.1:8044-17409 GCA_964479015.1 Candidatus Woesearchaeota archaeon
AATTCTAAATTTTTCTATTTTTCTTAATTCTTCAATTCCATCTCTTGCAGTCTTTCCATCCTTTATCCATACTTTTGTTTCTCCATAAAAGATTCCTGATTTATAAATAAACTTATTTTCTTTTAGAACATCTTTCAATTCTTCAAATCGAGGTTCTCCAATTTTGACTATAACATTCTTACCATCAGTAAGTAACTTTACCATTTTTGTTTTTCTCCTTTATACTCTTGGAATCTTGTCAAACTCAAAAAAGTTTTTCTTCTCCTTTAGATCTTTTTTTGGATAGAACTGAGAAACTCTAGGATCAAATTTTTCTATATCAAATTTAAGTGTTGAATATAAAGAATAAAGAGAAGAAGCCTGAAATCTAGAAAAATAGGTTCCTTCTTCTAATTCATCTAATACTACATCTTCATATTGAACAAGAGAGTAATTCAACAGTAACCTAGAGTAATTCTCTTTTATTTTTTGTTTTACATTATCAGAAATATAGTCTATTGTATCTAAAGACAATAGAATTTCTTTTATAGAGTTAAAGTTTTTTATCAATAAAATTAAATCTTTTTCTCTTATTCTAGGAACTCCAATAGGAACATTATCTCCTTTATCCCCTCTAAAAGACTTATACATACAAAGATTATTTATAGAGGGTTCAAATTGAAATTTCTCTATAAAAGCATCTCTATCATATATAGTATAGTCTTTTTTCTCATACTTTGCTACATGAACTTTATCCGATATACTTCTAAACCAGTCAAGATCATTTGAAACTAACAAAATAGGATCTTCAGGAAACTTCTTTACTAATGGATCCACTAGATCATCAGCTTCTTTTCCAGCAACTTTCACTGTTCTTATATTCTCTTTATAAGCTAATAGAATTAGATGGAACATATCTAAACTTCTATAAAAAGATTCATCTTTCTTTGTCCTATTAGCTTTATAATCTGGATCTATTTCTTTTCTTTTGTTATCTCCACTATGAGTATTGTCAAAAAGAAAAAATACTTTCCCATCAGGGAGAAGAAACTCTTTTTCAATTCTCTTTAGCATATTAAAAGAAATATATATCCCACCTGTAATAATCTTTTTTCCATCTTTAAGAGTTGTTGTCATTCCATTAGAACAACAATAGGCTCTATGATAAAAATTTGATGTATCTATAAAAATTTTTTTATACCTCAATTATTTCTCCAATTTCTCACTGTGTTTTTCAAAGTATTTGTAGATATCCTCTGGCTTCATAGATCTTATTCTTTTAAGAAATACTATTACTGGAATATCCATCTTATAAAGTAAAACCTCATTTTCTTTTAGAACAACTAATCTGTTCTTATTAAGATCAATCTTATCTATAAGATATTCTATTTTTACTTTTTCTTTAGAAAGCTTCTTAAAAGCTTCATTGAAGGACAGACCTTTATCAATTTCATCTTGTATCTCAGAAATTCTAGGATCCTTTTCATTGATTTCTCTTTTGATCATCTTAGGATACAACTTTTCTCTCAGTTCATTTTTTATTTTATCTATAAAAGAACCAACAGGCTCTTTATAGTCAATTGGAAAAGTTAGAATCTCTGTAGAGTTTATCTCCTGAATATATACATTCAACTGATCAGTTTGAAAAGTAAAATAAACAGGAGCTCTTGATTGAAATGATTTAAATTTCTTTTTGAATGTAGAGAGATACTCATCTACTTTATTTGTGTTTTCCATAATTTTTTACTCCATTGGGTCTTCTAGTAATGTTTGTACAATAAAGAACTTATTTGGTTCTTCTTTTTCAAGTTCACTTACATCAGTAATGTAAATTGCAGGTTTCTCATCTTCATACCTTAATAATACTGATTTTGATCCATTATTATCAAATGTAACTAGAATTTTCTTAAGACTTTCTAGAGCAATCCAAAAACTTTTTCCATTAAAATACTCTGGGTCAGAAAGACTCTCTAATTCTGTTTTATAGGAGACTTCATTCTCATTATGAATATAAAATTCAAGATATGAAGAACTATCTTTTTCTGAATGAACCCTAATCTGAGTATGTGCAGCATGAGAATCACTAAGAAAAGTAGAAAGAAATTTTATAGAATTCAAAAAGGACTTTGTAGAGATCACTATATAATAAGGATGAAAAAACCCTTCTCTGAATTCTTCATCAGATGGATCTACCGGTAAAGAGTTTGAACTGTTTGTAGTAAGAAGAAACTCCAAAGATCCAAGATGAAAATACACAACAAAAGCATCGTTTATTTCTCTATATTGTATTGTAGCATCTCCTTCCATAGACAAACTGGAAGCAATCCTTACAAAGTCATAGGGTAAATTAAAAGATTCATTAATCTCCTTCATTGGAGCTTGAAAATATCTAACTTTAGATAAAGACAAAATTGTATTATTTTCAAAAAATAATGAAGAAGCATTAGGATCATCAGGATCTATAAAATCTAAAGCATCTCTTATCTTTTTAGAAAAATCTTTATTAAAATCAAAGTTTATTGAAGTCCAGTCCTCTCCTCCAAATTCTGGTAAATCAAATTCTTCTTTAAAAGAAGACAACACAAACTTATCTCCTTCTGGAGAAAAGAAACTTCTTCCCTTTATCTCTAAGAGATCATAGGTACTGATCAAAACAAAAAACTTATTTCCATCTACAAAAAAATTCTCCTGATCTTCAGGTACTTCTCCATCAATCTCAAAAGATATTCTTACAAATGAGGTCTCATTCATAAACACACATTGACTTCTAGAAAAATCTAGAAATACTGAATCAAATAATTGTACTCCTGGTTGTTTAATAGAATCAAAAATCTTCTTATACGGACTTAGGCTATTAGAAACAATCTTCATTTTTAAAACTCCTCAATTTTATTTATTTTCCTTACTATTAATATAATACTGAATAGAAAGGATTTTTTATTAAAAATTTATGAAAAATAACGAAAAAGATACTGCAATAGATATTGTAACAGTTTTTCCTAGAAATCAATTTTATTATAAATATCAGCTCAATGAGGGGGTGTTTCATACTATTAAGAAAGAGAATGCTCTAGAATACTTTTCTCAGTTTATATCTAGAAAAAATTATTCAATATTAGAAGATCTCTTAGTTCGGTTTCTCCCCTTTACTATAATAGTAGAGAATGATAAAATAATTGAACTCAAGAAAAAAGTTTCTGACAATAGCTATTTTTCTAAAAAAATTAAGAATGATGTAAAAAAACAAATGAAAGTAAAGATAGACAGATCTCCAAAAGAAAGGATTCCAAATGATAAACTTTTAAAAAAAATTAATAAAAAAATGAGATAAATCGGTATTATATTTATATAGTTTAAAAGAATAGAACTAGGAGGAGAGATAGTTGTTCTCTAATAAAAAAGTTTCTGAAAAGAAGAAAAAAGTTCTAAAGAAAAAATTTATAAAAACTTTTGAAAATGAACAAGATAAGATGGAGAATAAAAAACATCTTACTCATCAAGATATTTTAGAAAAATGGAAAGCTATACACAACAGAAAATTTGTAGGAGATAAATACATCTTTTCTATGCCTGTAAAAGTATCAAATATGATGATCATTCATGACCTCATAAGAAGAGGCAAATTTGTAGCTATGGCTCCAGAAACTGCTGATGTTCATATAAATAATCATGAAAAATCTTTAGAAGAACTAGAAGAGAATTATACAGATGATGAAATTAGAGAACTTTTTGTTAAGAATCTAGGATTAGAATTCAACGATAGAGAATATGAGGTTCTAGACACTTTTACAAAAGAAGTTCAATTTGAACAAAAAAGACCTTCAGTAAATAACGTTATAAAAGAAAACTTGCAATTTGAAAAGACTTACTATCTAAGATCTTTTAAAAGTAGCAAACTCTTGTGGATTGGTATAGATAAATCTTTACATGCAAATAGATTCCATTATTTAAGTGAAATGGACATGTTACATCTCATTTTTTCTTTTCTAAAAGTAGAACCTATATTCATATCTAGAGGATTAGGAACAGATGGATTGACCTATGCTTGTGTTAAATTTAATGATTTTGTTACTGATTCAGCAAAACTGAGATTAGAAAAGCATTTTTATAAAGAACATGGGTTCAAAGCTTATTTCTATAAAAGCACTTATACAGAAAAAGAAAGAAAAAAGTACACTCATAAAAATACAAGAATTGCTTTTCCTTTTAGTATGGAAAATATCTATTATGGAGAATATTGTACAGGAGTATCCCCTAGAATAAACTCATATTCAATTAAAGATATTTTAGAAAAATCTAAAGATTCTGAAGGATACTCACTAAAAGGAATAAAAAATCTTATAGGAAATATTTTTGATGGAAAAATCATAGAATCAAATAAAATACAGTTAAAAGAAAAAAACCCAAATGGTTCAAAAGGATACGAAAAGTATAGATATGGATATAAAACAAGATATTACAATCAAATAAGATTAGCTTGTTGGGCTGTAATATGTGATAAATCCTTTTATGAATATGAAAAGTTGGCTTATGAACTTAATGATGGTACTTCAAAAGATATGAAAAATTGGAGTAAGGAAAGAATAAAAAGAGAACTAGAAAGGTATTATTATTCTGCAAAGAAAAAAGGACTCACTCCAAAAAATACCACTTATACTTATGAGTTCAAACAAGAGAGTGGAGTAATATATGATAGACCTAATATTCTTACTTATATAGAAAAAAATAAACATTTGCTTAATAAATTTAGAGCAATCATAAAAAAAGAATATAATAAAGAATACACTTCAAATAGATCTAGAGGAAAATGGAGAGATAAATTTCTAATAGATACAGAGAATTTATATAAATTTCTTTTAAGAAAATTAGAATATGACAAAGATATAAAAAAAGAATATAAAAATGATAAATTTAGACTTTTGAATCAAGGAACTTTTATTCCTAAAAGTTTGTGGAAGAACCTTTCTAGTTATCTAAAGTTATCTACATCAATTTCTAGAATTATACCATTCCTAGAAAAAGTTGGATTAATCCAAAAGATTCTTATAAATGGTAAATGGACTCACTCTTATAAAAAAGAATTTTATTCTGTTCATTACATACTAGCAAATACAGCATCTACAATATATAGATTATACAAAGAGATCCTACACAAACACACCCACACCACAGACAACAACAAAGACAAAGACAACAACAAAAGACACAACACAAACACACAAACACATACAAATAACAATTCTTGGGTATCTCTAAATCTCTTTAATTATTTAGTAAATTATACGGTAAAGGTTGTGTCAGAAAATGATGATGAATTTTGTAATCTTCGCAGAATGCTGATGAAAAATAGATTTATAAATGCTGAATATTCTTAGTTTTATTGTAAAATAAAGACTTTTTTCAGTATTATATATAAATAGAGATAACTCAATTTTAATAGCACGTAAAAAAATCTTTTAAGATTAGAAAGAAGTGCAAAGGAGAAAACAAAATGAGTATGTCAAGAAAGGAAATTTTTGAGAAGGCGAAAAAGGAGAGGCAACAAGAAAAAGAAAGACTTGCTTCTAGAAATCAGAACTTTTCTGGAGAGAACTATGAGGGAACAACCTATACAGCTTTAGCCCCAGAAACAGGAAAAATTGTTAGGATATTAGGAAATCCTCTGAATATGAGAGAAGATCCTACTGATCCTAAACTGTCTTACATAACTACTAAGATTCTTGCAGATAATGGAAAGAACTTTCGTTGTGTTTGGCCAAACAAAAAGGAGAATCAAGATTGGATTTTATGGAGAATTTATGACCTTGTAAAATCGTATTCAGTAAGTGGCTATGGGGATAATAAAAAGATTATTTATACTTATAAAGACTCTCATCCAGAGTGTTTTAAAAGAGTTGCAAAAAATAATAATTTAGAAAATCCTTATGAGAGAGGATGGCTCCCCCAAGGCTTTGTAAACATGAATGTTATAGATCGTCATGATCCTAAGTTTCATAAAGAGAATAAACATACAAAGCTTCTTTCTAAAAAGGCTTCTGAGATGTCTAATGGAGATTTTTGGTATGAACCGGGAGTTCCTCAGACAGCTTATAATGCTATTTGGGATAATGTTGTAGAATTCTATGGACCATGGGAAGAATATGATATTTGTGTAAAAAAACTGAAAGATAAACCGTGGTATACAGCTTATCATGCTATACAGGAAAACATAAAACTTTCAACAGAAGAAAAGAATGCTGTATATGATGGTCCACTTACAGAAGAGGAAGAAAGCTATGATCTTTACGATCTTGATAAGATTTATAAGATAACAACTTATACAAAGATCAAAGCAAAATTAGGAAAATTTATTAGAAAAGTTGATACAGACTTTGATAAGAACTTTTCTGAAGAGCTTGATGAACTTGTAGAAAAAGAGCAAAAAAGATGGAAAGAGATTCAGGAATCAAGCTCTCCTAAAGTGCAAAAGGAAAAAGAAATTCCTAGTAAAGAACCTGAAAATTCTGAAAAGCCTGTTGTTGAGATGAAAACAAGAGAATCTGAAGAACCAGTAAAAACTAGAACTAGAGCTCCAAAAGAAGAAGAAAAAGTAGAGATTCCCTGGGATAAACTCATAGATGGAACCTACAATGGTATAGCTTATGAAGGTGTTTCAGAGATGACTGATGAAGAAAAGAGTGTAGTTAAGAAAGTAAAATCAGATGGTTCTTTTGAATATGTAGATCAAAAAGATGGAAAAGATCTTGATTTAGTGAAGAATTCTGCAACTGATTTTATCAGTCCTATGTTTTTTCATATTGATCCATTGTCAGGTGACCTTTTTGAATAGAAAATCAATAGGGGGAGGGGTATACCCCTTCCTCCTTTTTATATGGAGATTATATGCCTGTTATATATGAAAAAAAGTGTTCTTGTTGTAAAAATCTTGTTATATATGAAAAAGGCAAAAAACCTTCTCTATGTCCTTTTTGTGAAGCAGAATATTGGAATAAACCAAAAGATGAAAGAAATCTTTTTATTTTACAAGATGTCTATTTAAATAATGGAAAAAAAGAAGAAGATCTTAAAAAAATATTTTTATCTGTGTTAAAATATTCTAAGAATATTATAAAAAATTCAGTTAAGAATAAGAAGTTTTTAGAGTCTTATGACTTAGAAGAAAAGGCAGAAGATATTACTACTATATTTATAGAGTCTTATTTAAAAAAGACAGATTTTAAAGTAGAGCATTCTTTTGGAGGATTTCTTATTAGAATTTCTAAAGGAGTATTGTATGGTAACAAACAAGAAGATCAGACATTTTCAATTGATAGGATTATGTCAGATAATTTGAGTATAGCCACAAATCCTTTGTTTTTTATTAAAGATCCTTCTATACAAGAAAAATATAAAGATAATGTTTATGATTCCTATCTAAAAAGTCATGAAGCAGATCTTGTAAGAGAGCTCTATAATCTTATAGAAGAAATATATAAAAGAATATCTAAAAAAGAAAAATTTGGAAATAGACTTCTTTATTTGTTAGGATTGAAAAACTTTTTGTCAATAAATAAAAATTCTTTCATGTTTGAGTTCTATTCTCTATCTGGAAATTCTATTAAACAGGATATAGAAAATACAAAACTAATGATGAGAAGATATCTTATAGAGAATCAAAAGGATTGTAGCGAATGAGTAAGAAACTATTTGAGAACCCAAAAGAGGTATTTGAAGAACAGCTTAATGATCTTTTTTCTGAATCAAAAGAAACTGAAACAGATCAAGTAATCTCAGTTTTTTCTTTGATTCTAAGTGCAGAAAAAGAATATAACAAAAAAGACTTTGTAGAGTTGTATCATCTAGTAGGACTAGAAACCTTTGTTTCAGTTGTTTCACTATTTGAGAAGAGAACTATCACGTTTCCTTCTGTTGAAAAAATAAGAGAGGATATAATTTTAGCTATTGTATTCTATTATAAAGAGATTAGAAACTATACATGGAAAGAAATAAAAGAGATTCTACCATTTGAATTTTCTTCTATTTCTTATTCTTTTAGATTAAAAAAATTGGATTCTTTCATTATAGAAAAGATGAAAGAGATCCTTAAAAAAGAGGAAGATAAGTAATGTCAGATGATTATGAATATGAAGAACCAAGTGAAAATGAATTTACAGAAGAAGATGAAAAGGTTTTAGAAACTGGACATAACCTGATAAATAATCTAGATAAGAACTCAGATATAAGAGATGAGGTAAAGAGAGTTACACAAAGTGATCCTTTCTTTTTATTAAGACAAGACCTTTTATCTTTCTTTAGAAATAGAATTTCAGAAATTCAAAAGCATGATTCTTTTATAAAGAATATAGAGACTTCTCTTAAAGAGGACTTGGATGAAGGGAATTTATCTTTTGATGAAAAAATGAGACTTTATAAGCTAATAACAAATCAAGCTAATAACTCTCAAGAAGGGATCCTTTCTCTATTTAGACCAACTCCAGGAGCTCCTTCTATTCTTGCTCAGAATCTTTCTGAAAAAGAAGAAAAAGCCGATAAATATGAAGAGATATTTGACAAGCTAAGTTCAGGAGATCTTCAAAAAATTGATAAACTTAATAAGTTTTTAGATAAGCTTTCTTCAGAGGAATAAAAATGACATTTGAACAATTTAAGAAGTTTTATGAAGAAAAAGGATTTTTACCAAATGATGTTGGTAGAAGAAAGAATTCTTTAAATGAAAGACAAATTAGAACAAGATATAAAAAGTATTTGAAGCAAGAGAAAAGAAAGAAAGAAAAGTTTGAAGAAGATTTGAAAAAACAAAGAGAAAAAGAGTATAATAATACTATAGATGAAAAATGGGAAAATCTAAAAAAGGAGATGGATTTGACAAAGTGTACTCTTATAGAGAGATTGAAGAAAGAAGAATCTAATGTGTATTCCTACAGTATTCAAACAATGAAACAACAAGGGGGTTTTCTGTTAGGTACAATTGATCCTGCTCATGTATTCTCTAGAGGGGCTTATCCTCATTTGAAGTATAAAAAAGAAAATGTTGTTCCTTTAAATAGATTTTCTCATTCTATGCTAGATACTATGAGAAGTCCTATCACTGGAGAACAAATAACAAAAAAAGAAAGAGACTCTTTTTGGAAGTATATTGTAGGAGATCAAACGTACAATAGTTTAAAAGAATTAGCAAATAAATATAAGAGAGGGAAATAAATGGATAATCTTGATAAATTGATAAGAAGTCTACAAAAACAACATGGAGAAGGAGTTGTGATGGATCTTAGAAAAGGCTTAGATTCATTGCCTAATATAACTAGAATTCCTGTTGATTCTCCTAAGATAGGAGATGCTCTTGGCATGGGGGGAGTTCCTAAAGGACGTATACTGGAAATTTTTGG
>CAYZJM010000001.1:17509-34436 GCA_964479015.1 Candidatus Woesearchaeota archaeon
GAGATGCTCTTGGCATGGGGGGAGTTCCTAAAGGACGTATACTGGAAATTTTTGGCCCGGAATCAGGCGGAAAAACTTCTATGGCAGAATATATTTCTGGTCAGTTCCAAAAAAGAGATATTGAATATCTTGCTGAAAAAGGAGAATTCAAATATAGAAAAGGAGTAGTTCTTTATATTGATGCTGAACATGCTATTGATCCTTTGTTTGCTAAGATTCAAGGATTTGATATGAGTAAAGCAATTCTTTCACAACCTGATAGTGGAGAACAAGCTTTAGATATAGCTATTGAAGCTGCTGAATCTGGAGCAGTGGATCTTATAGTTATAGATTCACTTGCCGCTCTTACTCCTCAAGCAGAATTAGATGGAGAAATGGGAGATCAACAAATGGGTCTTCAAGCAAGGCTTATTTCAAAATTCTGTAGAAAGATAAAAAGTAT
Source organism: Candidatus Woesearchaeota archaeon (assembly GCA_964479015.1). GTDB lineage: Archaea > Nanobdellota > Nanobdellia > Pacearchaeales > GW2011-AR1 > CAYZJM01. Next base: position 17,952 of record CAYZJM010000001.1, read on the forward strand.
TTTAGCTTTGAATGGGTGTACTCTTATAGCTATAAATCAAATTAGAATGAAAATTGGGGGATGGGGAAATCCAGAGTGTGTTACTCCTGATACTTTAGTTGAAATTCTTTAAGTTTTTCTTCCTGGGGCTACTATTAAAGTAAGAAACAACCCTAGGAGTTAAAGAATGAAATATTGTATTTATAAAGTTACAAATAAGGTAAATGGAAAAATTTATGTAGGAGCACATAAAACTAATAATATAAATGATAATTATTATGGTAGTGGTGTGGTTATACTAAGAGCAATAGAAAGATATGGAATTAAAAATTTTAAAAAAGAAATTCTATTTATTTTAGATAATGAGGATGAAATGTATTTTCTTGAAAAAGAAGTTGTAAATGAAAATTTTGTTAATAGACCAGATACTTATAATATAGCTATTGGAGGTAGAGGGGGGTGGTATCATATTAAACCAAAAGAAATTTCAAAAAATATGAAAGATTTTTGGGATTCTTTAACTGAAGAAAGAAAAGAACTTATTTGTAATAAAATATCAGAAAGTACAAAAAAAGTTATGAGAACACCTCTTATGAAAGAAAAAATAAAAAATGGGCTTTCTAATAGAACTGAAAAAGAAAAAAATAGTCAATATAAAAATATAAAAAAAGGAGTAAAAAATTATTATAAAAATGAAACAGAAGAAGAAAAAGAAAGGAGAATAAACCAAAAAAAGATAAAAATGTCTAGTCCAGAAGTTAGAAAAAGACTTTCTGAAAGTGGGAAAAACTCAGAAAAACTAAAAGGTTTTAATAATCCTTTTTCTAAGCAAAAGCAAATTTTTTATGAAAAAATAAAAGAAGAGTTCATTTCTCTTCTTGAATCTGACATGTTTGATTATAATATAACTGAGTTTATAAAAAATAAATATAAGGAAGGTTTTAAATTCTATAATGTTTTAAAGTATTATGAATATAAGGGATATATAAAAATAAAAAGTAAAGAAAAAATAAATGATTATTCTGTAAAAAGAAAAATAAAAAAGAATAAAACAATAATAGAAAGAGGGATTAAAAAATGAAAATAACTGTAGAGAATTTGTTTAAAAAAGCAGGAGTAGAATGGAGGGAGCTTTCTTTTAATGAGTCTATTGATATAAGAAAAAAAGATATTTTTATAAAGTCATTAAATCTGAATACAGGAGAACCAGAATTTAGAAAAGTTCTTTATTTAATTAGAAAAGAAGATTGTTTTGTTTACAGAATAAAGGATCAGAATGGAAACGAAGTCTTTAAAGCATCTCCAAATCATAAAGTTTTTTCTAAAAAGGAAAACTCTTGGGGGTTTTATCATCTTTGCAGTTTAGATAAAAAATTTATAAGTTTAAATGATAAAGGAGATATACTAAATCTTAAATATGAAGTTACTAATGAAAGTTTTCCTATTTTAGATTTTTCTGTAGAAGAAAATGAAAATTATTTTGCTAATGGAGTATTATCTCATAATACAACTCCTGGTGGGAAAGCCATGAAGTTTTATTCTTCTATAAGACTTGATATGAGAAAAAGAGAATATATCATGGAAAAGGAAAATCCTATTGGTCTTAGAATAACTCTAAAAGTTGTAAAAAATAAAACAGCTCCTCCAATGAAAAGATATCTTCTTGATCTAGATTTTAAAAGAGGTTTTGATTCTACTATGGAATGGATAGACTTTGCTATTGAAACAGAAGTGATTAAACAAAAAGGACCTTGGTATTATCTACCAAATGGAGATAAACTTCAAGGAAAACTGAAAATTATAGATCTTTTCTCTAAAGGGAAAAATCAAGAACTCTACCAAGAAATTATAGAAGAAACTAAAAAAAGAAAGTTTACAGAATCTTCTAGTGGTATAGAGTATATAGATGAAGTTGAAGAGATTGAGGAAGAAGAGAAAAGTGAAGGGGGAGAAGAAACTTCTGTAGAAGAAGTAATGGAAGAAAGACAACCAGCTGAATAAAGGAGAAAAATAAAAATGTTTTTAAAGAGAATAAAACTTGTAAATTTTGGTAATGTATCTAATCAAGAATTGATTTTTTCTGAGGGTATTACTGTATTTAGTGGAGAAAATGGAGAAGGGAAGTCAACTGTTTTAAGGGCTATTTCCTTAGCTTTGTATAATAGATTTCCTCTTACTTTAAAAGATTACATACAATGGGGAAAATCTTATTTTGAAATAGAAATAGATTTTAATCATAATGCTGAAGAGTATAATCTATATGTAAAATATGATGGAGGAACTCAAAGGATCCTTAAAGATTCTAACGATGAATCTTGGGAAGCTTCCTCAGTAATAGAAAAACTAGATGAGATCCTAGATTTAAAAAGAGCAATAGCTTCTACTATTTCTTTTGAACATGAAATTGATCTTATTACAACCTCACCTGCTGAAAGAAGAGAATATCTAAAAGGGATTTATGATTTAAACTTTAAGAAACAAATAGAAATTATAGAAACAGATATTACTGAAGCTACTAATAAAATTAATCAAATGGAAGGGGAAATCCTTTCTTTAGAATCTCAAAAATTTGAAAAATTGTTGTTACAAAGAAAACCTTTTTCTGAAGAAGAGAATGAAAAAAAGAAGTTAGTTAAATCTAATATAGAAAAAGAAATTCATTCTTATGAACAGAAGATTTTAGAACTTAAAGAGTTGAAAACTTCTTTAGTACAAAAAGAAAGAAAACTAGATTCTTGGAACAGTACAAAAGATTCTGAAGATTCAAAAGCAAAATCTATACTGGATGAAAAAAATAAAAAGACTCAAGAATTGAAAAAAATTCCTGAAGAGTTCAATGAACAAGAAATTATAGATAGATATCAAAAGCAGTACTTTGATAAAGAGTTTGAAGAAATTCAAAGTTTAAAAGATTTGATTTCTAAGAAAGAGTTTTCTATAAAAGAGCTTGAGAATGATCTTAGCTTATATCCTTATGAAGAAGAAAAAATAGATAAACTAAAAAAAGATATCTCAAGTATTGAGTATGAATTGAAGGATAAAAAGAATGATAAGCAACTTTTTGAAAAAGGAGTTTGTCCTACTTGTGGAAGAGAAATAGAACCTATTGAAATTGCAGATCTTGATAAAAAGATAGAAAATTTAGAAAAAAGAAAAGATTCATTAGAAGAAGACCTTTTAGTACAAACTGGAAATAAAAAAGAATATGAGACTATTTCAAAAAATATTGAAGATTTTAAAAGAGATAAAGAGAAAAAACTGAATGAACTGAATCAACATAAATCAAAGGTAGAATCTTTAGAATTAGATAAAGAAAAGACTATTAAATATGAAAGGGAAAAATTCCTATCTAATAGAAAAAATTTGAAAGAAAAAATAGAATCATTAGAAAAAAGCTTTGATGAAAAGATCTCTTATGTTAACAACATAGAAAATGAGATAGAAGAAGTGACCAAAGAAATAGATTCTATTAAAAAGAAGATAAAATCTTATGAAAATGTAAATGAAGATGAATTAGAAGTAAAGAGATCTAAACTTAAAGAGGTTGATAAAGAGATCAATCTATATAATGAAATTATCATATCTAATAAAGAGAAATCTGAGATTAATGAAAGATTAGAAAAAGAAGAAAAGGAAAGAGATGCAAAGTTAGAGGAAAAAGAAAAAGAAAAGGACTCTTTGTCTAATGATCTAGAAAAATATAAGTTAGCTAAGAAAATATTCTCAAGAGAGTTCCCTGCCTATGTACTTTCAAATCTTGTAAGAACTTTAGAAGTAACAGTAAATGAATTTCTTTCTAGAGTCTATCCTCAATATGAGATCTCTATAAAAGAAGATAAGAATTCTCTTAAAATTACTTATGGAGAGAATCAATCAGATGTAAGAATGGCTTCTGGATTTGAAAAACAAATATTTTCATTCAGTTATAAATATGCTTTAGGAAAGATACAAACTTATGAAATTTTGTTTTTAGATGAGGTTGATTCTGCGGCATCTGTTGCTAATTCTAGGAAATTCTATGAAACTATAGGAAAAATGGAATCTTGTTTTAAACAACTTTTTGTTATTACTCATAAAGATGAGATCAAAGAACTTCTAAGTAATGATTATCAAGCCACAGTTTTCCAAGTTTCTAATGGAACATATGAAGTTTATTAATATAAAAGGTGATGCGTATGAAGTATTGGATTGGTATAGACAATGGAGTATCTGGAACTATAGGAGTTATTAGTGAAGAAGGAAAAAGTGATTTTTACAATACTCCTGTTAAAAGTGAACAGTCCTATACAAAAGCAAAACAGAATATTACTAGAATTGAAGTGAATAAACTAAAAGAAATTCTTGGAAAATATTCTAATGCTAAAGTTTTTGTTGAAAGACCTATGGTAAATCCTAAAATGTTTAAAGCTTCTATTTCTGCAGTAAGATCTTTAGAAGCAACTTTAAATGTGCTAGAATTGTTGGAGCTTCCTTATCAGTATTGTGATAGTAAGGAATGGCAAAAAAGTCTTCTTCCTAAAGGTACAAAGGGCTCCCCTGCTTTAAAGAAAGCTAGTCATGATATAGGTATAAGGCTCTTTCCAGATCATAGAGAAGAAATAGAAAAACATAAAGATGCTGATGGATTACTCATAGCAGAATATTTTAGAAGAAAAAATGTTTAAGGAAGAAATTATGAATGATTATCAATACAAATTTGAGACTGAAATGTCAAAAGGAATATTTGAAGCAAAATATAGATTTCCTTTTGAAGAAACTAATGAACAGCCTGTTGAAAGGGTTATTAATGTAGTAAAAAAGTATTTTCCTGAGATTGAAGAAGAAATGAGAGAAGCAATTTACAAAAAATGGATTGGTCCATCTGGAGGACTATGGAGATCTGCTCTAAATCCTAGTAAAAAGGTTTCTTCTATAAATTGTACTACATTAGATCAACCTGGAGATAATTTAGAAAGTATATCTGAAGGTTGGTATTGGTGGGCAAAGTTTGCGGCATATGGACAAGGAGAAGGCGTAGATCTTTCTAAATTAAGACCAAATGGAGCTATTGTTCATAACTCCTCTAATATTTCAACAGGTCCTATTTCTTTTATGAGAACCTTTGATGGGATACTTTCTGAGATTGCTCAAGAAGGAAGAAGAGGGGCTTCTCTTATTTCTCTTAATATTTCTCATCCTGATATTCCAGATTTTATCACAGTAAAAGATGAAGAAGGTGTTTTAGAAACTGCAAATATATCAATACATATTACAGATGAATTTATGAGTGCTGTAAAAGAAAACAAAAAATGGAAATTCAGCTATGAAAATAAATATGGAAAAACAGAAAAAGAAACAGATGCTAAAAAACTTTTTAAATTTATTGCAGAACATACTTGGAAATCTGGAGATCCTGGAGTACAATTTATTGATATTGCTAAGAAATATTCAAACAGTGATTATTTAGGCTATCCAATAATTTCTACAAATGCATGCTCGGAGCAATGGTTGGATGCACATAATGTATGTTTGCTTTCTAGTGTAAATCTAGCAAAATATAGCGAATATGGTCCAGATAAATATCCTAGAATAGTTCAATTAGTAGTCTATTTGTTAGAAGCTTTTAGACAATATGAACTTGAAGAAAATAGAAGTCCTTCTCCTTTACAAATAGAAAAATTGAAAAAACTTCCTAGAATAGGAGTAGGAGTCACTGGATTAGCTGATTATTTTATAGATAAGAAAATTAGATATGCATCTAAAGAGTCTATTCCAGAAGTTAGATATCTATTTAGAGTTCTAGCTTTAGAGTCTTATAAAGCATCTTATGAAATAGCAAAAAAAGAAGGAGAATCCTTTGAGTATTATGATAAAGGAAAATATAAAAAATCTCCCTTTGTAAAAAGACTATTAGATGAAGGCTGGATAGAGGACTATCATTTGGATTATCAAGCTCATGTTTGTAAAACTACGGTTGCTCCAAATGGAAGTTTGACAGAAATTGTAGAAGCAGGGGGAGGAGGGGTTGAACCTATATTTGCTCCTTATTTTATGAGAAGAGAAAGAGCAACTACAGGAGATTGGAAAGAATGGCCTGTCATAAATCATGCAGTAAGACATTATCTTCAAAAAAATGATATGGAAATAACAAAAGAGAATGCTGATTTAATAGCTAAAGAAGACTGGTTTATAACTGCTCATGATGTTAAGAGTGAAGACAAAATAAATATGATGGCTGAAATACAAAAATACATTGATTCAGCAGTATCTATTACATATAACCTTCCTAAAGAGTCAACTCCTAAAGATATAGAAGAAATCTATTTTAAAGCCTGGGAAAAGGAAATAAAAGCTGTTGCTGTTTATAGGGATGGTTCTAAAACTGGAATTTTTTCAACAGAAGAAAAGAATAAATCAAATGAGGTAAAGTTAAAAGAAAGACCAAAAGAGTTGCCTTGTGACATTTATGAAATGTCAGTAGATAAGAAAAGAGTTGTGGCTCTTGTAGGACTTTTAGATGGTGAGCCTTATGAAGCTTTTTTAACTGATGACCCAGATGGAGTAATCTCTGTAAAGCATGCAAAAGAAGGGGTAATAGAAAAGATAAAAAGTGGATGGTATAATTTAAAGATCTTTGGTAAAAGAAGCTCTTATACTTTAGAGATAACTTCTGAGTTTGATTCTGAATGGATGGCTTTAGGAAGAATGGCTTCATTGTCATTAAGATTTGGTATTCCAGTTCCTGAGGTTGTAGACCAACTCAATAAGACTCCACAATTTGGAACTTTCAGTAAAGGTATGGCAAGAGTCTTGAAAAAGTATATAAAGAACGATGAAAAGGTATTAGGAAAAGTTTGTCCTGAATGTGGTTCTGAACTTATTTATAAAGAAGGATGTCACAATTGTCCTATTTGTGGTTGGAGTAAATGTTAAAATTTTTGTATAAAATTATAAATATTTTCAGTATTATAGTAATATAAGAAGGAGTTTATATGAAGTGTTACTCTTATACAGGAATAAATAGTGCTCTTGTAGCACTTTCTTCAGAAGTATTGAAGGAAGGTGTTTGGAGGGATACTCCTGGTTTTCAAGCAGAAAATTCAAACAGATGTTTGGAGTTTCCTTATCCAGTTACAATAGAACTTAAGAACCCCACAGCTAGAGGTGTAGTTATTCCAGAAAGAAAATGGAACAAGGTGTTACCTTTTGCTGAGTCTCTTTGGTTAGGAATGGGTTTAAACGATTTAGATGTATTGCCTGGAAAATATGTAAAGAATCTTTACAATTTTTCAGATGATGGAAAATTTTGGAGAGGAGGATATGGTCCTCGTATAAGAGAATATAATGGATTAAAAAAACAATATAAGATTAGTTCTAAAAGTTATGTAAAATCTCAGAAAGTAGTAGATCAGCTTAGTTATATTATAGATCTATTGAAGAAAGATAGAAATACAAGACAGGCTCTTATAACAATTCATGATCCTATAAAAGATTCTAGTTTGAGTTTAAAAACAAAAGATCAGCCTTGTACAAGATCTATCCATTTTATGATAGTTCAAGGAGCTTTGAATTGTTATGTAACTATGAGAAGCAACGATTTGCTTTTTGGTTTTTCTGCTGTTAATGTTTTTAATTTTACACTGATGCAAGAGTATGTAGCAAGAATGCTAGGAGTTCCAGTTGGAAGATACTATCATATAGCACACAACCTTCATGTATATGAAAAGTTTATTCCTAAGATTAAAAAGTTCAATAATATGCAACAAGCAATAGACTTTGATTTATCCCAGATATATGAAACTTCTCCATTTGAACACACTAAAACAATAGAAGAATTAGATTTTGCTTTTGAATTTGTAAAATATCATGAAGAGAAATCTTATGAAAAAAATATAGAATTTTTATTACAGCTTGTAGAAAACTCTTCAAAATATTCAGATCATATAGATGACTTTTTTAGGTATTGGGCTTTTGCTTTTTATTATAGAAACATGAAAAAAGAATCAATGAAATATCTTAACACCTTAGGAAAGGAACTTTCAGGATTTTTAGTTTAAAATTATAGAGGAGGATCAAAAATGAAAGAATTGAATTATGAGGGTATGGTAAGAATAAGAAGACAGATTCATTATGATAGAAAAATGCTTAATGTTCAGAGATTGACAGGAACTCCTAAACTGAGAAGTTACAATTTAGCTGAACATAGCTATTTTGTTGGTCTTCTATTTATGGAGTTTGCTGAAATAGAAAAGATAGACTACACAAAAGAAGATTTATCTTTAGTATTTAGACATGATTTTTTAGAGGTATTATCAGCTGATCTTCCTTATCATGTTAAGAATTTGAGCTCTAGTACAAAAGAAGCTTGGGAAAAGATAGAATCTGAAGTTGTTGACTCTAGAGAAAAAGATTTTATGTATCTGTTTACAGATGAAGAAATGAAATCTTATATGAAGCCCTCTGTTCATAAACTTATGAAAGCCTGTGATATCTTAGAACTATATCTTTTTTGTAGAGAAGACTACCTTCTTGGGAATCACTCAAAAGAAATAAAGATAATCATGGAGAATTGTAAAAGTATTGAAAAAGATTATGGATTTAAGAGTATTATAGACTATATGCTATTTTTGGAGGATATATTAAATAATGAAGTCTGAAAAAGAAACAAAAATTACCAATGAAGAATTTGAAAAAAGGATTGATCAGATCTTTTCTTATATGAAAGCAAAATTATTAGAAAAGAATAAAGTATATGGTTCCGCTTCTTTTGAAGGAGGAATGATGGCTGTGATTGGAAATGCTTTTAGGATGAGGGATAAGTCTAATCGTCAGATGTATCTAATAAGGAAGCTTATAGAAGAAAACTCTAAAGAAATCCCTTTTGGAGAATCGCTTTGGGATACTATTTGTGATGAATTTGGATATGCTACTATAGGCTTAACTCTTCTTATTCTATTAGAAGAACAAGGAAAAGATTTTTTTGATTTTAAAATAGAGAATCCAAATAATGTAACAACTAAGAATTTTTCAATTCCAGAAGATCTCTTAACGAATACTGAAGATAACTATGATCCTTTTGGATATCCTGGAGATGAAACAGAAGATTTTGAAGTTTATCATGAGGGGACTTATAAAAGAGGATTAGAAAAATGAAAATAGGAATTTCCGGTATTCATGGAATAGGAAAGACAACAGATGTAAAACAAATAAGTGAACAATTTGGATTAAAAATACTAAACGAACAAGCAAGACATTTTCTAGATACAGAGTTTCCTTTTGAAGAAGTAAATACTAATTTAGCTGTATTCATGGATTTTCAAAATGAAGTTTTGAATAATCAGATAAAGCTATTAGAAGAAAATAAAGATGAAGATTTTATAACTGATAGAACTCCAGTTGATTCTCTTGCTTATGTAGTAGAAAGATTAGGAGCTGAGAGATATACTCATTTCTCTTATTTTGAAGATTATTTTAATAGAACTTTTGATATAATGAAAAAAATAGAATTTGATAGGGTTTTCTTTATAAATTTTTATGCAAAAGATACAACTTTCTGGAAAAATAAGCAAGATGGACAAAGAAATCTCAGTGTTATGTATATGAAATCATTGAATGAGATAATGTTGTCTTTATATAGCTATTTTTATATGAATAAAAAAGTATTTAAAATTCCATCTTATAAGACTTCTAATCAAAGATTTGAGATTATCAAAAAGGAGATAGAATAATGGCTCTATCAGAAGAGATTAAAAAGAATTTTACAATTTATATTCCAACTATGCATAGAACAGATAAACAAAACTCATATTCTAAGTTTTCTAAAGATATGAAAAATATAACCTATCTTGTTACTGTGGAAGAAGATGTAAAAGAACTGGAAAAGAATTATCCTGGAATTAAGTGTTTAGTTCCTCCTAAAGATATTAAAGGAATTAGTAAAGTTCGTCAATGGATTATAGAAAATTCTAAAACTAGATATGTTTGGATGTGTGATGATGATCAGAAATTTTATAAAAGACTTGATAATGACTGGCATCTTAAATATACTGATGATAAAGAGTATTTTTCAGAAGATACTATTGATGAGATGATTACTGAAACTTATAACTTGATTTCTTTAGAAAAAACAGAATTTGGTAAAAAATATTTTGGAGTTGGCCTTTCTGCTAGACAAGGAAACAACCGAAGTTTTCCTAAAAAATATTTATATAATTCTAGGATGTATAATACGTATGCACTAGATACTCATCTGTTTAAAGAAAATAATATTAGATTTGATGAATTTGAGGTTATGGAAGATTTTAATGCTACTTTATCTTTTTTTACAAAAGGTTATCCAAATGTTATAATTCAAGATTTTTGTTGGGGTCAAATAGAATCTAATATGGCGGGAGGATGTTCAGAATATAGGACTTTTGATCTTCAAAAGAAATACTCAAATAAATTATATGAAAAGTTTCCTGAATTTGTTAAGGTTATTAAGAAGAAAGGAAAAAGTTGGGGAGAAGGTTTAAACGAAAGATATGATGTAAATGTTCAATGGAAAAAGGCTTTTGAATCTTCTAAAGATAAATTTAAAAAAAGGAGTTTGTTTTGAAAATAGTTATTCCTACTTTTAAAAGATCAGATGATCAAATCTTTTATAACTATATGCCTGAAAAATTTAGAAAAAATAATGTAATATTAGTAATTCAGGAACAAGAAAAAGATTTGTATAATGAGTATGAGTGTGAAAAGTTTGTTCTTCCTTTCAGTTTAAATAATGGAGGAATAGCTAATACAAGACAGTATATAGTAGATTATTTACCTGAAGATAAGATTATTATGAGTGATGACGACAACTTTATTAAAAAAAGATTTTTTGATAAAGAGGATAAACCTAGATTTTATAGAATAGAATCAGAAGAAGACTGGGGAGAATTTTTAAAGAAATCTTCTGATTATCTAGATGAAGCCTATCATATTGGTTTTAATTTTCCTTCTATAGCTTTTAGAGGAGGAAAAAAAGATTATAATGAAAATTCTAGATATATGAGAATTGTAGGTTATAATCTTAGCAAATTAAGAAAAGAGATTAATTTTAATTTTTTAAAGGGAGAGCCCTCTCATACAACTAGTGAAGATATCTTTGCTAATATTGATTTATTATTAAAAGGTTATCCAAATAGAATATATAACACCTATTGTGTAGATTCTAAAAACTCTTGGGGAAAAGGGGGTTGTTCAGATTTTAGAACAATAGAAAGTAATAATAAGTGCAATATGATCTTAAAATCTATTTTTCCTAATTTGATAAGATTGAATAAGAAAAAAGATGGTAAAGTTGATTGTGTTGTTCAATGGAAAAAAGCTTATAATTTAAGTTTAAATGAAGAAAAGACTTTTACTCTTTTTTAAGGATAAGAAAATTGAAAACAAAACTGAAAGATACAAGATATTGTGGAGTTTCAAAAGAAAAAATAAAAACTATAGAACCTATTCTAAATGAAGAAAATCTAAATCTTTTAGAGTTTTGGATAAAAGAGAGATATCTAATACACTATAGAAAAGACCATTTAAAAAAGAGCTTTCCTTGGACTGATAATGAAACTTTAAAAAAATATAGATTTACAAATGTTAAGAGATACCATGATAGAGAAACTCTTTGGTTGTTAAAAAACATTACACATAATAAAGATCTCACTTATGAAGAAAGATTAATTAATTCTATTCTTTTTCGTTCTTGGAATAAAGGAAAAACCATGGATCTCTTTGGAGGTCCTTTTAAATTTGAGGAACTAAAGAAAGGTCCAGAGCACTTTAGAAAAAGAGTGGAAGAAGCTATAAAAGAAAATCCAAAATTTGTTTGGTATACACCCGCATTTAATACTGGCGGAGCAAAATCTGCTTGTGCTTTTCCAGATGGAATGGGCTATAGAAATGGATATAGAAAAAAGGATGAAGCTCAAATAAAGCCAGAATATGAATACAATATTCCTTTAAGAATGTTCTTTATGATAAACTGGGTAATAGAAAATAATATTATTGATAGTATAAAAGAATCAAAAGATCAATCAGAGTGTTTTTCAACTATTTTGAAAATTCATGGTTATGGTCCTTTTTTAGCATATCAAGTATTTGTTGATCTTTCTTATATTCCAGAATTCCCCTTTAGTGAAAATGAATTCACTATAGCAGGTCCAGGTTGTAGATCAGGAATAGATAGAATAGTAGAAAATAAAGAAGGATTGTCTTATGAAGAGATAATTTTTTGGTTTAGAGATAATCAAGATAAACTATTTGATATAGACTTTAATGAAGTAATGAAGGATCTTCCAAAGTATGATAGAAGACTTACAACTATGGATTTTGAAAATGCATTTTGTGAAATATCTAAATTTATAAAATCTGTAAAAAAAGAAGGAAGACCAAGAGTAAACTATAAGCAAATTTCAAAAAACTCTACCAAGTTATTTTAAATTTTTATACTATTATAGTATTATAGTAGTAAGGAGCTATTTAATGAGAAAAAATAGGAAAAACATAATTGAAGTTCAAGAGGAAACTATCATAGAACAGGATGATCAGAAAATTACCCTTGAAAAAGGTGACAGAATTAGAATTCTAGAGTCCACAGAGGTTTCTCTAAAAGAATATAAGTTTAAAAAAACTGGAACAACTAAAGATGTATCTTTTGAATATCTTTTTGATAATCCAGATGGAGATAACTTTTGGATTAAAGAAGACTATGATCTTAAAAAAGATAAGTTTACTACATTTAAAAAATTTGAAGATTTTGATCTTTATACAATAGAAGGTAAACCTCTTAAAATTTGGTTTGATAATAGAATTAAAGAAGATATTCGATCAGCTAAACAAAAAGTTGAAGATCAACAAGAGAAAAATTGGAAAGTTCGTGCAGATTTTTATCAAAAGAATGTAATAGATACAATAAGATCTGGAACTCCTGAATTTAGGGAATTAGAAATTTTTCCTAATAAAAGAGATTTTGTTGAGAATTATATGCATCCTAGTCATATACGAGTTAATTTTGAGGGTTCAAAGGGGTATGGATATATTCGATATGCTTTTGAACAGTGGGATGACAAAAGATGGAATCTTTATCAAAGAGGATACAATTTTTCAAATAAATATTACAAAAGACTTAGTTCTGCTCTGAATAAATTTATTAAAACTGCATAAGGAAGAAAAAATGAAGAAAGAAAACATAATTGAAATTCAAGAAGAAATTACTTTAGAACAAGAAGAAGAGCTAGTTACTCTCGAGAAGGGAGATAAAATAAAAGTTTTAGAAAAGAAAGAAAAATATAAACTTTATGCAGAAAAAGAAGGAGAAAGAAGACAAATTTCTACTTATTATACAGATGATGATGAAAAAGCTAAAAAGTATTATTTTGATTTAATAGAAAAGTGGGAAGATGAATTCGATATAGATGATCCAAGAAAAACTGATAAAATTCTTGAATTAAGAGAAGGTGAAGATGCAGTATTAGTACTCCCTAACGGTAGAGAACTTTTGTTTACTGGAGAATGGGAAGAACTCTAATATTTAAAAATTAAAGGAGAAAATAGATGAATTTTAAAAAATATTTACCAAAGTTTGAAAGAGAATATGAAAAATATGCAAGATCTTTTGATAACTTCGATGATTATGTATATGATTCAAATGAACAAGATGGTCCTGCATTTATTTGGGAGGAGATTGCGGGGGATTACCCCCCTGATGATGAAAGTGGAGAAGAATTGGAAGAATTGATGATTCCTATTATTAAAAAAATAGAATTAAAAATCTTTGGAGAAATTTTTGAAGATTATAAGAAAAACAATAAGGAGAATAAAATGAAAAGAAATTTTAATGAAACATCTGGGATAGACTGGTTAAATGATCCAACTAAAAATAAATGGAAAAAAGATTATAAAAATTACAGAAAAGTAGACGATAGGGGTTGGGTAACTGGAAGGAACTCTTTAGGAGAAAAAACTAAAACAAAAACTTTAGAAGATGGCATAGAAATTGTTGTAACAGAAAAAAGCACTAAAGGAAGATTTATAAGTGTTGAAGTTTTTGATAACAACTCAAAAGTTTATAAAGAGAACTTTAGAGGTAATGAGGCTTTTGGTAATTTAAATCGTTTTCTTGAAGATTTTTTTAATGTTGAACTAGATTCTGTTACTTATAATGAATCAAAGAAGAAAGAAAACATAATTGAAATTCAAGAAGAAACTGTTATAGAACAAGGTAATCAGAAAATCACTCTAGAAAAAGGAGATAAAATAGAAGTTTTGAAAGAAGCTTATATAGAACTGAATTCTAATCCTTTTGATCTTTCTTATACAGGTGGAAAAGCTTTTGCTAATATGTTGTTAAACACTGTTAGTGATAGTAACCCTGAATTTATGGATGGTTTTTTTGAAGAATTAGAACCTTATATGTAAATTTTTTCCTTTTTTCAGTATTATAAAATTAGGAGGAATTCAAAAATGAATATATTATATTTAAATGATGATCCCTTTATTTCAGCAAAAATGATGACAGATAAGCATATAGTGAAGATGACATTAGAATCAGCTCAGTTGCTTTGTACAGCTCATAGAGTTCTAGATGGAAAACAATCTATACAAGTTTTAAATAAGAGAAAAAAGAAAATTTGGGTTTATCCTGATTCAGATTTAGATTCAATTTTATATAAAGCAACTCATGTAAATCATCCTTGTAGTATATGGACAAGGTCTTCTAAAGAAAACTATTTTTGGTTATATGACCATTTTACAGCTCTTTGTAGAGAATATACTTTTAGATATGGGAAAGTTCATCTTTGTGAAAAGAAGTTGTTAGATATATTAAAAACACCCCCGATTAATATTTCAAATGAAGAATCTAAAGAACAAGGAATTGCTACTCCTAAAGAATACTATTCTGAATCTAAGATTGATACTTATAGAGCTTATTATGAAAATGAAAAACTTAAAAAAGATTCTGATATAAATCGGTATTATATGTATATATGATAAAACTAAGAGGAGTTTAAAAATATGATATTTGTTATGCAAGATCTTCATGAAAGACCTGAAGAACCTTTCTTTTCTACATCAATAAAAACTTTAGAGTATATCTTTTCTAAAATGGAAAGTGGAGATACTCTCATACAAACAGGAGATTTTTTTCATACTTCAAGACCTTATCCTTCGGATTATAAAGAAATTATGTTAATACTAGATGAAGCTATAAAAAGAGGAATTAAGATTATTATTTTAGCAGGAAATCATGACTATAACTATGAGAAAAAGTCTTATTCAATAGAACCTTTTGAAGTCTTTGATTTAGATATTCAACTCATTAAAGAACCAATGATTTTACCTATAGAAGATAAAAACTTTTTGTTTCTTCCTTGGTTACCAACAGTAGAATTAAAAAAGAAATATAAAGTATCCTCATTAAAAGAATACTATGAAGAAAAAATTAAAGAATACTACAATTGTTCTTTAGATTATGTTATTTATCATTTTGAAGATGAAACTGTATTTATGGGAGGTGTTAATACAGGAATAAATTTAACTTCTTTAGAGAACAAGAATCAGGGTTTAGTTAGAATAGGAGGACATGTTCATTTACAATCAGAAAATTATTTAGGAACTCCTTTTCAAACAAGATATGATGAAATAGATCAAATAGGAAGGTATTTAATAATATCAAATGATTACTATAATTTA
Source organism: Candidatus Woesearchaeota archaeon (assembly GCA_964479015.1). Lineage (GTDB taxonomy): Archaea > Nanobdellota > Nanobdellia > Pacearchaeales > GW2011-AR1 > CAYZJM01. The sequence goes on from CAYZJM010000001.1 coordinate 33,621, forward strand.
GAATATAAGGATCTTCCTACATTTCATGTTTATTTAAATATAGACTATAAAGAAGATACAAATATTTTTGATAAAAATATAAAGTATATTCTTACTATAAAAAATGCTCCTTCAGTAAGTTCTGCTTATGAAAAATTTAAATTAGAAAACACTTATATTCGTAAAGTAGAACTAAATACAAGTGAAAAAAGAGAAGTTTTAGATAGTGTAGAAGAACAAAAATCTATGAAAGAGTTTATGAGCTCTTTTGTAGAGAATAATAAAGTAGATAAGAGGACTTCTAGTTATCTTTTACAACTATTATAAAGTATAGATATATAAAAAATCTTTTTATAAGGAGAAAAATATGCCTTCGGGATATGTAAAAAAATTAGCTTCTGAAACTGGTAAATCAGAAGTAGAAATAGAAAAATTATGGAAAAAAGCAAAAGGAATTGCTGCAGAAACACTAGGAAAAAAGGAGAGTGAGTTTACTTCTTCTGAATATAAATATGTAACTGGGATTGTTAAAAATATGTTAGGTATAAATGAAGAAATTTTAGATCCTTCTAATTTTCTTAATTCAGACAAGAATGCATCAGAATATATTGAAGCAATTGTTACATCTGGTGATTTTACTATAGGTAATGTTAAACCGCCTAAGAAAAAGAAAGATGATGAAGAAGAAGATGAAGATGATGATGAAGAAGAAGATAAAGATGAGGAAAAAAATTATAAAAGAAAACCTAAACAAAATGGAAATGGTCCAGGTCAAGGAAAGGCAGATGGCTCTGGTCTAAAAGATGAAGATGAGGATTTTCCAACAGAAGAACTAGA
>CAYZJM010000001.1:34536-46118 GCA_964479015.1 Candidatus Woesearchaeota archaeon
CAGATGGCTCTGGTCTAAAAGATGAAGATGAGGATTTTCCAACAGAAGAACTAGATAAAATAATTAATGAAAATTTAGATCAATAAACTATAAAAAAGAGGGGAAATTTTTTATGGATGATACTACAACAAAAATTGTAGAAAGGTATGTTTCTTTTGTAGATTCAATGATAAAAGAATACCAAAAAATTGGTGATCTTATTAATGAAGACAATGAAGTAACTCCACAAAGATTAAATACAGCTTTAGCTATGTATTATAAAATATCTACTGCTGTGATTGCAGAATATCAAAGACAAAAGATCAAATATGAAGCTCTAGCAATAGAATATAAAGAGTGGGAAGATAAAAAATTTCAAGAATCAAAACAAAAAGTAATTGATTCTTATTCTGATAAAAAGATTAAACCATCAGTTACAGAGTTTCATGTTCAAATGAGAACAGATAATAAAGAAGAATATAAAAAGAAAAATTTAGAATTATCTGAAGCAGAATCTAGAATGAGATTTATGTTAAGACTTTTAGACAATCTAAATAGATATGATAGTATTCTTACAACAATGTCTTATAATGCTAGATCAGAAATGAGAGCTCTTTCCTTAGATGATAGAATGAATTCAGATCCAGAAAAAGTTTCTAGAAATAAGGTTAGAAGTAGAACACCTATCAATAGGAAAAAATAATATGAAAAGATCTTATAAACTTTATTGGAATAGACCTTTAGATTCTAAAAGTTTTAAAGAATTGAGTAGATCAATTTTTAAGATTTTTAATTCTTTAGGTTTAGAAATCGAAGAAGAGATTCTTTTAGATGAAGAGAACAATCAATACATGAGGATCTCTTTAAATAGGTATATTCCAGAAGATTTTTTAAAAATAATTGCAAAAAATGGTTTTTGGATAACAGATATTAAAAAAATAGCTTAAAAAAAGAACAGTTTTTATTTTTATTCCTACTATTATAATATAGATAAAATAGTTTGGTAACAAGAAAAAGAATAAAAAGTTATTCTTTAAGGAACTGAATAGACATATTAGTTTTTCTTGTAATTATTCCAGACTGACTTAATTTTGATAAATAATAGTGAGGAATAAATATTATGAGAAAAGAAATGCGAGAGTCTGTTAAGAAAGAACAGATGAAACAAATGCTTTCTGAAAGAACTGAAAAAGGTGATCAGCTTTTTGAAAAGTGGTCTAAGAAAAATGAAGTTGGAAAGAATATGGATAAGATCTTTGAGAGTGATCCACAGAGAGCGCGTGCCCTTTCATTCATTCTTGAAAATCAGGAATCTCATCTTTCTAAATTGACTGAAACTCAGATTTCAAGTGCTTTTTCTACTACTCCTGAGAATGTTCTTAGGGTTGTTCGTTTAGGTTATCCAAACAGTGTTCGTGGTGAAATCTTTTTGGAATGGGCAATGGAGACTGCTCGAGATAGTATCTATTATCTCAGTCCCGTTTACTCTTCTGCTAAAAGAGGATCTACTGCTGATGCTAGAATGAAAGAATCTGATGCTTTTAGGTATAGTTCAGAAATTGAAGAGGATTCTGTAGGTACTGGCGATGGTTCTACTACTGCTTTTACAACTACTCTTTCAAATGGACCTCTTCGTCCTTATACAGTTCGTTTGTATATTGACAATGCTCCTTATGCAAATGACAATGGTTCTGGTGCTATAGTTGGTGATCTTCTTGACGATAGTCTTGAAAATTCCATCAATTATAATACTGGTGAAGTTGTTCTTAATTTTGAATCAGGCGTTGCTGATGGTTCTTCTATTAAGATTCAGTATAATTATGATTCAGAAGTTTCAACTCAGTATGAAGATATTGGTTCTGTAGAACTTCAGCTTCGTGATTATCAGTTTAGAGTAAAACCCTGGCCGTTGTATGTTTCCTGGAGTAAGATGACTGAGCTTCTGCTTAATACTACTCTTAACATTGATGCTGAAGATGCTCTTATTCGTGGTGCTTCTGATGAACTTAAGAAATCTCTTGATTTCCATGCAGTTAGAACTGCTTATCAGTCAGCTCTTAAGAATGATGCTGTTACTTTTGATGTACAGGGAGCTGTTGGTGAATCTGAGATTGATCGTGCTATGGCTTTTAATAGGGCTATTGATGGTGCTGCTGACAACATGTATAATGATCTTCAGCGTGGTGGTGTAACTAAGCTAGTTGGTGGACCTGGAGCTGTTTCATATGTTAAACTCCATCGTCGTTTTGACGGTTCTGGTCGTCAGCCACGTGTTGGTATCTATAAAGAAGGTTCTCTTGATGGAATCGACATTTATAAAGCTCCTAAGTCCATTGTTCCAAATAATCAGCTTATGGCTATTTATAAAAACGAGGAAGTCCCTGAAGATGTTTCTGTGGCTTTTGGCTCGTTGATTCCTCTATATAAGACTATGTCTCTTGAATACAAAGAGATGTATACTGAAACCGGTATCTCATTCTTTGGTGATAGTAAAGTATTACAGCCAAAGTATTTGCAGAGAATATCATTGAGTAACCTATAAAATCTCCTCCAAGTTTTTAAGGTTTCCCCTCAGCCTTGCCCTCCTTTTTGGAGGGCTTTTTTATTGCTAATCCTACATCTTATGGTTTACTTTTAGAAGATAATAAGTTATAATATACTCATTATGAAAGAAAATAAAGAAGAACAAAAACATTATTGTAAGTATTGTGGAGCTCCCGCTTTTTATTCTAATAAGAAAAAATCTTATACAGAGTATTGTTTGTCTTGTAAGGGAAAATACATAAAAGAAAAAAGAGAACAAACAATGATGGAAAAGTATGGTGTTAAGAACCCTAGTAATCTTCCTTCTAGAAAAGAAGTTATGAAAAGGATAAATGAAGAAAGAAAAAGAAAATTTGCTTCAGGAGAGCTTGTTCCTTTTTTTAAGGGGAAAACTAAAGAAACTAATGAATCTCTAAGAAGAGCTTCTGAAAAAATATCTAAAAAGAAAAAGGAGAAGTATAAATCTGGAGAAATAGAAGTATGGAATAAAGGACTTACAAAAGAAAACTCAGAAATTGTTAAGTCTATTGGAGAAAAGGTCTCTAAAAGGAAAAAGGGAAAAAAACCAACTGAAAAAGAATATGAACATATTTTAGAAATTTCTAAAAATATAAAAGGGATGAAACACTCTAAAGAAAGAATAGAGAAAACTAAAAAAACAACAATGGAAAGGTATGGTTTTGGAAGTTATCTTTCTATAGCTTATAAGGAAGGTCTAGAAACTATAAAAGAAAAATATAATGGGTTTTTTCCTGAATCAGAAGAATTTAAAAAAAGATCTGAAGAGATCTTTTCAAAAATGAAAAAAACAAATATGGAAAAATATGGTTTTGAATATGCAGTACAAAATAAAGAAGTTTTTGAAAAGATATTAAAAACTAAGAAAGAGAATGGGACTTCCAATTCTTCTAAAGAAGAAAAAGATTCTATAGACCTACTTTTAGAAAAAAGAAAAGAAGTTTGGGCTCAACATAAAACTAAAGATTACCCTTTCTTTTGTGATGTCTATTTACCAAAAGATGATCTATACATAGAATTTAATTATCATTGGACTCATAATGATCACCCTTTTAATGAGGATAATCCAGAAGATATTATATCTTTAAAAGAATGGATTGAAAAATCTAAAAAAAGTGATTTTTATAAAGTGGCTATTGATGTTTGGACTTTTAGAGATCCTAAAAAAATTTCTTATTTTAAAAAGAATAGTCTTAATTATAAGATTTTTTATTCTAAGAATCAATTTAAAGAATTTCTTAAAGAGTTGGATTCAGATATTTTAAAATTTAACAAAGATAAATTAAGGTATTTCTATGAAGAAAAAACTATTATAGAAGAATTTAAAAAATTTCTTAAAAAGAATCTTTCTTATAAAACTAACAAAAAGAATACAAATTTAGTTCTTCCATTTGTTTGGAGAATATTTTATCAACATGAATTGAAGAAATGGGAAAATCAAAAAATAAGAAATAAACTTATTCAGAATAGAATTTCTTATCTTCATAAGAAAGAAGAAGATTTAAAGGATAATGAACTATTGTCAGGTTTTTCTAAATCAGGAATTTATAAGGGGTATTCTTCCTTTTCTCCTTATATAATGAAATCATTTATTAGAGATTACAACATATCCTCTATATATGATCCATTTGGAGGTTGGGGACAAAGACTTTTAGGAGCTTGGAATATTAGATATCATTATAATGATTATAACCCATTTCTTGTTCCTAAAATAAAAGAGCTTTATGATTTTTATTCCAATATAGAAAAAGGAAATTTAAAAACTTTTTCTTGTAAAGATGCCTCTACTTTTATTCCTAATGAAAAATTTGGTGCTGTTCTAACTTGCCCGCCTTATTATAATACTGAAGATTATAACTTTGAAGGAGACTCTAAGAATTTAGTAGATAATTATGATGAATGGATCAATGAATGGTGGAGAGGAGTTATAAAAAGTTGTAAGAGGATTTCTCCAATATTTGCTTATGTGGTATCTGAAAAATACAAAAATGATATGAATAGAGTTATTGAAGAAGAAGGGCTTCAATTAATAGAAAAGCATCTAGTATCTTCAGGAAGAAAAAACCACTTAAATTCCTCTGCAAAAGAATTTCTATATATTTATAAGTAAAAAAGTGTACTTTTTCAGTATTATAATTATATAAGAAAAATACACAAGGAGTTTAAAAAATGGATAATTTAGAGGAAGCTTTAAAAAATGAAGATGTTAGAGAACTTTCATCTATGTATATTGAACTAGATGAAGAAGCAAAAAAGTTAAAAACAAAAATGGATAAAATAAAGAAATTTTTATCAAAGAAAGAATTTAAAGAAGAGTTTCCTGAAAAGAAAAAACTTCTTCAGAATACTGAAGGAAAAGCTCTTTCTTATATTTCTATGGAGCATCTTTTAAAAGATTTTGCTCCTAATCAGATTGTCAACTTTGCAAGTGTTTCAGAAAAAGATCTAAGAAATTACTTTATTGAAAGAGATCCCTCTTTATCTTCAAAAGAAAATGAAAGTAAACTGAATGTTAGAGTAGATGAATACAAGGTATATAAAGGAAAAGGAAATCCTTCTATAAAAATTTATAAAATGTAGGCAAGAATTTTATGGTAATGTCTTATGAACAACTTAATACAGTAGTTCCTGTATCAGTTCTATTAGAGTCTTTAGGGGCTAGAGATATAAAGGATAAAGGGGACTATTTACTTTTTCGTTCACCTTTTAGAGAAGACAAGCACCCATCAATGGTTCTTTATAAAAACAATTTGTTCATCATTGATTTTTCTGGTTTTTATAAAGGATCAATTTTTAACTTTTATAAGTTTTGTATGGGAGAAAGCTTCTTTTCTGCTTATAAAGATCTTCTTAGAAATATTATTAATAATAACTACTTCTCTTTATCAAATGATAGAGTCTATAAGAATACTTATAATGATTCTAGTTATAAATTTTTTATAAAGGGACAACTTAACTATGATCCTTTTTCTATTACTGAAGCTAGAGAATATCTAGAAAAAAGATTTATAACTAGAGAATTTGTAAAGAACTTTCATATTTCTTATAGTAGATCTGCTTCTATGATAAGAGCTCATAAGGATTCTAGTCCTGATGAAGAGCTCTATACAGATTATTCTAATAGAATTTGTATTCCAATTTTTTATAAAGGAAATATGATAAGTGTTGAAGGAAGAGATCTAAGAAAGGCTTTTAGTAAAGTTGTCTATCCAAAGGGAGGAGTTACTTCAGTTTTATTCAATTATGATAATCTTGATAGAAACAAACCTCTTATTGTTACAGAAGGTATAATGGATATCCCTAGAATATGGTCTCATATTACAGAGAATGTAACAACAATTTTTGGAATTCAAATTACTTATGAACAAAAGAGACAACTGAAAGAATTTGAAAAAGTTATTCTATTTCCAGATACTGATGATGCTGGAGAACAAATGGTTTCTAATTTTGATAGATTTTATGAAGATCCATTTTGGGTTTCTTTTTCAAGAAAAGGAGATCCTGGAGATCCTGAGAATAGTATAGAAGATTTAAAAGATTCTATAAATAGTTGTATGGAATCAACTGAGTTCTTTATAAATAAAAGTGAACTTTTTAAAAAAGATTATGAAATAGAAGAGGGTTGGTTTTTATAAATTTCTTAACTATTTAAATATAGAATTTAAGAAAGGAAATAAAAACTATGACAATTTCAGAAAATGATTATCAAGAGATTTTAGCTGAGTTAGGTTATCCAATTGTTGCTGAAGACGAATTGGAGTTTTCTCCTGAACAGATAAAATCTTATTTTATATTTCCAGCTCTAAGGGAGTTCTTTACTTGGTTCCCTATAAAAGAAACAGATTCACAAAAAGTATCAGGATTCTTTTCCATTCCATTTCCAGATGAGTTTACTTATGGAGTTTCTGATGTTAGAGTAGCAACAGGTCATTCTTTAGGAAGAACTGATTCTCCTTTTATGAATGAGGTTCTCTTAAAAGAAAAGAGGGGTTCTATGAATATGTATGGAACTAGATATGACTATGGAATGAAGGAAGCTTCCTATTTAGATAGATCTTTAAAGCAAGCTCAAACAAACTATTCAAGAGTAAAAAGATTAGATGTTGATGAGTATGAAAAAAAGGTTTCTGGTTATTCTAATATAGAAGGAGAACTTATAGTTGTTTGGGCAAAGTATTCTGATAATTTTTCTGATGTTCCTATGAGAAGAAAATCAGAGGTAATAAATCTTGCTAAATCTAAGGTTCTAAAAGGATTTGCAATGGTTAGAGGTCAGTTTAATTCTGATATTAATGTAGAATTCAATTCTGATGTTTTTGATAGAAGGGCAGATGATCTAGAAGAAAAGACTTTAAACAAGTGGAAATCAATGACCAAGGTGTCAATTATAAGGAATTAGTGTTATGAAGATAATAGAACAAAAAGATCTATTAGAAATGAAGATTGATGAGATCATGGATAAAGCTTTAAAAAATGTAGAAAAAAATATTGATACAAAGTCTGGAGAAGCTCATTTCAAATTTGTAGTAGAAGGAGAAACTCCTAAAGTTAATACTTATCCAAAAGATGTTAAATATAGTGTAGATTTTCATCCTAGAAGTCTAAGAACAACAAGTATTAAAAGATCTGATCTAGGATTAAACGATGTTAATATAAAATTGTATACATCTTCTTTAACTTTTTCTAATGATACCTCTGGAATGCAGGAGCTTTCTGATTATATGTATAATAGATATGGATATAGTAAAGAAGATTATTTTTTTAGTACAATGGCTGTATATGGAACAATAGCAAGAGTTCTTATTAATTATCTAAAAAAAGTTCCTAAAGCAGTAGTACAAGGAATCAGTTTTACAACTGCTCATCCTGGTTTAGTAAAACCTTACATCATACTCTCTAAAGAAGCAGAGAAAAAAGGCGATCTAATTTGGTTAGAACCTTTTAAGTATTCAGGACAAGGTTATGCTGGATTTGATCTTTTAAGAGAAAGCTTTTTTAATGTAATAAAGAATAAAATAAAATCATCACAAGAATAAGGAGAACAACTTAAATGAAATTTGTAAATTTAAAAGAGGAAGAAATAAAAAACCCTTTTGAGAAATATGAAGAAAAAGTCGTAGAATTAGAAGAGGGCTTTAGAGCTGGTAAAACTCCAGAAATGATAAAAAAATTGATGGGAGTTATTGGAAGAAAAGCAAATATATCTGATATGATTGTTTCACCTGTTCCTGATTATTATGCTAATAAGGAAGGATCATTTATAGGCTTTTTTGTTAAGTATAATGGAAATGAGTTTTTAAGATTTAATTTTCTTAAATCAGGATCAAGTAATAAATTCTACAGTATTGATAAATATGATCTAACCACAATGAAGCCAGATTATACTATAGATCTTCAAGGATATAACGTAGTTGAAGTTGTAGACTATATTTCTGATATTCTGAATGGAACTTATTGGAACTATGTAGAATCTTACAAGAAAGACAATAAACTTGAAGAAAGAACAACTATTAGAAACTCTGTAGAAGAGTGGCTGAGAACCAATTTTGAAATAAAACAAAATTTAATAGATGTAATAAATTCAGGTAACAGAAGTAGAGTCAATCAAGCTATTAGAGATAATCTTGAAAGTTTTGAAAATTTTGCTAGTAGAAACAATTATCCTACTTCAAATAACAATTTTGGAGCTGTTAGATATCATGTAAAAAAGATTTTAGAAGATGAAAGAGTTAATGCTAGTAGTATTCCTTCAGTAGAAGTTCGGGATGGTCAAAATGAAAATCTAGTAAGTCCTGGAAGTGAACAAGAAGAAGCCTACAATTCTATTATTGAAAATGAACACATTTTTAAATTTAAAGCTCTAAGAATTTATTGTACAGAAATCAAAAAAGGAAATGAAAATTTTAAGAGTCTTTATATCTATGGAGATGGAGGAATTGGAAAATCACATTGGGTAAAAAATATTCTTGGGGAGCTCCCTCAAACAGAAATGAAAACTGGAAAGTTAAGAGGATATACAGGTTTAGTACAGACTCTTTATGATAACAGACAAGATACTATTTTAGTATTAGATGATGTAATGGCTGACAAAGATATGAAGAATCCTAATGTTGGAAATATACTTAAAGCAGCATTAGATCCTGAACCCCCTAGAAAAGTAGAGATCTTAAAAGCTAGTAGTGGTAATAGAAGAAGCAATGAAAGCTATGCTGAAAAAGGAAAGATTTATTTAAGTGAGGAAGAGTATAAAGAATTTGAAGTATGGAAAAATCAAAAGATAGAAGAAGAAAAAAAGTTTAAAGAAGAATCAGAGTTTGTTGATATTTCAGAGCCTATTATTGATGATTCTCCTGATGAATTTTATTTTGATTCTGTTGTTATATTTATTACAAACTACAAAGAGGTTCCTCAGCCAATTCAGGATAGATGTTGGATAATCCAAATGGATTTTGATAACAATCAGATTCTTGAACTTATTGAAGAATCTTTGAAAACAGCGATTCCTGATGCAAATTCTGATATCTTAGATGAAGCTTATGAAATAGCGGATAAAGAGGTTTCACAAAGAGAAACTCTTGAGCTTTTAAAAGGGCTTGAAGCTAAAAAATTAATTCCAAGAAAGCTCTCTTTTAGAGTTTTTAATAGAATCACTATTCTTTTAAGTTTAGGAATAAAAGAAGAAGAATTAAAAAATGCAATTGTTTATTTTGAACTAGGAAACTAAAAAGGGGAAAGAAATGAAATTGAGAATTTGAAAAAAGAATCAAGTTTGGTACTTCAATGATGAATCAAAAAGAGTGAAAGAAGAGCCTTTTGTTGGAACAACAAATACTATTTTAACTGAGTTAAATAGATTAGAAAATCTAAAAGAAAAAGATACTATGACTGTTGAGTTTAGTTCAGTTCCATTTGAAGGCTATAAAACTTTTTTAGAAAGGAGAGTAATAGAAGATAAGTGGACTCTATACTATGAAGCTGTTACAAAAATTTCTGGTTGGCTATGTCCTGTTTTATTTAAATATTTTAAGGAAGCTCCAGAATTCATCTATTTTAGATTATTAGACTAGACGGAAAGGTGTTATGGTTCATAAAATTAAGATCTATTATGAAGATGGAAATTGGGTATATAAAGAGAACGATAATGAGCATGAGTTCATTTTTGGTTCTAATGAAATTATAATTGTTTTAAGAAGTTATTTGAATATTCATGAAAAGCAATTGATTATAGAATTTTCTAGTAAGAAAGAAAAGGATTTTCAATTTGTTTTGACACATGAAAAAGGAGATTTAAAAAGTTGGAATAAGTATTCTTTAAAAGAATTTGGAATGGAAGGATGGATTTCTTCATCCCTTTGTAAATTTTTTAAAAGAGCTCCAAAGAAAATTTATTTTAATTTACTTCCTTATAAAGAAGGATTAGATGCCTAGAAGTATAAGAAATCCAAAAGGATACACTATAAAAAAATTAGTTCAAAACACATGGACTCATAAACAAAATAGATTTCGATATAGAGAAAGAGATGTATTGAAATCTATTATTATTAAAGAAGTAAATGTATATGATGGAAAAGAACCAGGAGAAGCAAGAACTACTTTTAAAATAGAGTCAAGAAGTTACCCTCAATATTACCCTTATTATTCTCGTTTAGACGTTAGAGGACGTCCTAGAACAAAACAGAGAACTTATAGACATGAGTATGAAGTTGTAATTCAAATGGATTCTCTTTCTATAAATGATGATAGAATAAAACTAAGAACTGGAAGAGATGCTAAATGGGATTTTTCAGAAAGAGGAAAAGGAAAATGGGTTGGTAAAGGAAGAAGTAGAAGATTTATAGAAGGATCTAATATAAAACGTGAAATTAATGGCGACCATTTTTTTAGGTTGAGTTTTATAAGAAGTCAAGATAGTTTGTTATATGGTAGAAATTATGCAGGATGGTTCCCAAAACAGACTAATCCTTATGGAATTCATTTTCTTACCAAACATGAACTAAGAGTAGTAGAAGTTCTTATGAATAGAGGAATATTAAAATAGGAAAAAAATAAGTGAGTTCAGAAGTTAAAATAGAAAATAGAAAGGAAATGGAATTTGAATTTGAAGATTTTAATGTAATTTATGATCCTATAGAAGAGATCTGGCTTTTAAATATTTACAATGAAAATAATGATGAAGAATTTTTTCTTATTGAAGGAAAAGATGTTAAGTATGAAGATCAGAAAGATCTTTTAGAAGAAAAAGGATTACAAGAAAAGGATTTTAAAAAATTAAAAAATTTTTTATTTAAGGAGAAAGAACAATGAAAAGAATAATAACAAAAGAAAAAATATATGGAAACATGGCAATAGTTTTTCATAGAACTTCTTATAGCAATTTAATAAATGCAATTTATACAGAAGGATTTAAATCAGGTTATGGGGATATGTATGGAAAGGGCTTTTATTCTACGTATGAGTTAGAGTCTCAAGAAAGAAGAGATATGTCTGATAAATATGGATCTATTGTTGTTAAATTTTCTGTTCCTGTAGGAGAATTCTTTATTTTTGATTGGGAAGAATTTAAAAAATTGAGATTAGCTAAAGAATTAAATGCAGATAAAGACAGTTTTCTAACAAAACAAGCTGAACACTACAATCTAAATATAATAAGTGATTTTAGAGGAAAAAGATTTTCAGGAAATTTTTTAGATGATTTAGCTAAAAAATACAATGGGATTTCTTCAGATACTGCTCAATATTTTATTAATAATACAAATATAGAAAGAAAAGTAAGAGGAATTATATTTACAGGAAGAAGAGATGGAAAAGTTCTTGTTGCTTATGATACTTCTATAATTATGCCTTTGTCCTATAGAGTAGATGGAGAAGAAGAATTTTCTAAAGTAGAAAGAAATAAAGAATATATGAAAAAAGTTCTTAAAAGAAAACTTTCTATATTTGAACCAAAAAAAGATATTATTCCAGATTGGTTAGTTAATGCAGAATTTGATAAAAGTTCTGTATATAAAATAGAAAATGACCAAGTAATTTGGATATCTGGA
>CAYZJM010000002.1:0-34491 GCA_964479015.1 Candidatus Woesearchaeota archaeon
GCCTGTGAAGATTCCAAAAAGTATACCCAGAAAGAAAAATAAAATTATTTCTGCAAGCATGTAACTGATAGAACAACTTTATTATTATACTTTTTGAAAAGATTATTTTTAATTTTTTATTGAGGATCTTATTTTGATTTTAGATATTTTAAATTAATGAGATATTAGTTTTTATTTTGAACAAATTGGAGAATATGAGAAACTTTTTAAGCATTATTCTCTTAATTAAAAGATTAATAGAAAATGTCATACAAAAGAGAATTTATATTTGGAGTTTTGTTTTTGATTATCCTTATTGTTTCTAATCAAGTTTGTGTAGGTTTTGAGAACCCCAATATTCTGGAAGAGGATTCAGGAGAATTATCTCCAGAATCTTTATATGGTGAGAACAGAGAAGATGTTGAAACCCTTGAAAAGCCAAAATCTTTAGGATACATTGTTCAATTTGATGAAGAACCTGTAATGAGGAAGAAATTAGAAGTGGAAGAAGTAGCGGAAAAAAATCAAAGATACATCGATGAAAGATCTTCTATAAGTCCAATGAGGATTTTATATTCAAACTTTGCTATAACCCCTGAAAAAGTGGGAGGGGAATTAGAAGAGTATAGTAATAAAATTGAGGACCAACATGAAGATATTAAGAATAGAATTATAAATAAACTGGAAGAAGAAGAGAAGAATATATTCACCGGAAGGATAATAAATATTATCACAGGGAAGAGTGTTGAAAAGAGTAATGAAGAAGACCATGAAGAAATAAAGATAACAAACGAATTTAAATTTTCTTTTAATGGGATTGCATTGAATATTTCTGATGAAGAGGCTAAAGAAATTGAAGATATTAAGGGTGTGAAAAAAGTTTGGCCAAATAGAGAAGTTGAAGCTCTTTTAATGGATTCAGTTCCCCTTATTCAAGAAGGGATTTCAGCAGGACAGCTAGATGAAGATGGGAATGATTGTTTAGTTACGGGGAAAGAGTGTTTAACTGGTGAAGGGATAAAGATTGCAATAATAGATACAGGTGTAGATTATACTCATCCCGATCTTGGAAATTGCACTTCCGAAGAATTTTTGGAAGGGAATTGTGAAAAGGTGATTGGGGGATATGATTTTATAAATTATGATGAAGATCCAATAGATGATCAAGGGCATGGAACCCATGTTGCTGCGACTGCTGCTGGGAATGGAGAAGGAGGATTAAAAGGAGTTGCCCCTAATGCAAAAGTTTTATCTTATAAAGTTTTGAGTTCTGAAGGTTTTGGAAATAATGCAGGAGTTATTGCAGGAATTGAACAAGCTGTTATTGGTGGTGCAGATATTTTAAGTTTAAGTTTAGGGGGTTGGGGAGATCCTGACGATCCTGGTTCACAAGCTGTTGATAGTGCTGTTTTAAGTGGAAAAGTTGTTGTAGTAGCTGCAGGGAATTCTGGACCATCAGAACAAACAATTGGTAGTCCTGGAACTGCAAGAAAAGTGATTACTGTTGGAGCTACAAATAATATAAATAAGGAAGATAGAGTAGCAGGGTTTAGTTCAAGAGGTCCTGTTATTTGGAAAGATGGAGAGGGAAATAAAAAAATTATCAATAAACCAGATATTCTTGCCCCAGGTGTTAATATTTGTGCTGCACAATATGATTCTGCTTGGGAAGATAGCCAATGTCTAGATGAAAAACATACCTCTATTTCAGGAACTTCTATGGCTACACCTCATGTTGCAGGAGTAATTGCTTTATTGAAACAAAAACATCCAGATTGGACCCCTGAGGAGATAAAAGCGAGTATTAAAGGAACTGCAATTGATTTGGATTATTCAGCAATTAAACAAGGTGCTGGGAGAATTAATGTTAGTGCATTGGTTAAGTTAGAAGTTCCTTATCCTTTAGTAGAACCTATTGTTTCTTATGGTGAGAAAGAAATTAATATCTCAAGTGATTTTTATTCTTCAGAAGGATTATCTTATGTTAAACTTTACTTAAATGAAGAACTTTTAGTAGAATTAGATAATCCAGATAAAACCTCTTTTTCTTATAATTTAGATATTTCAAATTATTTGGATGGAGATTATTTTGCAACATTGGAAGCGAAATCTAAAAACGAAAAGATTTCTGTCGAAAAAGATATACCAATTCAGATTGAAAATTTTGTTATCTCTTCTTTACAGTCTTATGATGTTTACAGAACAGGGAGCATTATTGACATTAATTTAGATAAAATTGTTCGTTCAGATTTTGATTGTAATATCTTTTACTCCTTACAAAATGAAAAAAATTGGGTTCCAGCAAACTTTATCGAACAATTAGATCCAGAAACCGGTTTGATTGGTTTTTTGAATACTTCTTCTTTAAAAGATGGAGTTTATGAATTTAAAATTGTTTTTGATATCCCTGGAGTGGGTTCTTTTGAAAAGGAAGTGGAAAAAGTTTATTTTGATTCTTCATTAAAAGAAGGATGGCCCCAAAGGGTTGAAGATGATTATGTTTGCGAAAATTTTGCAAATGTTAATTTAAATTATTTAACATCAAAAGATGGCAACATTCTTTTTAAGGCATTTCAAAACGATTTAGACCCTCGTTATTTTGATGGTTTTAACCCTGAATTAATTTATTTTAATAAAAATGTCTTGAATAAGAGTAGCTTTTATTCTATTCTTTCTGGAGGGCAGGTTTCTCAAATGAATAATTGCAGATATTATTCGGTGGGGTATATTGAGCCAGTAGTGGAAGATTTAGATAATAATGGGGATAAAGAAATAGTTATTTATAAAGGAGGGGCCCCACCAAAAATTGTTGTTTATGATGTTAACGGAAACATAAATTGGGAAAAAAAGGTAGGAGATCAACCGATACCAGGAGGGAACCTACATATTCCTTTAGTAGGGGATTTAGATAAGGATGACAATAAAGAAATTATCGTTTTTAGTTACGAGGATACTACAAGTGGAATTTCTTCCCAAATTTCTGCATTTAAACATGATGGAACTCTCTTTTGGGAAACCGAGATTCCCCCTCATTTGATGGTAACAATGTTAATGGCGGATTTAAATAATGATGGGGTTAATGAGATTGTAATTAAAGGGAATTCTGGATCTGAAAGAAAGATAATCATTTTATCACCAAAGGGAGAAATAATTTCTTTAATTGATTTACATAAAACATCTTGGGGTGCAGCTATTGAAAGTTCATTGGCAGTAGGAAATTTTGATAATGATTTAGATTTAGAAATTGTAAATGCAGATCCAAGTGAAGGGGCTGGAGGGGTATATGATGATGAACATATTAATAATACTGGTAGAATTGATGTTTTCAATTTAGATGGAACTTATGTTGATGGTTGGCCTGTTTTTACAGAAGGAGTTGTATTCTCTTCTCCTGTTGTTGGTGATTTAAATAATGATGGAGAAGATAATCTTTTAGTTGGGTTGATGTATGGGTCAGATTCTTGGCCAGATGAAGATTATGGGGGGGTTTATGCTTTTGATAGAAACGGGAATATTTTAGAGGGTTGGCCTGTAGAAAGAGGATATGAATTCTGGAGTAGTCCTGCATTGGGAGATATTTCAAAGGATGAAGGATTAGAAGTTGTAATTAGTTCTTTGAGTGGAAAAACTTATCTTTTTAATCCTTCAGGAGCGATTTTAGAAAATTGGCCACAAAGTACAAGTGGGCTTAGCTTTTATTCAAATCATCTTGTGGACATAAACAATGATAGAAACCTAAATGTATTAACAAGAGCTGGAAGTAACCAAAATGGAGGGGGTGTTTATGTTTGGGATTTAAATGGGAACATTTTGGAAGGATTCCCAAAAACAATTGAACAAGGAATTGCTCCTTTAGCTATCTATGAAGACAATGGAAAAATAAATATTGCTACAAGTTCTTGTTGGGATGGTAGCGAGTACAAAAATAAATTTAGGGGATCTGTTTATGTATGGAAGTTGGATGCTTCTTATAATTCAGATAAAATGGATTGGCCATTGTTTCAGTATGATAACCAAAACACAGGAAGGTATAATAAAAGTCTTGAGAGTCCAGTTTTAAATAACCCTCCAGAGATAACTTCTTCACCAATTACAGATATCAATGAGGGAGAAGCTTACAGTTATCTAGTGGAGGCAGTAGATGATGATGGAGATGATTTAGAGTATTCATTAAATGAATCTCCTGATTGGGTATCCATAAATTCAACAACCGGTTTGATAGAAGGAACAGCTCCTATGATTGATGAAGATACCGGCTCTGATGTTGAGCCTAATGTTAAGTTTGATGTAACAATAAGGGTTTATGATAGGATTAATTATACAGAACAATCTTATACTCTTATTGTTTTTAAAGAGAGCACATTAATAAGAGGAGATATTGGGAAATGGAAGGTTGAAAAAGTTGATCGTCTTTTAAACACAGAAGATTGTACTCTTGGAGGGACATGCAATTCTTTTGTTGTAAATTATTCTAATAGTGTCTTAAAAGTTCAAGAGGTATCTGTGCTGTTAGAAGAGTATTCTTCCTTAAATCTTAATGAAGAAGAATTTTTAGAGAGTTTTGAGGATTCTTTTGGCATTGTTTTAAGCGAAACAAGAATCATAGATGGAAAATATTATTTTTATAAAGATCTAGAAAGAGATAAAGAAGATTCTGTTTCATTGATCTCTTGGTATAGTGACAATAAAATGGTATTAATCGTTGCTCATTGGGATAAAGAATTTTATTCAAAAATAACAGAAACATATTTTTCTAGATATCCTTCTAAATTAATTGTTAAACCAGATATTTTAGATACATTTGATGGAGATACAACAGATATTAATGAAATAAAAAAAGAAAGCATTAAAGGTTTAATATTAGAAAAAAAGAATCAAGGAAAGATAGTTTTCAAAGATTCAGTGAATATTAGTGGTTTCAAAAAGAATACAAAATTATTGACAGATAATGTGGATATTACTTCTAAAAAGATTAGTATAAATACAAAAAGTCTTCCTAGATTAAAGAATTCAAAGGCAGTTTTAACATTCAAGGAGATTGATTTTAAGCAGCCAATTGTTCTTCATAATGGAGAGAATTGTTCTGATGAAGTATGTTTAGATATGAAGTATCTTAATTCAACAAATACTCTTACTCTTAATATCTCTGGATTTTCAACTTTTGAAGTTGTTGAAGGTTATGAAGAAGAGCCAGAAGAAACTACAAATCCTTCAGATGAAGAAGAGCCAGAAGAAACTACAAATCCTTCAGATGAAGAAGAACCAAAAGAAGAACCAAAAGAAGAGCCTACAGATTCTGGAACAACAGGGCATGGAACATGCACTCCTGAATGGGAGTGTGACAATTGGGAAATTTGTATAAATGGTTCTCAAGAAAGAGATTGTGAAGATGTAAATGAATGTGGAACTTATACTGGAAAACCTGAAACTAAGAGAGATTGTATCGCTGCGGTCGAGATCAATACTGAAAATGAAGACCCTCAAAATCTTGATCAAGATCCTAGTTTTTTAAAGATGTATGAAGAAGAAAATCGGCCAAAAATATTTTTTGTGTTAATTGCTATTTGGGTCGTGCTTATCTTAATAGGCATGATTTCAATTTTCAAACACATGAAAAGTAATACTAAGCGAATTCGCCGTGGACGTTCAAAGAAAGGCTCAAAATAAAGAGAGAGTTCTTGAGAGAGTGGCTACTCAAACAATGGAAAGATTAAGAGAAGGTTCTTCAGAAGAATCTCAAGAAAGACTAGAGGATGCTTTTGAAAGATTAGGAAGGGGGGAGATTTTAGAGAAGTAGAAGAACCGAAAATAGAAGAAGAGGCTCCGGGAGAGTTCCTAACAGAAGAACAAGAAGAAGTTCAAGAAGAAGTTCAAGGAGAAAATTCAAGTATTCCTATTTAATTTTTCTTTAATCCCAATTTAAATTAACAATTTTGTTCCCAATTTGATAATTCTTTTTATAATGTTTCTTGTATAAATTTTGATACTAGTAGTATAAAGAATCTAATGGAAAAGGTAAAAGAAAACATTTAATAATTGTTAGTTTTTTATTTTTTAATGGATAATTATAAATTAGTTACAAGAAATCTTCAAGAAATATTAGGGAATGAAGATTTAAAGAGATTATTAAAAGAAAAAAAAGAGCCAGTAGTTTATTGGGGGACTGCACCAACAGGAAAACCACATGTAGGGTATTTTTTGCCTTCTTTGAAAATTGCAGATTTATTAAAAGCTGGGTTTAAGGTTAAGGTTCTTTTAGCAGATTTACATGCAGTAATGGATAATGTTCCTTGGACCCTTTTAGAAAGGAGATATGATTATTATGAAAAGATTATTCCGTTGATGATTCAGGCAATTGGAGTGGATACAAAAAATCTCGAGTTTGTTAAAGGTTCTGAAATGCAATTAAAACCAGAATATATGTATGATGTTCTTCAAATGTCAAGTGTTGTTTCTTTAAGAGATTCTAGAAAAGCTGCATCAGAGGTAGTAAAAAGTATTGAAGGAGACTCTGCAAAACTTTCTGGATTTGTTTATCCTTTGATGCAAGCAGTTGATGAGGAATATCTCAAAGTAGATGCTCAGCTTGGAGGAATGGACCAAAGGAAGATTATGGTTTTAGCAAGAGAGAATTTACCTAAAATAGGATATAATTCAAGGGTTGAATTAATGAATCCTATAATCCCTGGGTTAATTGGAAAAAAGATGTCTTCTTCAAATGAGAAAACAAAGATTGATTTGCTTGATGATAATTTAACAGTTAAACAGAAGATAAAAAGGGCAGATTGTGTTCAGGGAGATCCAAATAATGGGATAATGGCTTTTTTAAAATATGTTCTAATGACAATTAAATCCGATAAAGGGGAAAAATTGGTTATTGAAAGGGATGAGAAATATGGGGGAAATTTAGAGTATAGTAACTTTGAGGGCATAAAAAAAGATTTTATTAGTAAGAAGATTCATCCTTTAGATTTGAAGAATGCTGTTGCGAAAGAAATTTCAAAATTATTAAACTCAATTCAAAAACATAAAGAAGAATTAGAAAAATTGTCAAAAAAAGCCTATAAGAATTGAATCAACTTTTTATCTTTATCACATTTCTTATTTTGTTTTGAATTCTATAGTATCTAAGTCTTTTAGTTTATGCTTTAAGCCCACTGTTTGCTTAAGAAATTTTCCAGAAGGGCCCGTTATCCTCGCTTCCTTTACTTTATTAGAGAATCCTTTAAGAATTTTTTCAGCTACGTCTTTAACTGTTGAGTTTGGTTCTAAAATCATCGGTTTTTCATTTTTTTTGTTTATCTTTTTCCCAGGTTCTCTTGTATAAACTCTTATTTTATCAAAACTTTCAAAAATTTTAGTTTTAAGATTTTTAATACCTTCGCCATTTTTTGTAGATATTAAAACAAAATTGTATCTTTTTGATTGTAACGTTGAAGAAATTTTTCTTTTTTCTTTAAAATTTAATTTATCTGATTTATTTAGAATGATTATCCTTTTTCCTTTAGATTTTTTCAAATCATCTTCAATTTCTTTAATTTGGGAGATGTTGTTTATTAAAATGAGAATAGTGTCTGCACTATTCACCAGTCCTTTATCATAATAATTGGATTCAAATGCAGGTACTTCCATCAGTTGGATTTTTACATTCTCATAATCCATCATTCCTAGTATTGGTTTTTTTGTAGTAAAATCATAATCTGCGATTTCAGGATTGGTATTTGTTAATTTTGATAAAAGAGAGGATTTGCCAGTATTTGTTAATCCTATAATAACTGCTTGCATTTCTTCTTTCTTTATGCCTTGTTTTTTAGAAGAAGATTTCTTTGATTTTGAGATCTCTTCTTTGAGTTTTTTATATCTTGTTTTTAGTTGAGCTCTAAGATTCTCCGCACCTTTGTGTTTTGGAACAAAAGAAAGCATTTTTTCTAAGGCTTTTAGTTTTTCATCTGAGCCATAAGCTGAATGATACTCCTTCTCTGCTTCTAGATATTCGGGATGGGCATTTATTGGCATTTTAGTCAGCTAATTTGATTAGTGTTTATTTAATTTATTTTATCTAATTCATATAATTCATATTTATTTTATAGAAAAGAATTGATTGTTTTATTTATCAAATTTTCTCTTATTGATTGTTTTTCTATTTTTTATCTAAATGATTTAATCTTTACGAGTTTATTTTATAAACAATAAGGACATTATCTCTTAATGGATATTAAAGAGCAAAAAGAGAATAATAATAATAATAATAATAATAATAATAATAATAATAATAATAATAATAATAAAAATAAATCTAAGATTTTTAATCCTGATTTTTTTAGAAGAAATGCAGAGATTGTTGCAAGGGAGATCTTAGGGAAAGTTCTAGTTAGAAAAATGAATAGTGAAGAGTTTAGAGCTAAGATTGTTGAAACAGAAGCTTATCTAGGAAAGGGAGATCCTGGGAGTAGGGCGAGTAAAGGAAAAAATAAGATAAGCGAGATGATGTGGGAAGAGCAAGGGAGAATACTGGTTTATAATGTTCATAAATACAAAATGTTTAATATTGTTACAGGTAAAAAAGGAGATCCTCAAGCTGTTTTAATTCGTGCTTTAGAACCTTTAAATTTTGATGAGAGATGTAGTGGGCCGGGATTATTAACAGAATCCTTAAAAATAGATAAAAATTTTCATGGAGATTCTATTTTAGATTCAGATGTTTTATGGATTGAAGAAGATTTTAGTGAGAGAGTAAGTGAAGGAGATAGTGGAGAGCGAAAAAAGAATCAAGGAATGCAGAAATCAATAAGTTTTGAGATAGTTAAAAGTTTTAGAATTGGTTTAAGAGAAGATTTACCTAAAAAGATGAGGTTTTATATAAAAAATAATGAGCATATCAGTAAAAAGTAATAAAAAATAAAATGGGTAAAAAGAATAAAATAAACAAAAGAGATAAAATAGGCAAGATGGACAAAGGGGAGATTATTAAAAAGATAACCCAAAAGAAAGAATTTTCTAAAATCCCTCAGGGAGATATTCAAAGAGTTTTAAATAAATTTTATAAAAAAGATTTATCTGGAGAAGAAATTGTAAAAAGCACGAGAGATTCGTTAAGAAAGATTTTTTCAGGATTTTCAGGAAGAAAGTTAATGGGGTGGAAAGAAAAATCTGCAGAAGATATTTTGAGAAAACATCTTTCAACAAGAGAGAGATATGATAATTATAAGGAGATATATGAAAGAATCTTAAAAGGATTGCCAGAGGAGCCAAATAAAAAATTAAGCATTATTGATTTGGGGGCAGGAGTGAATGGGATGAGTTATAATTTCTTTGAAAAGATGGGCAAGGAGGTAGATTATCGTGCAGTAGAAGCTGTTGGTCAGTTTGTTGAAATGACTAATCAGTATTTTAAAAGAGAAGGTTTAAACGGGAAGGCGTTTCATATAAGTATTTTTGATTTGGAGGGTGTTAAAAAAGTTATAAAGAATACAAGAAAACCGAGAGTGCTTTTTTTGTTTAAAGTCGTTGATTCTATAGAGAAGGTTGAAAGGGATTATACAAAAAAGTTGTTAGATAAAATTGTTCCTTTTGTAGATAGAGTTATAATTAGTTTTGCAACAGAATCTTGGGTTAGAAGAAAAAAGTTTCACGTGCAAAGAAAATGGCTTACAGATTTTATAGATCAGAGATGGCAGTTTACCGATGATTTTAATATTAAAGGGGAAAGATATCTTGTTTTTGAAAAATAACTCTCTTTAACTATTTTTAGGATATTTTCTTAACTCTCTTTTAACATAAAGAAGTAGTATCATTAATTTTATATATGCTTATAATTTTTTCTAAAGATGGTTAAGTTTTATAGAGAGGTTTTAGATAATGGTATGACAGTCCTATTTGAAAAAAGAGATATCCCAGTGGTTAGTGTTGCATTTGCTGTCCGGGGTGGAGGAATCAATGAGAAGAAAGAAGAGAAAGGGATCTCTCATTTTATAGAACATATGTTGTACAAAGGGACAGAAAAAAGAAATGCCCTCCAAGTGGCTAAAGAAATTGAAGAAAAAGGAGGAGTTTTAAACGGTTTTACAGATGAAGAAATTACTGCTTATTGGTGTAAGATGCCAAGCGAGTATCTTAAAACAGCAATGGAGGTATTAGGTGATTTGGTGAAAAATCCAAAATTTGATGAAAAAGAATTAGAAAAAGAAAGAAATGTAATTTTTGAAGAAATTAAAATGAGGAGGGATAACCCCTCTATCTATGTTTTGGATAAGATCACAAGTTATCTTTATGAAGAACCTTTAGGGATTTCTTTAATTGGAGATGAAAAAACATTAAAATCCATGGATAGAGAGGCGATTGTTAATAGATTTAATCAGATGTATTCTCCAAATAATCTTATTTTATGTGTTGTGGGAAATGCAAATTTTGAAGAGATATTGGATTTTTCTAAAAATAATTTTGGAAATAAAAAAGGAAAGATTCCGGAATTAGAAGTTAATAAACGAAATAACAATGGGGTAGAAAAGAGGAAGGGTCTTGATCAAGCTAATCTTATATTTGCACACCATGTCCCTTTTGAAAAAGAGAAAGAGATTTATGCTGCAGAAATATTAAGCGAAATTATGGCTGGGGGGATGTCTTCAAGATTATTTCATGAAATAAGAGAAAAAAGAAATTTAGCATATTCCATCAAAGGGGCATCAGACATTAATAAGAATTTTGCATTCAATTTAATTTATGCTGGGACTACTAAAAAGAATGTAGAAAAAGTAAAAAATCTTATTATTGAAGAATTCAAAAAAATAGAAAAAGATTTATCTGAAGAAGAATTAGAAAGCATGAAAAAACAAATAATAGGGAACCATAAGATTTCAATGGAAGACTCTCAAAATCAGATGGATCACTTGTTGAGATACGAAATTTTAGGGGATGCTAAAAAGTTTTATGATTTTGAAGAGAATATGAAGAGTGTTAAGTTAGAAGATGTAAAAGAAATTGCAAGAAAAGCTATAAAAGACCACAGTTTTTTTGCATTACTCCCAGATTAGAGAAAAGAGTTTTAAATAAATCTAAAGAAATTAAAATGTTTGTAGTAAAAGTTCCGGGGTTGGATGGCGAAGGAAAAACAAAAGGTTGTGAAAAGGCGGGTATCGAAGTTTTAAAATCTTTGAAAGAATTATCATTCAATGAAGAAGGAGAAGAGATTGATACTAAAAAATTAGATTTGGAAGAGATTCATCTTGATAATTCTAATCTTGAGTTAAGCAATCGGTTGATATACAAAAATGCATTCAATGCATTTGAAGAAAAACCAAAAACAATCTTTTTAGGGGGGGACCATTCCATTACACATTCTTTAGTAAAATCTTTTTTTGATTATTGTGGGAAAGAACACAGAGACCCGTGTTTGATTGTTTTTGATTCAACTCCTAATTTAAAAAGTATGGATAAAGAAGGGTACCCTTCAAATCATTGTTGGTTGAGAAGTTTGATAGAATTAGGATTCCCCCCCAAAAATATTTTATTAGTAGGAATTAGAAATTTTAATCCTGAAGAAATTGAATTTATGCATGATAAAAAAATAAGAAATATTTCAATGAACCAGATATTAGAAGATATTTCAGATACTGCAGATATAATAACAGAATTTTCAAGAGGGAGAGAGCTTTATGTTTCAATAGATTTTAGTTTCATTGATCCTGTTTTTGCCCCAGGAGTTTTAGATAGTAATGTTGGAGGCGTTAATTCAAGAGAATTCATTTATCTTATCCAGAGAGTGAATAAAATAAAAAACTTAAGAGCTATAGATTTAGTAGAGATTAACCCTGAAAAAGATAGTAGTGGAAAGAGTGTTAAGTTAGGTGCAAAAATTTTAGGGGAGTTGGTGTGAGGATAAATGGAAAAGATTAGGGCATTTGTTTCTATAGATATCCCTCAAGAAGTTAAAAAAGAGATATTTAAAATTCAAGAAAAAATTCCTTTTTTTAAAGGAAAGTTCACAAAGATAGAAAATTTACATCTAACACTAAAATTTCTTGGAGAGTTAGAGGAAAGAAAAATAGAAGAAATTAAAGAAAAATTAAGGGAAATTGATTTTAAGAAATTTAAAATAAAAACGGATTTTATAGGGTTGTTTGATAATAGAAAATCAAAAAGTCATGAGAGAAAGTATCAAGGAGGGCTTATCATCTGGTTGCATCTAATCAATTGCGAGAAGTTACAAAAATTGGTTGATGAAAAGCTTTCAGGGTTGGGTTTCCAAAAAGAGAAAAGGTTTATGAGTCATCTAACAATCGCAAGAGCAAAGGAGATTTTTGAGAAAAAAGAGGATTTCTTAAATGAAATACAAAAGATAGAAATTCCTGAGATGAGCTTTGAAGCTAATGAGTTTAAATTGAAAAGTTCAACTTTAACCGAAAACGGCTCTGTTTATGAAACTCTTGAAACTTTTTATTTGAATTAAATTTAAACATAAAATTTAGATATAATTTTCTCCAACAATTGAAAAAATCTCTGCTTTTTTTCCAATAATTTCTTTTAATTTCTCTTTAGGGGTAGTTATTATTTTCTTGATTGATCCAAAATTGTTTAACAGTTTTTTTGCAGTTTTAGGGCCTATCCCAGGGAAACCTTCAATAATAAACTGCATTTGTTCTTTTTTGTTTAACGATTTCTTTTTGGCATTGAGTGAATTTTCTTTAGGGTCTTGTTTTAATAAAACAGCCATAAAATTTGCAGTGTCTTCTGCATCTTTTGTGAATATTATTGGAACTTTGTAATTTAGTATTGTAGACAATAGAAAACCCCTGATTGAATTTGGATGCATTTTGGGCTTATTTATTTTTAAAGAAGAATCTTCAAATGAATTCTCAAATGGATTTTCAAACGAATTTGTTGAGTATAACTCTTGTTCATCTATGCCCTCTATTAAAAGTAATCTTTTTTCATATTGTTGCAATCCTACTAATTGTCTTTGAAGCCTTTTGTTTATCATAGAATTTATAAAATCTGAAACTGTTTTTCTTTCAATTGCGGTGTTGTTTAAGATATAATCTGCAACATCAAGATTTTTTATCTCTGTTTTTAATCCTAAGTTTATTAATTCAGAATATACAAGAGAGTTTTTCTCCCTATAATCTATTAGGATCTTTGGATCAGAGTGTTTTTTCTTTTCTTTTCTCTCCTCTTTTTCATCTTTTTTTAAAACTGGTATCGTTGGTTTCATATCTTTTATTTTTAAAATTTATCTAATCTTTTTTGAGAATATAATCCCCCATTTTGAGATAATTCTTTTTTTATGGAATCTATCGCCCCAGACATACTTTTTTCTCTTCTTCTTGAAATATAATAAGAAGTTTCATCTTTTGTATTTTTTGTTATCAAAATAATTAACTTTCCTTCCTTTAATCTTGCAGTCCTTCCTGTTCTTTGTATGGCTCTTATTGCTGAAGGAACTGGTTCGTAGAAGAGGACTGCATTTACTTCAGGGATATCGAGTCCTTCTTCTCCTATTGAGGTTGCACAAAGGACGTTTATTTCCCCCTCCGAGAATTTTTCTATTGTTCTTCTTTGTTCTTTTTGACTCAGCCCCATTTCATTTTTCTTTAACTGCCCTACAAAAACACTTGCATTTATTCCTTCCAGTGTATTAAGTTTTTTAACAATTATTTTTGCTGTTTCCCTAAATTGTGTAAAAACAATAATCTTTGTATTAACATTATCCTGATTTTTTTCTTTTTCTCTAAAAACAATCTCAGAAACTTTATCTACTTTAGGGTGCTCTATCTTGTTGCTTATTAATTCTTCTGACTTTTTGAAGATTATATTAAAATGGGGTTTTTTTACTAATTGTTGAATCCCTTTACTCTTTGAATCTGAGGCTTGTTTAAATAAATCCTTAAGATAATTATGAAACCCAATTATTGTTTGAGTTTCAAGAAGTTCAAGTGCATGTTGTAATTTTAATGCATTTGCACACACAGATAAACCTCTAAGAACATTAAAGTTTTTTTTACCTCTTGAAATCTGAGAACCCATGCTTTTTTGAAGTTTGATAAGATTTATTTTGGTAGGAGGATCAAAAAGGAGATTTCTTGATTTTAATTCAGAGATGTAATCATTAAGAACTTTTTTTAATAATTGTCTTATTTCTTCAAATTCAGGGGGAAGGTCAAGAGTTACTTTCTCAAATTTTAATTCTTGTATGTTTTTTTTCACATCTTCACTTTCTCTTGTTCTTAATTCTACTTCTTCGATTGAAAGATTTTTGCATATCTCTCTTATTTTTTTGGTATCATTCCCTGGGGAAGCAGTTAATCCAATAATCCTTCTGTTTTTTGATTGTTTTCCATATTGTTGTACAATATAATTATAATCATAATTTTTTATACATCTATGAGCTTCATCTTCTATCAATAAACTGACTTCTTCCAAATTATAGAGGTTGTTTTTTATGTCGTTAGCGATGCATTGAGGGGTTGAAAAGATAATATCTGCACTATCCCATATTTTTGTTCTCTTTTTTGAATTAATCGCTCCGGTGAATAATTGTATATCTGCAAATAGTTCTGGAAGATGTTTTTTAAAGAAATTGAGATGTTGTTCTGCAAGGGGTTTTGTTGGAGCCAAGATAAGGTTTTTGCTTCCAGGAAATTTCTGTAATCTTTCTATAGAAAGCATTAGAGCAATCATCGTTTTTCCTAAACCCGTGGGTAAAACCACAAGGCAATTCTTTTTTTTGCATGTTTCAAATATATCTTTCTGATAGTTTCTGGGCTCAATCCCTTTTAGAAATTCCATTTTTAATTTAAAATTTAGTACTCTTTTAAAATGTGAGTATTATTAACATCAGACCTATGAAGATTATTGAA
Source organism: Candidatus Woesearchaeota archaeon (assembly GCA_964479015.1). Lineage (GTDB taxonomy): Archaea > Nanobdellota > Nanobdellia > Pacearchaeales > GW2011-AR1 > CAYZJM01. The sequence goes on from CAYZJM010000002.1 coordinate 14,832, forward strand.
GCAAGGAAACTCCAAAGGGTATTATTTCCAAAGAAGATTTTGTTTCCATCAAGGTTTGAAATGGGGAGAATATTGAAAAGCGCATAATAAAGATTTATTCTTGCAAATTCTGGGAATTCTATGAAGTACCCTAGTATTGCAAATAAGATATTCATCGCAATCCCTGAAGCAGCAATTAATCCAATGTGGTCTTCAGTCATCTCAGAGAATGTATAAAGCCCATGTTTTCTTGCTGCTCTATAAACAGAAGGTTTTACTTCAAATACAAGAGAAGCCATCCATACAAAATTTTGTATTGGAAATAGAAGGATTTTTGAGATTAATGGTAAAAATGTTCCAGCAACAAATGGTTTTTTAAAATGTTCATTTGGACTTAATCCGTATCTTTGAAATTCCCAAAGCCCAATGTTTATTTCAGATTCTAAATAAAAACTAGTGACCTTTTTTGCTAAGATATTTAATAATACTACTATTGAGATGATTAGGAGTATCTTAAAAAAATTATGAAGATTGTTCAGCGATATTGAGAGCGCTATTATAAACACTGCAATTATAATGGATATAATCTCTTTTTTGTTAAACATTTTTTAATGGTGCTTTTTAGAGTTATAAGTTTTTATATTTATCTTCTTTAAGATTCTATTAAGAATGATGTTTCTTTTTTTTAGGGTCAATTTAACTAAAAATGAAATATAAGTTAAATAACGGAAAAGTATTTAAATGATTTTACTTAAAACAGAGTATGAGAATAAAGAAAATAACAGAGATTATTGGTTCTAGGGTGTACACAGATAATGGGGATTATTTTGGAGAGATAGAAGAATCAAATCTTCATGAAAATAAAATTTCTGGATGGAAAATTAGAGTAGGAGGAAGTATTGCTTCTTTGATTGGGGGCGCGAGAGGAGTGATAATTCCCCATCAATTTGTTAAAGCAATAAGTGATATAGTTATAATAAACTCTTCTGCCTTGCCAAAAACCGATCAAGGATCTGAGGGACCTTCTGAAGAGTTAATGTGATTTAAAATGGCTGAAGAAGAAATTTTTTTACAGCACTGGATATTTACGAGATTTGCCCTACCTTTTTTGTTAGTTTTTGCGATAACTTATGCTGTTTTAGAGAAAACGAAAGTTTTAGGAGAAAACAAACAAGTTAATGCTCTTGTGTCTTTTGTTATTGGACTTATTCTTATAAGTGTTGTATACCCTCAAATTGTGATAACTAATTTAATATTATTTTTAAGCGTTGCACTGATAGTAGTGTTTGTTGTTTTGTTGATTTGGGGATTTATTTCAGGAGGAGAGGTAAAATTACCAGAAAGTAAAGGGTTAAAAATCCTTATCGGGGTTGTTCTTATCATATCTGTAGGAATTGCACTTCTTTGGGCAACAGGCGCTCAAGAATCAACCACTAATTTTTTATTTTTTGAGGAGTGGAGTAGTCAATTATGGACTAATCTTTCTTTTGTGGTTCTTATCGCGATTGCTCTTGCATTAGTTCTAAAGGGATCTAAAGACGGGAAGAGTTAAGAAGTGGCTAGTTATTTTAGAAACATATTTAAATATCTCTCTCTAAATTACATTTATGATTAAAGAGGCATTACTTTTACAGTCCGCTTCCCTTTATGGGTCGGGGGGTTTTGGGAATATTTTAGATGCTTGGGCAAAAGCAGGTGTTTTTGATTATATGATTCCTTTTCTTTTAATATTTTCACTTGTGTTTGGGATATTAACCCAGTTGAAGATTTTTAAGGAAAACAAGTCTATTAATGCAATTATTGCATTAGCTGTAGGGCTAATGTCTTTACAGTTTGGTTTTGTTTCTGCATTTTTTTCAGAAATTTTTCCAAGGCTGGGTGTAGGATTGGTCATTCTTTTAGTTCTTATGATCTTATTTGGGTTGTTTGCCCCTAGTAAAACATGGGTGACTTATACCTTTGTAATAGTTTCGCTGATTGTCTTTGTTGTTGTTTTAGCTAATAGTGCTGATTCAGTTCAATGGATGTCTACAGGGGTTTTAGCAGAGATAAATTGGGATGTTTATCTTCCATGGATAGTTCTTGGGATTATGATTGCAATAGTTATTGGAGCATCAAAATCAAAGTCTCAAACGCAAGATGCAAGCTCAAAGTTTATGAAAGCGCTTGCAGAAAGTAGTTAAAATTCAAGCTGATTATTTTTTTGATTTTTTAGAAGTCTTCTTTTTTGGAGCTTTTTTAGAATTTGATTTTTTAGAAGTGTGTTTTTCAGAGTGCTTTTTATTTGTTGTTTTGTGGGTTGAAGAAATCACCTTATTAAAAGAATCTTGCATCATAGACATCTCTTTTTTTATACTTTCTATATTATCCCCATAAGAACCAACTTTATCAAGAATAGAGATTTGTAGTTTATCGATAATTGTTTCGATTCTCTTAAGCCTTTCTGATAGATTTTTGATTTTTGTTTCTGAAAGAGTTTTAAATTCTTCAATATCTTCTATCTTTTTTCTTATTTTTTCTATGTTTTCTGAAAAAACTTGTTCAGATATTTCAATCACTGTCCCAGTACTTATCCCCCCAGAACCATAATACTGTTGAGAGGAATCATATCCCCCACTTTGTTTAGGATAATATTCATCATAATCTTGTTGGCTTGGTTGTGATTGTTGCATTTGGTATCCGTTGGAAGGTTGAGGAGTATATGTATCATCTTCTGATATCTCCTGACTTTTAGGAGAAGAATTCCCAGGAGGGTTTTGTGAATCTTGATATCCGTATTCTGGAGGAGCACCGTATTCGTCATTTTCTTCCCCTTCTGATACTGCATTTTTTATTTGAGCTTGACTGAATGCCTCATTTATTTCTTTAGGAGTTATCCCTTGTTTTTTTAATCCAGAAACTATTTCTTCATCTGATTGACCCTCATTTCTCATTTTTGAAATTTTGTCTAGTATTCCCATTATCTTTTTATTTTTTTTCTAGTTTATTTGGTTGGAACATTTTTGCTTGTTTAGCCAGAATTTCTAAATCATCTTTTCTGGCAAATTTTGAAAATTCATCTGAAGCCATTTCTAAAAAAGACATTAATCTTTCTACATTTTGTTTAATTGTTTCTAATTCCTTTTTTATCCCAAGAATATCCTCATTATTTTTTTCTCTAACTTCTATGAGGTTTTTTCCAATCAAAAGGATTTGATTTCTTAAGTTCCTATTTCTTTCTTCCAAGTCTCTTATTCTTATATTCAAATTAGAAGATGAATTTGGATTTAGATTCTCTTTTTCCATAAAAAGGAGAAGTTAGTGTGGTTTAAAATTGTTTTGTTCAACATAAAGATTTTAAACAGTGCTTGTTTGTTTTGGTTATGCAATTTAATAAAGAAACACCTTTATTTGCTTATGAAACTCAAAGAGAGGGGGGAGAAGATATTTTATACATCAATTGTATTGGAGCACAATATGTACCAAGTATTATTGATTCTCCAGAGATTATGGAAAAGACCTTTGACATTTTGATGGAAAACCCAAATGTTTCCAGGGTTGTTTTTGTTCAACAAAAAAATTATAGTTATGGTTTTGAAGAAACTTCTTTATTGATTGAGATTGCCCAGCTTTATGTGTATCTATTCAAACAAGAAAAAGTTCTTTCTAAAGAGAAACTTTCTCCAAATTATGACGATTTTTTTAACCAGAGATATAATCAGATTTTTTCATTTTTATTTTTATTAAAAAGAGATCCTCTTGCAGCTTATTTTGATTTGAAAAGAATAATTATTGAATCTAAAATGAATCTTGATAATCTTGGAGGGGGATACAAACTTGATCAAAATAATTATATTCTTTTTTTAGAGAAAATTTTTTCTTTATTAGAGAATACAAAATTGATAAAATCTCTTTTACCCTATTCCAATGATTATAGAAAAAGAGATAGAGAGATTTATCATAAAATATTCAAACCAAATATAATCCCTAATTTTACATTTACAAGATTAGTATCTGAAATTCCTAATGATGCAGAAATTGTAGACCAGTATAAAATCTCAAATGAAGGGGATGATGAATCTGTTGTGACTATTCTAAAAAAGAAAAATGAGTCTAAATATATCTATCATTTGGTTCCCCCAGAAAATTCTTTAAATGAAGAACAGAGCATGCTTTTGAATTTAGCCAGAGGAGTTTTGATGGAACATCAACCAAAAGCAGAAGAATTTACTGAGGCAGAAAGAACAAGGCGGGTTTTTTTTAATATTTCTAAAGATCTTCTCCAAGATTTAGCAAAAAGTAAAGGAATCAGTATAGATTATGCTGGGTTAAATAAGTTAGCAACGATAATTGTGAGGCATACAATTGGTTTTGGATTAGTGGAGGTTTTATTGCAGGACAAAAGATTACAGGATATTGTTTTAAATGCTCCAATCCCGTCAACTAATATCTTTTTGAGGCATCAGGATTATGATGAATGTTATACCAATATCCTTCCAAGTCAAGAAGATGCAGATTCTTGGGCGGCTAAGTTTAGAATGATTTCTGGAAGGCCTTTAGACGAAGCAAATCCTGTTCTTGATACCCAATTAGAGATTGGGAATATTAGTTCAAGAATTTCAATTATACAACAACCCCTTTCACCAAAAGGATTATCATATGCAATTAGAAGACATAGAGAAGAACCTTGGACTCTTCCTCTTTTTGTTAAGAATGGGATGATGAATTCTTTTGCAGCAGGATTACTAAGTTTCTTAGTTGATGGTTCTAGAACAATGTTAGTTGCAGGGACAAGAAGTTCAGGTAAAACCTCTCTTTTAGGTAGTTTGATGTTAGAGATATCTCCTAAATATAGGATGATTGTTATAGAGGATTCCTTAGAACTCCCATTAAATTCTTTAAGAAATCTCAATTATGATACTGTTAGAATGAAGGTTAAATCTGCACTTTCAAGTACAAGTAATGAAGTCTCTGCAGATGATGGTATAAGGACAAGTTTAAGATTAGGGGATAGTTCATTGATAGTTGGAGAAGTTAGAAGTACTGAAGCAAAAGCATTATATGAAGCGATGAGGGTTGGAGCACTTGCAAATGTTGTTGCCGGGACAATTCATGGGGCAAGCCCTTATGGTGTTTTTGATAGGGTTGTTAATGATTTAGAAGTTCCTGCTACAAGTTTTAAAGCAACAGATATCATTATGGTAGCAAATCCAATAAAGTCTCCAGATGGGTTACATTCTTGGAAAAGACTTTTACAGGTTTCAGAAGTTAGAAAACACTGGAAGAAAGACCCTTCTCAAGAAAATGGATTTGTAGATTTATTAAGATATAACGTTGAAAAAGATCAGTTAGAACCAAGTGATGATTTAATTAATGGAAATAGTGAGGTTATAAAAGAGATAGCTTCTAGTGTTAAAGGTTGGGCCGGCAATTGGGATGCTGTTTATGATAATATTCAACTTCGTGCTAAAATTAAAGAAGAATTAGTTAATGCGGCAGAAAGAACAGGAGATGAAAGACTTTTAGAAGCAGAATTTACTGTTTTATCTAATGAGGTTTTTCATAAAATTTCAGAAAAAGTAAGAAAAGAAGAAGGATTACCAAAATCAGAAAAAGTTTTTCCAGAGTGGAAAGAATGGCTAAATAAAGAGATAAAAAAAAGAAAATCTTAAGGTTTTTTATTATTCTACTTTTAATCTGATAATTTTATAAAGTTTGAAATTCTTTAGGATATATGGAAAAATTAAGTAAAAAAAGGGAATTTAAGAAATTTAAAAGAACTATGTTTGCATATATCTCGATAGGGTTGCTTGCATCTTCACTTGTTTTTACCTCTTCAGATATTACAGGGCATTCTATTGCATCAACTTCCCAATTGTCTAATACTATTGGGGTTATTCTTTTTTTAGGGGGATTAGTTTTTGCTTATGTCCATTTGAGATATGAAAATTTTAAAGTCCGTAGAAACAGCAGAAAAATTAAGAAGAGTTCTTAATTTTAAACAGATATGTAACCTCAGAAATTAGTTCTCCAAACATTTATTAATTTAGTTTTTCTTCTTTTTAAAGAGGTGAGGATATGTCAAAAAAGAGACCAAACAGAAAAGCAGATGTTAAGGACATTTTGGATAAATATGGAAAAAAGATAGAGAATCAGATGAATACTTCTCGTCCAGTGAGAAAAAAAGATATAAAAAAAAGTTATAGCAAAGAGTATACTCTTTTTAAAGAAGAGATGGCCCCTCAATGGTCAAGGTATGAAAAATGGTGCCATAGTTTAGGAAAAATTATAAAGGTTAATGCTTCTGAAAAAGATAAGAAGGAAATACAAAGAAATCTTGAAATTGCCCATCTTGATGTAGAACCATGGCAATCTTTATCCTTAAGCATCATCGTTTTTTTAATAATTTTTCTTTTAGGAATCTTTAGTTCTATAGGGGTTTTTCTTATTACTGATTCTTTTCCAGTATTGTTTTTTCTTTTAACAGTCTCTATGTCTTTATTCCTTTTTTATTATATGAAAAATTATCCTAAAAGACTTGCAAATAAGTGGAGACTTAAGGCTTCTAGTCAGATGGTTCCAGCAATACTGTATATTGTTGTCCATATGAGGCACACTCCAAATCTTGAAAAAGCAATTTCATTCGCATCTCAACATTTAGAGTATCCTTTATCTTTAGATCTAAAAAAAGTATTTTATAATGTTGAAGTTGGGAAGTTTTCTACAATAAAAGAGAGTTTGGAAAATTATTTACAAGGTTGGAGAGATTATTCTCAAGAATTTATAGAATCTTTTAATCTTATTGAAAGTAGTTTATTCGAGCCAGATGAATCAAGGAGAATTGCTACTCTTGAAAGATCTTTGCAAGTTATTCTTGATGGCGTTTATGATAAAATGCTTAAATTTGTCCATGATATTAAGAGTCCTATCCAAAGTACATATATGCTCGGAACAACTCTCCCTGTTTTGGGTTTGGCTTTATTGCCTTTAGCTTCAATAATGGTAGGAGATTTTCTTAAAACGGGTCATGTATTCTTTTTATATAATCTTCTTATCCCATTTATTGCCTTTTTTTTAATGAGCAAGTATATGATGATGCGTCCTGGAGGGCATGGGGAGACAAATCTTTTAGAAAGAAATCCTCTTTATTCAGAATACAAGAAAAATGATCATTATTTCAAATCATTTTTAATCTGCTTGCCTTTGTTTATTTTAGGATTTTTGCCATTTATATTTCAGTACACTCCTTTACCCGAAATTTTGAATTTATCAAGAGATTTTACTTTTTCCCAGATAGGGATGAATTTCTTTGGGGATGTGAAATTTTTTGGTTTTGTCCAGGAAGGAGGAGAAACTTATGGCCCATTTGGAATTGGATCTTTGATATTAGGAATGTTTATCCCTTTAGGGATGGCTTTGTTTTTTTCTTTAGCATATAAGGGAAAGACAAAAGATCTTATAAAAGAGAGAGAAAATACAAATAAGTTAGAGAGCGAGTTTAAAAATTCATTATTTCAGTTAGGAAATAGGATAGGAAATGGAGACCCTCCAGAAGTTGTTTTTGGAAAAGTTGCAAGGTCTTCAAAAGGGCTGAATTCTGCGGATTTTTTTAAAAGAGTAGATTATAATATAAGACAAATGGGGATGAATGTAGAAAGAGCTATTTTTGATAAAAACAGAGGAGCGATAAATCATTACCCTTCAGATTTAATTTCTACAAGTATGAGAATTCTTGTTGAAGCTTCTAAAAAAGGATTAAAGATTGCTGCAGTTAGTCTTATGAGTATTTCACAATATGTTAAAAATATTCAGAAAATTACTGCAAGACTAAGAGATATGCTCGCAGAGATTATTTCTGATATGAAAAGTAATATGACTTTTCTTGCACCATTACTTTCTGGAGTTGTTGTAGGTTTAGCAATGATGATAAGTTCTATTTTAGGGAAAATCGCTGGTTTTGAAGAGTTAGGAGGGAGTGCGGAGATAGGATTAGGAGGTGTTGAGGAGATAATGGGGGTTTTTAGTCAAAATGTGATGATCCCTCCTTATTTTTTACAAGTTGCAATAGGGATTTATCTTATTCAAATAATTTTTATTCTTACAGATACTTTAGTGACTATAGATTCAGGAGAGGATAGATTAGAAAAGACAAACCAAACAGGAAAGAATTTAGTTAAGGGAATCTCTCTTTATACTGTTGTTGCTTTAATTTCTACAATCGCGTTGTTTATTCTCTCTTCGGTTGTTTTAGGAAATTTAGGGTGAAAGATTTATTAATCTTTATTTTCTTTACATTTTATGGAAAAAAGAGGGATTGTTTCAGATTATCTTCCATGGGTACTGATTGCAATTGCAGTTCTTACAATTGTTTTAGTCTCTATTTTTTTGATGAAGGATACCGGTTTTGAACTAATTGATAGAATTAAAAATTTGTTTGTTGGGAGATAATGGCAGAACTTACAATCGGACAGTTGATTAAAGTAATCCTTGGGGTTTTAGTTGTAGTTGTAGTCATGATAGGGCTTTTTGTATTTTTTAAAGGGCAAGTTTTTGGTATTTTTGAGGGTTATGGTGGTGAAGATATGGGGCTCATTCCTTCAGAAGAATCTGAAGATGAAACAATGTATGAAGAGGATAAAGAGGGAATAACCGAAGAGGAAGATGTAGAAGAAGGGAGTAACGATTGTTTAGAAGGAGGAGTACGGGTTTATAAAAAAAAGGAGCCTCAAGTTTCAGAGTGTTGTTATGGTGATTATTGTTCAAAAAAAGTTTTGTTTTTCTGCACTGAAAGGAGATGTTGTTCTGTTGAACAAGGATGTTAAAAATGGATAAAAAAGGATTTTTGTTAGGTGAAGAGACAGTTAAAATAATTATATCTGTGATTGTGATTGCTTTTTTGATTTATTTTCTAACTTCTCTCTATTTCGCACATGAAAAAAATAAGGATTTAGAACTTGCTGAAAGTTCATTAGACCAATTAGTTTCTTCTATAAATGAAGGGGCATCTTCTGTTGAAATTTATAATCCTACTAACAAAGTTCTTTTTACATGGCCGATGTATACCGAGATTGATGATGAAATAGAGGAGGTTATGCCTCAATCTTGTGAGATAAAAGGTTGGGATAATTGTATTTGTATTTGTGGTGTAAATCATCTTAAACAAAATATAGAGAGTGAAGAAGAAAGGAGATGGTGGGAGAAAGCTCTTGATGTTGTGACGTGGGTTCCTAGGAAAATAGTAGACTATGGAGTAAGACCTCTAGCAGAATATTTTGGGATTTGGGATAATGAAATTATAGAAATGGCAGAGAGGTGTAGTTCTGATTGGGTTTGCAAGGAATCTCAAGGAGAAGTAATAGCAGGGGTTAAAGATGATGGCGATTTTGAAGGGAGGCTTTTGATTATAGAGAACCCCCCGTTAGAATTAAATCTAAAATATGAAGATGAGGGGGTTTTAATAATAAAAGATAATGGATGATTTGATAAAATATTTAATCTGGATTGTATTCTTTGGAGTGGTGTTAACAGGAGTAATTTTAATGTTAAAGAGGTTTGGGATCTTATGAGGTTTTAATATGGAATTGAGAGATAAAAAAAGAGAAAAGAAAGGAGAAATAACAACAAAACAATTAGTCACAATAATAATCCTAATTGTGAGTTTTACAGTAATTTTATATTTCATATTCAGATTGAATCTAACTGGAACAACAGATAAAGAAATTTGCCATAACTCTGTTGTTTTGCAAGCAAAATCTTTTGGTATTGCTGGTTCCTTAGATTGTAAAACTAGTTATGTTTGTATCTCTGGAGGAGGGGGATGTGAAGGGATTTTAGAAGACAGTGTTGTAGAAGTTAATCCTGAAGATAAAAATGAAGTTTTTAAAGCAATTGCTGATGAGATGGCTGATTGTTGGTGGATGTTTGGAGAAGGGAAATTAGATTATACCTCTAAGAATATTGTATCTGATAAAGTAGGATGTGCTATTTGTTCCGTTATAAAATTTGATGAAGAGATTATCGATAGATATAGTGAAGAAGGAATTAGGTACCAAGAACTTTTAGAATTTTTAGAAAGAGAAAAAGTTAGTGATGATGAAACATATCTCCATTATCTTACTTCTTACTATAGTCTGGAAGATCTTTTTGGAGATTTTGAAGAGATTAATGGATATAGTCAGAGGCTAATTTCATTAGAAGAAAAACATATTATTCAAACTGTTCAGGCAAAAGAATCCTTGATTAAAGAAATTTTGAAATGGAAACTTAATGATTACTATATGATTCCTCCATTTTTATATGAGATTGGGGAAAGTCCTTTAGGAGTAGATGGCTGTGATGAATATGTCACAAATGCATAATTTCTAAAGTTTTATTAATCTTTATTTTTTATTCTATTTATGAGAAAAAGAGGGAATATTCTTATAGAGAATGTTATTTTTATAATTTTAAATGTTGTTTTTATATCTATTCTGATCTTTTTTGTTCTTTCTAAAGCAAATGATGCTTCAGTTATGGAAGAAGAGTATGCAAAACAAATTGCACTAATGATTGATTCTGCAAGACCTGGGATGATAATTAATTTAACAATGGAAAATGCAATTGAAAAGGCCAAGGAGAATTTTGGAGAAGAAGATTTTGAGAAGATGATAAATATAGATGGAAACAAGGTTACTGTAGGTTTAAGAAAAGACGGGGGTTATAGTTACTCTTTTTTTAATGATGTGGAGGTAAGTTATTACCCTCTTGATGATAAGAATTACATTTTTATTATAGATGAAAAAGAGAATCGTGAAGAGATTCAAGAAGAAACTATAGAAGAAATTCAAGAAGAAAATGTAGAGGAGAATTTAGGAGATTCAAATGAATAAAAAAGCTACAGAAAAGGTTGTTTCAGTTTATTGGTTTTTTATTTTATTTATTGTAGCAGGAGCAGTGGTATTTATGGTGTCTGCTTTTTATGGTTCACCTTATGATGTTAGAGAGATGGAGGAGAAGATTCTTTCAGATAAGGTTGCAGATTGTGTTTCTTCAGGAGGTTACATCAATTCAGAAATTTTAGAAGACGAGAATTTTAAAAATAATTTTTTAGATAGATGTGATTTAACATTTGAAGTTGAAGACCAGTACGGTTGGAGCGAAAGTTCAGAATATTATCTCAATATAGGAATTTATGAATTTAATTATGAATCTGATTTTGATAGAATCCAAGAAGATGAAGAAGTCCAATTAGGAGAGAAGTTATTTGAAGTGGAAGAAGGGAGTATTAATCTAAAATCATTTTATAATTCAGATTCTAATGATAACTCAAAAGAGAGAAAGATGTATGTTCTTGATGAGGAGGGGAATCAGTATGTAATTAAAGTTTTATCAATAGTTAGAAAAACAGAAAAAAATGAATAAAAAAATAGGAAATCTTGCAAAGATAAATAAGAAAGGTCAAGCAAGCGATGCAGTAGTATGGATTGTCGCAACAGCAATAATTGCCACAATTCTTTTGATTTCAATTTCAATTTCGATTGATTTAGGCGGGAATAAAACATTCAACCAAGATACAGAATTTGATTTGTTCGCTAAAAAATCTTTGACCAGTTATTTATTAACACAGGGACAATCAGGAGATATAATTTTTGAAGAGTTGAAAGAAGAAAACAATTTTAACGATTTTAATAAAAATCTTGCAATCGGGATTTTTAAGGGATTTTATGAAAGAGATTATTTGTATGGAAAAGTTTGGTTAGGGTTCAATTCTGAGGGAGGATGGAATTGGAATATTCCAGGTAATAATCCTTTTGGGGAGAAACCCCTTATAGAAACAGAAGGAGGGGTAGGAATGAAGGTTGGTTCGTTACCACTTTTAGAGATGATTCATTTAGAAGAGAGTCAAGGGAAAAATAACTGGATTGAATTAATCTTATCACGAAATTAAGGGAGAAATAAAAGATGGAAAAATTTTTATCAAATAAAAAAGGAGGAGCGCCTGTTTTTATTTTAGTTATAGGAGTAGTTGCTATTTGTATCCTAGCTTTGTTTAGTTTTATTTCTTTTGAAATTAAGGGGCCAAGTAAAGAAATCGGATTAGAGGCATTTGAAGGGATTTCTTCAGATGTCGAATCCTTTGAGTTTTACCTTAATGTAGGTTTTAGTGAAGAAGAATCTCTTAAAAAAATGGTTTATTTTCAAAAAGATGCTATATCTAAGATGAGGTCGAGAGGGGGAGATTTAGAAGCAGAGATTGATGGAGAGAATTTAGTAATAAAAAGAAAAAGCAATAATCTTGAAGTTACTTACTACTATTCTCTAGATTGAATAATTTTTATTAAAATAATAGAAATATATTTTAGATTTTTTAGATTCTTTTCTTTATTAGGTCATTTAAAAAGAAACATTTATAAATAAAAAGATCATAATCCAGATATGATTGGTAAAAGAGGTCAAGGTTTAAGCACTAATGCAATTATTCTTATAGTTCTTGGAGTTATTATATTAGCAGTTTTAGTTGTAGGATTTACAATTGGATGGGGCCAGATAGCTCCTTTCATCTCGCAGACAAATGTAGATACAATCCAAACTAGTTGTGAAACAGCCTGTGTTCTTGAAAGTAATTATGGATTTTGTGCCGAAGAGAGAGAATTAAGATGGGATGGAAAGACTCTTGAGGGGACTTGTAACGACTTTTCAATGAATAACACTCTTATAGCGAATGGGATAACAATTTCTAGTTGTCCTGGAATAACTTGCGAGGGAGTTGTAGAAAAAAGTAGCGAAGAAGAAAGTGAATAAGAAATTTAGAATTAATTTTAAAAATTTTTAATTTATTTTGAGTAGATGGTATTTATTTAATCAATTATTATTATTATTATTATTATTATTATGTGTTTTATTTTTATAATTAATGGTTTGAAAAGAAACATTTATAACTATAAAAATCATGATATAGATATGATTGGTAAAAGAGGTCAAGGTTTAAGCACTAATGCAATTATTCTTATAGTTCTTGGAGTTATTATATTAGCAGTTTTAGTTGTAGGATTTACAATTGGATGGGGCCAGATAGCTCCTTTCATTTCTACAAGTAATGTAAATGCAATTAAAATTGAGTGCCAAAATGCTTGTGAGCTTGAAAGTTTTTATGATTTTTGTTTAAAAGATAGAGAAGTTAAAGCAGAGGAGTATAATAGCCCTAAAGATGCTAGTTGTTTTATTCTTTCAGAGGATTATAGTAATCTCGGGATAGAATCTTGTCCTGCTTTAGATTCAGAATGTGAGGATTTTTTCTCAGACCTCAAAGAAGAAGAAAATGAACTTCCAAAAGCAGAGGAGTCTCCAATAGTAGTAGAGGTGCCTGATCCTAAAACTGAAGATTAGAATTTATAAAATTGATATTTTTAAAATGGATTATAGTGTTGGTTCTGATAAAAGGAATAAAGGGAAGGATAAAAAGAGAGAGAAAAAGAAACACCCTTATAAAAAAGGCGGGAAAAAAAGAAGTGAGAAAAAGACAAATCAAAAGAGATAGGTTTTGGGGTTATAAAAAATAGTTTTATAAAGAATTTAATTCAATTTTATTTATGGAGGGGGTAATATTCTTATTTGTTCTTGCTTTAATCTGGATAGTCTTTGCAGTTGTGGGGGATTGGAAAAATTCAGAGATCCCTAACTGGTTAAATTTTTCTTTAATCATTTTTGCATTGGGATTTAGGTTTTTTTATCCTTTTTTTTCAGAAGCAGGATTCTCATTTTTTTATCAAGGTTTATTAGGATTAGGATTCTTTTTTATTATGGGTAATCTTTTTTATTATTGTAAAATTTTTGCAGGAGGAGATGCAAAATTAATGATTGCTCTTGGACCCATACTCCCAATGTGTAATAATTTCTTTTCTAATTTAGATATCTTTTTCTTTTTTTTACTTGCTTTCCTATTTTTTGGGGCGATTTATGGGATGATATTTAGCGGGTATATGGTTTTTAAGAATTTTGGCATATTTCGTAGGGGTTTTAATAATTATTTAAAAAAGAATAAGACAATTTTAAAAATATCGACTACTACGGGATTCATTTTTATAGCTCTAGGTTTGATAGATTTTGTTTTCATTTTTGCAGGTTTTTTTATATTAATAACTTCATTGTTGGTTGCATCAGCAAAATCAATCGATGAGCGCATTATGGTTAGGGAAGTTCAACCAAACAAATTAAGGGAAGGAGACTGGTTAGAAAAAAGTGTAAAGTGTAAAGACAAATTGATTAAATCAAATTGGGAAGGGCTTAATAAAGAAGAAATTATGTTATTAAAAAAGAGAAATAAAATTGTTAAGATTAAAGAGGGATTGCCTTTTGCACCGGTTTTTCTTTTTAGTTTCTTATTTATTGGTTATGCTTATTTTTTTAATGAAGAATTATTCTCTTTAATTGGTTTAATCTAATTAAGGAATCCTTACCGGCAACCATGTATTCTCATCAGTAATTTTGGGTTCTATATCACTTTCTTCTTTTTGGGTGTTTTTATTATCTTTCTGAATTTTTTCATCTGTTTCTTTATCTTTTTGTTCTATTGTTTTATCTTTTGTTAAAATTTCCTGGAGCTCTTTTAATTCTTCTTCTGTTGCTTTTTTTCTCCCTGAATTGGAATCTTCTTCATTATAAATTGGGAGAACATTAACAATTTTGTGTCCAAATATTTCTGTAGCAAATAGTTTTACTTCTTTCGGAGAGAGCTCTTTTCTTATTCTTTCTGAAATTTTTTCTGCAAGGTTTTTAGTTTCTTCATCTATTTTTTCTATATCATGCTTTAGAGGGATTATGAGAGAGTGACCTTTTGAAATTGGATTTAACTCTAAGATAGCAATTGCTTTTTCATCTTCCCCTATTTTATAACTATTGATTTCTCCAGAAATGATTGAACAAAAGAGACATCCTCCATTTTTTTGAGAATTTGAAGGATTAGGAGAATCAGAAGAGTCTTTTATTAGGTTATTCTTTTTTAAAAAATTTTCAAGAGTTTCAGAATCCATTGAGAGTATTTGTTTTTTTGCTTCTTCTCTTTTTTCTTCAGGGAAGTTTTCAATTTGTTTAAGAAGTTGTTCTTTAATCTTTTCTTTTTGTTCCTCACTGAGCATATCCCTTAAAGATAAACATTTCTTTTATATTTAACTATTATCTAAATTTTATGTCCAGAAAAAGATTTGTTTTAATTTTTTTCATTCATCGATTATCTTTAATATAATTAGAGATATAATTTTCATATTTTCTTACAGAATCTAATTTTGGGATTGTTTCATCAGGGATTCTTATTCCAAACTTTTGTTCTACAGTATAAGCTACTTCATGTATATCTAAAACATCCATTCCCATCTCTTCGAAACTCTGGTTGGGCATTACCTTTCTAGGGTCTTGTTCAAAGATATGATTGACTAAGATTCCTTCTAATTTGCTTGAAATTTTTGTTCTATCAAAGTTATTTGATGTTTCTTGTGTTTTAGAGATATAATCTTCATATTTTTTTAGAGAATCTAATTTAGGAATTGTTTCATCAGGAATTTTTATTCCAAATTTTCCTTCTATCATATATGCTATCTCATGTGTATCCAAACTATCCATCCCCATCTCTTCAAAACTCTTATTTGGATTTATATTTATTGGATTGTATCCAAAGATATGTTCCACTATAATTCCTTCTACTCTCTTTGAAATTTCTGTTTTATTAGATTCATCTGAATTTTCTTTCATTTTATTTGGGGTGGTAAGGGATTTATAAAATCTCTGGTTTTATTTTAATTAATTTTTAAGGGTGATTAATTCTCTAAAGAATCAAAAGAGGGTGTTGAAGCCTTTTAGAGTATTTTTATCCTATTGCTTTCCTTATATCAATGATAGATGTAGAGTTAATTTCTTCTATTTTTTCAATTTTTTCTTGTAAACTTTCAAGTTCTTTATCTTCAGCACACTCAAATGAGGCAATTATCGCTTTTAATCCAAATGCTATTGGTTCTTCTGTAAAGTTAGGGTTATTAATCCCTTCTTTTTCTAATATTTTTTTTATTTCTTCTTTAATTTTTTCCAGATTAACATCTGGAGAAGAAGGCATCATTTTCATTTTTATTGCTGTTATTCCCATGATTTTTTTTGTTGTCTTTGTTTTATAAATGTTTTGAGAGTTTTATGTTTAATTGAAAAATTATTGAAAAAAGACATAGCAGAATAACAATGCTTAAAAAACACATTTGATTTCCTTTTTTTATGAATGGCAATTATGAAAAAATAATCGAAAGAATTGCAAAATCTTCTGGATTAGAAAAGAATGAGATTGAAAGAAAAATTGAAGCTAAAAGGGCAAAACTTTCAGGATTAATTAGTAGAGAGGGTGCAGCACAGGTTATTTGTGCAGAGTTAGGAATTAATTTAGATAAAGAGAAATTAAAGATTGGAGAGCTACTTCCTAGTATGAGGAAAGTAAATACCATAGGGAAGGTGATTAGTATTTCTCCTGTAAGAAAATTTACAAGGAATAATAAAGAATCTAAAGTAGTTAATTTATTTATTGCAGATGAATCTTCAAATGTAAGGGTGGTCTTGTGGGACGAGAATCATATAGATTTAATTGAAAAAAAGCAGGTAAAAGAAGGAGATGTTGTGGAAGTTTCTAATGGAAATATGAGAAATAATGAAATCCATCTTGGAGGTTTTTCAGAATTTAAAAAAGTAAATAAGGAATTGGGGGAGGTTGTTACAGAAAAGATTGTTAAACCAAAAAAGATTTCAGAGTTAAATGTTTCTGAAAGTGTTAGTCTTCGTGCATTTGTTGTTCAAGCATTTGAGCCAAAGACTTTTGAAGTCTGCCCAGAATGTAAAAAAAGAGCTTTCCCTCAAGATGGAGGTTTTGTTTGCAAAGAGCATGGAAAAGTTACTCCCGAGAAAAGAGCCTTAATCAATTTTGTTTTGGATGATGGGAGTGAGAGTATAAGGAGTGTTATGTTCTCTGATAATTTCTCTCAAGTAGGGATTACTGATTTAGAAGACCCTTCATTACTTTCTCAACAAAAAAATAACCTTCTTGGAAAAGAGATGTTTTTTAATGGAGATGTGAGAAATAATAAATTTTTTAATAATTCTGAATTAATAGTTGATAGTGTAAAAGAGGTAAATCTTGATGAGCTTATTAATGAGCTAGAAAAAGGATAATGTTAACTAGGACTCATGTCACAATCTGTTTATTTTTTGTTTTGTTATTTCTCCCCCTTGTAGAATCCAAGGTTTCTTTTGTATTTATCTCTTTTTTTGCTACACTCTTCCCAGATATAGATTCTAGTTTTTCTAAAATTGGAAAGAAGAAGTTATTTAGACCATTACAATTTTTTGTATCTCATAGGGGATTCCTTCACAGTTTTATCTTTTTAGGATTAGTACTTTTGCCTCTTTATTTATTTGAATCCTCTTTTTTATTCCCTTTTTTTATGGGCTATTCTATTCACCTATTAAGTGATGCCTTAACCATTAGGGGGATTAGGCCTTTTTACCCATATGGAAAAAGATTTTCAGGGTTTATTAAAACAGGTGAAAGAATGGAGGTTCTTTTTTTTATTATATTTTTGATGGGTTCTTTAGTGTTGTTTTATAGATATCTTTTAACAATTTTTTAAGGATATCCTTTAATATATACCTAAGAGTTAAACAATCTTTATAAACAAGCAATTTTTTGTTGTTATAATGGCAATAAAAGAAGAAAGTAAGGAAGAATCTAAGAAAGAGGTTAAAGAGAATTCTGGAGAAGGAAGAGCAAAGAAAGAGTCTCAAAAAGAACCCCAATTAACAGATTTACCGGGAATAGGTGCAGCAGTTGCATCAAAATTAGAATCCGCAGGAGTTTATGATCTTATGGCTTTAGCAGTGATGAGTCCTGCATCTTTAGGAGATGCTGCAGGAGTGAGTGCAGCTGTTGCTAGGAAAGCTATTCAAGCTGCAAGAAACATGCTTGAATTAGGGTTTATTGATGGCTCAGAGTATGCAAAAAAAAGAGATTCTGTTTGTTATATTACTACAGGAAGTAAAAATTTAGATGAACTTCTTGGAGGTAAGGGAATAGAAGGAAGGGCTGTTACAGAAGCTTTTGGGGCTTATGGTAGTGGAAAAACCCAGTTAGGATTGACTTTGGCGGTTAATGCTCAATTACCTGTGGAGAAAGGGGGCGCAAATGGAAAATGCGTTTTTATAGACACTGAAGGTACTTTTAGACCTTCTAGAATTAAAGAGATTTCGGGGGCTCTTGGAGCTAATCCAGAGAAAGTATTAAAGAATATTTTAGTTGCAAGAGCCTTTAATTCAGATCATCAAATCCTCTTGTTAGATAAAATTTCAGAGATGATAAAGAATGGTGAGCCAATTAAGTTATTGATAGTGGATTCTTTAACAGCCCATTTTAGGTCAGAATATTCTGGAAGAGGACAACTAGCAGATAGACAACAAAAACTTAATCGTTATCTTCACGATTTAATGAGGTTAGCAGAGCAACACAATCTTGCGATTTATGTTACAAACCAGGTAATGGCAAATCCAGCACAGATGTTTGGAGACCCTACAACTGCGATAGGAGGAAATATTGTAGGGCATGCTTCTACATATAGAATTTATTTGAGAAGAGGTAAGAAAGGTTCCAGAGTTGCAAAGATGATTGATTCTCCAAATCTTCCTGAGAACGAAACAATCTTTTATCTTGGAACTGATGGTGTGAAGGATGATGAGTAATTTTTTAGAATTTTCTAGAGGGTATTAATTAACTTTTAAGAATGCCTCCACGAGGAATCGAACCCCGAGCTCTTCGACCGCAACGAAGTGTTTTATCCCTTAAACTATAGAGGCTTTATTTTAAACTATTCTTAAACTGTATATAGATTAATTAAACTTTGTAAATTTGGATAAAAATGGGTATAAAATTTTAAAAGAATTTATATAAATTCTTTATATAAAGAATTATTCTGTTTAGGGTTTATTTTAACTGTTTATTCATAGGGGATATAATTAAGATATCATTCAACTAGTTCATCTTCATTAAACCAAAGTTCTATCTCTCTTTTTGCAGATTTTTGGGAATCTGATGCATGGACGATATTTTCCCAAGTTCCAGCACATATTCTCCCGTATTTCCCTCTTATAGAAAAAGGACAAGCTTGTTCAGGGTGGGTTTCTCCTGCAAGTTCCTTTACTTTTTTGATGGCATTCTCGCCTTTATACACAATTGCTATAACATTTTCATTATTATGAAGTTCTCCTGTTATATGTTTTATTAATTCATTAAAAAAAGGTTTATCTTTATGCTCAAAATAATGTTGTTCTGCTAACTCTTTTCCAACATTAACAATCTTTATTCCAATTATTTTTAATCTGAGTCTATTCAAATCAGAAATAACATTCCCTGCAAGGCCTCTGCTCATCGCATCAGGCTTTATCAATACCAGTGTTCTTTGTTCCATAGTTCATCTTGAAAAATTCATTTATAAACTTTACTATTGTTTTCTGTATATTTTTGATATATTTAAGGAGAAATCTGTTTTTTGGGTTAATTTATTTTATTATAAATTGACTTTGGGGTTACCTAATAATAAGGCCATTAAAATTACAAAATATTTCAAAAGTTTTAAATAATAGTCTTCATTAAATGTTTTATGGAAAAGGGGTGTAAAAGGTTATCTTTAATTTTATTTCTAGGAATTTT
>CAYZJM010000003.1:0-4456 GCA_964479015.1 Candidatus Woesearchaeota archaeon
GAAAATGTAGATCTTGCAGGGGCTGTAGTAGATGCACTTTTAGAAAATGGTTTAAATGCTAGACTTGGTGATAGTGAATACAAAAGAGGAAATACTATTTCTTTAGAATTTATGGGAGATCAATTTGAATTAGATCTTTTTGAGATTATATAACTTAAGAATAATTTTTATTAAGGAGAAAAGAATACTATGAGAATAGAGAAAAAGGAAAAGAAAGAAGAAAAGAAGGGTGAAGTTCTTGAAATTCAGAATGATGTAAGAATTCCTGGAACAGATTTTATTCTTGAAAAAGGTGATAAAATTGAAGTCTTTTCTAAAAAAGAAGTAAAAGAAGAAAAAGAAAAGGAAAATCCTGAAAAAGAGGATGAATAAGGAGTTTTAGTAGTATGATTGAAACAATTTTAGCATTAGGAGATGATGCATTAGATTCGGAAGGGCAGATAGTATTAGAACCTCTTCCATTTTTCTCTGTTAATGAAGCTCTGCAATTTAGAATTACAAATTTCTCAATACCAGAGTTCAGTACAGGGGCATATTCTGTAAGATATAAGACTCAGGAATTTGAAAAACCTAATGGTGCTGTGACAACTCCTCATGAATTTACTTTTTCTTTTAGAGTAGATAAATATTGGAGTGTATATCAAGATTTATTAATTTGGAAACAAATTATATCTAATGATAATACAGGAGCAATTGCTGAGGATATAACTGTTGGTGGAAGCTCTGCAATCAGAACAAATTTTTCAGTAATGACAATTGATTCTAATGGTATTGTTACTTCTCAAGGTTGGAAATTTACTAGTGCTTGGTTAAAGAGTCTTGGCTCTGTAAGTTTTGATCAGACTTCTGAGGGCAATCCATTGACTGTTGATGTAAATCTGTCATTTGTTAAATGTATTCCTGGTGCAGATGCTTAATAGATAAATTATATCTTAAAAAGTAGAAAACTCCTTGGTCTATCCTGAGGAGTTTTTTTATTCTTTCTTAACTATTACTATATGATAGGAAATTCAGATAAACTTTTAGGTTCTTACTCTAATCCTGCTCAGTTAACAAATCTATGGGATTTTTATTTTGTTGACTGGAGAGGAGAAATGAATGTAATGAAAGTTGTTAACACCAATCTCCCTTATCTTGTTACTTTAGAAACAGGAAAATATGATACTCTAGGAACTCATTTCTATAATGGATTTACTTTTCCAGAATCATTTTCTGTTACATTTAGAGAAGATACGAATTTTACTGTATATAATTATTTCAAAGAATGGCTAGATATTATTTTTGATACAAAAGAAGCAACTTTTAAGTCTTATAATATGAATTCTCCTATTGAAAAAAGTAGAGAAGGTTTTATTGTAATGTATTCTTATAGATTTAATGAGGAATCTATAAACTTAAAAAGTGTTATAGACAACAAATTGAGAACACTTTATGAGAATATTTCTGATACCTATGTAGAAAAAGCAAAGAATTTAGTCCGAGGAGGAAACATAAACATAGCTGGAGCATTGTTTAGAACAGATACATTTGAAAATGTTTCAAGAGGATTAAATGAAGCTTTATCTAATAATAAAAAATATTTTGATGAAATTGAAACAAAAGTTTTTAAATTAAAAGGAATTAGATTTCTTGGTATTACAGATTCAAATTTAGATTATGAAACAAGTGAAGAATTAAAAATTACAGTAAATTTTTCTGTAGATAAAGTAGAAGATATAGATAATATAAATTTATAAAAAGGAAAAAATACAATGGAAGAGTTAAAAGCAAATGACATTTTTTACAAAGAAGAACCTACAGGTGTTTCAGCAGGATATATTCCTGTAAAGTTATCTTCAGTAGGAAAATTAGGAGTTCCTGCTATTTTACATGTTAGAGATTATACTTTTGAAGAAGCAATGAAGCTCTCAGAAATTACAGAAGAAACAGAACTACAAACAATTTGTGAAGTTTTAAAATCTGTTATTTTTGAAGATATTAATCCTGGGGATTTACATAAACAGGATATTTTAGAAATTTTAATGAATATTCAAAATAATTGGTATTTTAAAACAATAGAAAACTTTCCTTATGTTATAGATGAATCACTACCAAAAGATAAACTCTATAAAAAAGAAAATGTTTCTAGAGCAACAATTCCTTTAAGTTCAATTAAAACAAAACCTTTGAAAGAAGGAATGAAACTTCCTATTACAATTAAGAATGAAACAATAAATGTTCAGTTACTTCTTCATAAAGTAAAGAATGAAATCTTAGCAAAAGAAATAACAGAAGAAAAGTTTGCAGAGGAAGAAAATAGAATACAACCAATAAAGAAAAAAATTCAACAGGATGATTATACTTCTACTGAGTTAGAAAAGTATAATGGTTTTCTAAGAAGAAAATCACTTATGTTTATGAGAGTTCTTCAATCTCAATTAATCTATTCATACAATGGAAAAGTGTTAGAAACTTTAGAAGAAAAAATGGATGCATTAAAAAAGATAGGATTGAACGTATGGAATACATACAATCAAATTCTTGAAAATTCTTTTGATTTTGGAATAGACCCTGAAGTAGAATTCCAATGCTCTGTTACTCACAAAAAAATAACAAGGAGGTTTAATTTTCGAAGCTTACACTTCTTACTGTCCTTGGAACCTAAGGACAGCTCAGGATTTGATATTTCTTTTGGCTAAAGAATTTGGATGGTCAAAAGTAGATATGAATCCCTTGTTTGGACATGAAGTAAAAGGTTTGTTAAAGAGAATTAAAGACTACCATGAAAATAAATCTGGAGATAAATAATGGCTGAGATGGGAATGCCTGAAGGACTGACAAAATTATCCTCAAAAAATTTTGAAGAAAAGTTATTAGAACTATTTCCAGAAATGTCTAAAGATATTGTGTCTTCTTTAGTAGAACAACAAAAACAACTTCAAAAAATAGAAAAATCTATTTCAATGTTATCAGGTACTCAAAAAGAACTCTATGAAGCTTCTTCTTCTTTTTATCAGAAACAACCAGAAGAAATGGAAAAGCTTAATGAACTCCAAGAAAAGAAACAAGAAGAATTTGGTAGTATTGTGGATTCAATGGAAGATACTTTAAAAGAACAAAAAGAGAATCCTAAAATGGATGAAATGATAAATGAAACAAAAAAAGTTCTTAAAGTTCCGGAATCTATAAAAAAAGGATTTTCAACTTTTTCAGATTCTTTTATTTCTACAGCTATGGGACCTCTACAGATGGTAACAAAACCATTAGAAGGACTTTTGAATTTTGATTCTGTTTCTTCTATAAAAGGCATGTTTTCTAAAGGAGCTCAAAAAATTGGTTCCAAAAAAGATAAAGAAGAAAATAAAGATGAAACAGCAAATTTCTTAAAGGATAGAGTTCCTCCTAAAGAAAGAGAGCTTCTCAGAGCTGGTGTTATGGGTTCTTCTGCTGTATATATAGCAAATACTTTAAAGGAAACTCAAAAAGCAGGTGGAGCTCCTGGAGAAGGAGTTGAATTTGGAGATATAGCAAAAGCATCCTTACTTTCTGGTGCTCTCAAAAGTCCAAAAGGGATTGCAGCACTTGTAACCAGAATGCTCCCTGGAGCTCTTATTGCAGGAGCTGTTGTAGCACTTGTTACTGGGGTGGTTGTAGCATGGAAAAATGATTGGGATCAAAAAGGTGAAGAATCTGCAGAAGAATTAAAAAGTATATTTGAAGATGAGAATGCTACTCTCTGGGATAAAGTAAAAGGAACAGCAATCTTTTCAATGAAAGCATTTTTTGGTTCTATTGTTGGTGGAATTAAAAATGTTATTGAAGATTGGAAAGAAACTTATAATGAAATTGTAGGAATTTGGAAGGATGATGATACTTCTCTTTTTGATAAAGTAGTTCTGTCTATTAAAACTCTTGTATTAAGTGCTATTCAGTGGCCAGGAAAACTAATATCTGGTTTTTATGATACACTTGGATCTTTTCTTCTTCCTCTTTTACCAGAAGATATGCAACAAAAATACTTAGAATGGAAAGATAAAATAACAGAGCCAATTAAAAAAATAAAGGATTTTATTTTCTCATTTTTTGGTTCTGTATTTGATGGAGTCATTGCAGTAAAAGATGAAATTGTAGGAACAATAGAAGATGTTATTGGCATATGGGGAAATGATGATTTAACTACAGGAGAAAAGATAAAAGAAACTTTGAAAGAAGTTGTTACTCTTCCTATTAATGCAATAAAAGCTTTTTTTGATACAATTATAAGTTCTACAAAAGAAAAGTTTAATGAACTCTTTCCCAATGCTGATGAAAAGTTTCAAGAAATAAAAGCAAAAATTAAGAACTTCTTTTCAAATATATGGGATAACATAATGGGATTTTTCTCAAATCTTTTTACAAAAAGTGAATCCTCAGAAGATGAAGAAGGTTTTATTCCATCTATTAATGAACTCTGGACTTCTGTAAAAGAAAATATTTC
>CAYZJM010000003.1:4556-33308 GCA_964479015.1 Candidatus Woesearchaeota archaeon
AATATTTCTGGATTCTTTTCTAATGTATGGGAAAAAATATCCAATCCTTTTAAGAATTTAAGAAATAATTCAGATGAAGATTTATTAGGATGTTCTTTACCTCCATCTTCATGGAATTTATCCCCTTTAAATGATGCTAATAGAGAAGAAGCAAAAAACTATGCAAAAAAAGCATTTGAAAATAAATTAAGAGGATATCCTATTGATGATGCTATTATTTATAAAGATGGAGATATTTACAGACCTAATCCTGATAATTATATTTTTGTTGTTATAGAAAATACTCCTAGTTCTTTAATAACAAATAATGAATTAAGACAAAGAGAGATAAATAGAGAAATTCAAAAAGAAAGAACAGTAAATCAATCAATGCAAATTAACTCTATAGAAAATAAAAAATTAGATTCTATGCTGACTGTTTTACAATCTATTCTTCAAGTTCTTGACAAGAAGAATATGTCTCCATCTTATACAGCAATCACTCCTTCAGCAGGAGTTGATTTTGATAAACTTAGGTAAAATAAATGGTTATAGCAAAAGGAAAAGAAGTAAAGTCTAAACAAGGAGGGGGAAGACTCTCTAATACAGAAAATGCTAATTTTATTTTAGCAGAAGATCTTACTCTTGCTTTTACGTCTCAGTTTAATGATCTTAATAAGTCTGAGTCTCCCTCAGCTTTTAAACTTCTTTCTGGAGCATTAAAAGAAATGGGAGTTGGCTGGGCAGGATTCTTCTCTGGAGAATATGAGCAATTAGGATTTCAAATGTGGACTGGCACTTCTCCTATTACAACAAGTTTTAATATTCAATTATCTGCAGAAAAAAATGCAGAAGAAGAAGTTGTAAAACCTGCTCTAGCATTAGCAAGGATGGTTCTTCCAACAGCAGGAAGTAAAGGAGAACTCACAGGTCCTGGACCTTCTATAATGTCTGCTTTAGATAAAGGGGAAAGAATAGGGGATTGGGAAAAAATTCATTGTTATATTGGGAGTTTTCGTTTAGAAAATATTATTATAGATAGAGCTCAACCAACATTTTCAAAACATGTTGATCAATTTGGTTGGCCAATATTTGCTACAGTAGAAGTTTCTATCAGGACTGTATTTACTGCTACGACTAATATGATAGATGATGTAATAACAACTGGAGGAGCACTATAAAATGAGAACTAGATATGATATTATAGAAGAGAGCTCTCAAGTAAACTTAGATGGTGAAAATTATCCAGATATTTTAACTTTTCCTATTGATAGATTTCAAATTGTAGATTCTTTAAAAAAAGTTGTTATTACACAAAAATATAAAGAAAGATTTTATTTAATTTGCTATGATTATTATGGTGTTTCTTACTATGATGATATTGTTTTATGGTTGAATGGAATCAGTTCTTGGGATGTTTTAGAAGTAGGAGAACTTTTATATCTACCTTCTAAAAAAGATTTAGAGAGATTTTTTATAGATAATGAGGTTTAAACTTGAGTAATTCCTTAGCTGATCTTTATTCATTATCAGTAGAAATCAATGGCTCAAAAACTTTTATTGGACCATCTGATTTTAATATCTCTTTAAAAGATTCTATTCATTCTATTTATCCCAAAGTTTTTTTAGAAATAAATGATACATCAGGTATATTCCTAGAATCTAAAATAATGATGTCAGGAATACCCTTTAAATTTGTTATTGGATATAATCAAAAAGAAATTAAAATGCCTTTTGTAGTTAACTCTTATGAAGTAAGTTCTACTGAAGGTTTACAAAGAATGAATGGAACAATAAATATTGAATTGATTCATCAACTGATTTCTAAAATTCCAATAGAATCTAAAGCATATAGTAATACTCCTTCAGAAATAATTAATTCCATAGTAAACTCCTATAAACCAATTATAAAGAAGACTTCTATTGAAAACTGTGAGTCTGTTCAAGATAATGCTTATTATAATCCTTCTATGCCTTTTGAAGAATTTGTAGATAAAATTCTTCTTCCTAATTCTAAATCAAAGCAAA
Organism: Candidatus Woesearchaeota archaeon; assembly: GCA_964479015.1. Classification (GTDB taxonomy): domain Archaea; phylum Nanobdellota; class Nanobdellia; order Pacearchaeales; family GW2011-AR1; genus CAYZJM01. The sequence goes on from CAYZJM010000003.1 coordinate 6,564, forward strand.
ATTCTAATGATCCTTATTTTTGTTTTATAGATGCATCTAATAAATTTAACTATAGAACATACAGTGATATTGTATCTAATAAAACAGGCATAACTCTTTTTCTTTCTTCAGAAAATAATAATAGAAAAGAAAATAATAAGATTCTTTCTTTCCAGCCATTTTCAATTAAATTAGAAAAAGAGATTTCTAATTTATTTTTTAAAAGAATTTATATAGATGAAGAAAATGCAGAAACTATAAAAGAAACAGAAGTATCTATACTAGATTCCTATAAATCAAACTATCCTTTTTATGATGTAGAAAAAAGAAAAAGTTATGAATTTTTCAAAATAGAAAATGATATTGGTTTTAAAAAAGATAGTGCTAGATGGAATACAAAAAAGATTTTAAGTTTATTTCCAGAAAAAGCTTTAGTAACAACTTTATTAAATACAGAACTTATCTCTGGAACTACTATCAATTTAGATATTACTTATGAAGCAGGTCATTCTTCTGATACATTTTCTGGAGAATATGTTATAGAGGATTCTCAGCATTCTTGGAATAAAGAATCTAAATTAGGATATACAAATTTAATTTTAGGAAAAGTAAAATCTAAATTACCAGCAGGATCTAAATTCAATAAAGGAGATATGTTATCTTGATTAAATATATAGATAAAATAGGAAAAGTTACAGATAACAATGATCCTGATAAACTAGGAAGAATTCAAGTTCTTGTTATACCAGAACTTCAGGATATATCTGAATCAGATCTTCCTTGGGCAAAACCAATTTATAACTCTACAAACGGAACTCCCACAGATGAATTAAGATATCATAATATTCCAGATGTAGGTTCCTATGTAAGATTAAAAATTTCAGAAGATTGGACCTCTTTTTATTATAGTCAAGAATCCTTATATTTTTCTTCTCTTTATGATTATGAAGATCTTTATTCACAGATTAGTGATGTTATAGAAGATATAGGAGATAATGAATACCCTCAACCTCAAATGCAAAAAGATACAGATGGTTTTATTCAATTTCACAATACAGAAACAGGAGAAAGAGGATTTATATTTCCATCAGGTACTGCATTACATATTATAGATTCTACTATAAATCTCATAGGAGAAAATGGATTAAAAACAATAATTGATACTTCTTCTAATTTAATAACAATAGAAAGTGATTCTTCTACTATAGAATTTGATATGGATAATAATAAAATAAAATTTACAGATATTGAGCAAGTTGATATAGGATCTTCAGCAGATGTTTTAACTCTTTTTTCTCCTTTGAAAGAAATTTTAGAGAAATTATTAGATCATAATCATGTTGCTCCTACTGGTCCAACATTACCTGCTCAGGAATCTTCAGGAACTCCATTAAGTGCACAAAAATCAAAATTGAATGATATGAAATCAATTGTAAATTCTGATTAATAAGGATAAAAGAAATGAAAGAAGAAGTAATTAATTTTTTAAAAAAATCTGGAAAACAAAATTATGCAAATTTTGTAATAAACATTAATTATTATAAAGACAATTTAGAAAAAGAGAATACAAAATTTAGAGAAATTTTAATAGAAACAATTACTATTTTAAATTCTTCTAAAAGTGATTCTCAAAAGATAAAAAGTATAAAAGGATTTTTTGATTAAAGATGCCAATACCAGCTGGTTATTCATTATTACAAACTCAGATACAACAGGCTCTTTCAATGAAGCAAGGAGCTCAAATTCCTTCTACAGGGGCTCTGATAGGAACAGCAGTTAGTTCTATTGTTCCAATGGGGTTATACCCTCCTCCATTATTTCCTCCTTTAGTACCAGCTGGTGTTTCTGCAGGAATATCTATGATTCAACAAGCCTTATCTATGAAACAAGGTGCTCAGATTTCTACAGTTTCTCAAATGATAGCAACAGGAGTTTCTTTAATTGCTCCTTTAGTTCCTCCTGCTGGGTTATCTACATTAAAAAGTCAAATAGAATCAGCTTTGTCTATGAAACAAGGAGCTCAAATACCAACTGTTTCTTCTCTTATTGCACAGGCTATTATTCTATACTATGTTTCCGCAGGAGTATTATAAAAAATGACAATACAAGAAAAAATAGATGAACAAAAACAAAATAGAGCAATTGCCCTTATATCTAAAAAAGGAGCTTTAGAATCTCAGGTTGAATTTCAAGATCAAATAGATTCTTTTGTTTATTTTATAACAAATTCAGATCTTACAGGTATATTTGATTCTTTTTCAATTTTTTTAGAAGAGTTAAATGATATTCTTTCAGGAACTGATACAGAAGATACCTTTGAATCTCCAGATTTAAGTGATACTCAAAGTAATATAGAAACTGCAATTACATATGAATTAAGAAGATCAATAGAAGATCCTGAATCTGAATCAGAATCTGATTCTTTTTATACTACTGAAACTAGCAAAAATATCAATACTTCAAGTACATGGCTTCAGGATAATAAACATACTTCAGGAAACTTCAGTTCTTCAGATATAAAAATTTTATTAACAAATATATTATCATCTTCTATAAACTCTGTAAAAACAGTTAGAGAAACTCAAGTAGAAGGTTCTTATGTAAATAGAGATGAATACAATGATCCTGAAAAAACTAATTTAGAAGATGATCTTACTGATGTACAGACATTTTTAACAAGTTATGTTATATTTCTTCAAGCAACAGAAAATCAGCTAGATAATATTCAATCTGCAGGAGGGAATTTTTATTTTTATGAAAACCCTGATTACAGATCAGAATACCCTGAAAATGAAAATGATTCAACAACAGTAAATTCATATCTATCTGATTTAAATGATGCACTCACCTATCTATCTTCAATGGGACCGAGTGATGATCTTACTGATACAGGAGATCCTAATTATAATCCTGATTATGTACAGTCTGAATTTGATGCTTTAATTGGTTTTGAAACTACAACTGGAACATTATATACATTAATAGAAAATATAGAATCTTTTCTTTCTTCCAGAGTAACAACTTTAAGAACTTATTTTTTCTTGGATGATTTAACTTCTGGTTTTAGAAAATATTATTATTTTTGGGTGAAATCTATAATAGAAAAACCTCAAAGTCCAATGGTATCATTACTTGGAGCTGAAACAGCAGAAGATTCTGCAGATACACAAATGGCTCAAACAAAAGAAAAATTAAATGAATTATTATCAGGGGATACTGATCAATATCTACCAACTCCAATATTAGGAGCTGTCTATATAGATGAAGAATCAAGAATTCTACTTTCCATTATTTCTCTTCCTATATTTGATAAATTATACATTCATAGAAAAGAAATAACAAGTTCAGAAATTTTAGACAACGATGAATGGAGTTCTCCAGATATTACTATTGTAAAAACAGTTTCAGAACAACAAAATCTTTTTGAGGATTCAAGCATATTAGATCTAGATTCAATATATCTTTATAGATTAGAAGTAGAAGATTCCTCTATTGATACATCTACTACTACAACTTCTCTTCAATCAGATACTATTACAGATCAAACTTCTTTTGATTCTATTGTTGATGGTGTAGTTACTTTTCCTGAAGAACATACTTTTACTCCTGGAGAATCCATTTATATAAATGGTGGTGGTATTTATACTATTATATCAAAGACCTCTTTAACTTGTACTTTAAATGATTTAGAAGTTAATAAAACATCAGATTATTTATATAGAATAAAAGGGATTTTATTTACATAAAAAGGCAACTATTATAATATGATAATAGATTCTTATAAAGATTTTTCAATAGATGCTACTCTAACTGATCAAGGGAACTTAAAAGTTCTTTCAGGACAAGATGCTCTTGAAAATGCACTTAGATTATGGATTGCTTCTTTTAGAGGAGAAATTAATAGAAAACCCTATAAAGGTGGCTATGTAACTCGATGGTTGACAAAACCAATGACTGAAACTGTAAAAGATGATATAAGAGAAGCCATAATAGATGGTATATCAGATGATTTTTTTCCATCAGTTAAATTAAGATCAGTAGAAGTTTTACCAAATTATGATAAAGGATTTTGGGAAATTCATGTTTCAGGATATAGTCCTGAAGTAGAAGAATATGTAAATGTAATAGAGAACATAAGGGCAATAACATGATAGATTTTAGTTATGAAACAATTTTACAGAGATTAAAAGATAATCTATCTTCAAAACTAGATGATAGTAATATTTTATTCTATTCCACAAATCAAAGAATTTTAGAAGCTATAGCAGAAGAACTTGCTGAAGAAATGAGGTATGATGAATATTTAACTCGAGAATCTAAATGGAATACTGCTCAAAATGCTTCTTCTATTATGAATCAACTAGACTTTTTTAATTATCGTGCACATTTAAAAATTGGGGCTACTGGTAATTTAAAAATTTCAACAAACAGTGATTTAAACGGAACTTATTCTTATAGAGTTCCAATTCCAAAGTTTACTCAGTTCTCAAATGGAACATTAAATTTTTGTTCTATAGAATCCACACAGTTATATTCTTCTGATCCTTTTACATTTGTATCTGTTGCTCAAGGAACAAGAAAAACAGAATCTTTTACAATTTCTGCTTCTAATATTCTTGCTAATGGTGCTTTTGTAAAAGTAGAAAATGAAAACTTTGAGAATACTTATTATGAAGTAAAAGTAAATGGTCTTCCTTGGACTGAAGTTGATTATTTTATTGAAGCAGAAAGTTCAGATGCTTCTTTATACACTACTAGAGTAGCAACTGATTTTTCGGGAATGGAATTTTACTTTGGAAATGATCTTTTAAGTAAAGCTGTTAAGATTGGAGACATTGTATCCATTACTTATTTAGAAACTGAAGGAGATCAAGGAGAAGTTCTTTCTACTAACAATATAACAAGAGTGTCTGATACAATTTATGATTCCAGAGGTGTTTCAATAGATCTTTATTGTTCCAATGTTTCTACTTCTACAGATTCGGGTTTAATTACAGGTGGAAGAGATACTGAGACTATTGAATCTATAAAAGAGAATGCCCCTTACACATTTAAAATTGGTAGTAGAGTTATTACAAGAACTGATTATTTAACTATAATAAATGGAGCTAATATTCCAGATAAGTTAGAAGTATGGGGAGAGCTTGAAACAAATGTTAATGATAACCTTCCTCCTGGTACATTTATACCACTCTCAGAAAATGTTATAAATGTGGTTGCTTTAACAATTAGTGAAGAAACAGGGACTGCTGAACCATTAAATCAAACTCAAAAAAATACTATTCAGGAAGCAGTAGAACCATTAAAAAGTCTTACTGATCTTGTTCAATTCGTAGAACCTAAAATTACTTATTTTGATGTATATTCTGGAATAAGATATAAACCAACAGATAAAAGTTCCGCTGAAGTACAACAAACTGTAAATGAAAATCTAGAAGATGCATATTCAATACAAAATACTTCTTTTGGACAAAGTTTATATTTTTCTCAATATTATGCACTAATAAACAATTCTGTTGGAGTAGAATACCACGAAACTGAAATTATTCTTTATCAATTAGAAACTTTTTCAGGAGAATCTGGTTCTACTTATGTGTTTGAATTGAATCTTCTTCATAATGATATTAGACCAACGACAGATCCTACATCTCCTAATTTTGTTATTTCAATAAAAAGTACAGATGAAACCCTTACAGATGATCATCCTTATAAAGATTGGTTTCCTATTGGAGCAGATGATGGATCAGGGGGGATCACTTCATATGCTGTACCCGATTATTCAGGTGTTCCTGATTATGGTTCTACATTTGATATTGTTGCTGATGATACTTCTGAATTATATACAAAAGGTTCTATAGATTCTATTACTGTAAATAACGGAATTCCAGATGATTGGCAGAATTCTTTACAAATAAAAATTCAGTTTAAAACAGGAACAACCACAACTGAAATTATTCCTAGAGAAAAATACCAAATTTTTGCTCTTGGAGATATCAACTTGACAATGATAGGGATTATTTAATACATGGCTTTATCTAGAATTTCTAAAAGACTTCCTTCCTCATTAAGAAATAATTTTTGGATATCTTTAGTAGATTCTGTTAAAGATGAAATAGATTTAATGCATGAAAATGCCTCTGAGAAAAAATATGTTTATTCTTTTAGGGAAGCAGATCTTCAACAACTTATAGAATTAGGATCTGTTATTTATAATGTTCCTATTGAATTCTTAGAGTTACTTACTCAGTCTCTTCAATATTCGTATTTAGTACCTGAATCTGTAGTAGAAGAATTTCTAAGAGAAGAATTAATGAAGACTCCTTTCTTCATTCAAAATAAAGGAACTCTTACACTATATAAATCACTTTTTAATTTTTATATCAGTTCTTATACTAATGAAATCTCTGTATATAAGACTACCACAGATGTAAACCCTTATACTGGAATTCAAGTTATTTTAAGAGATCTAAAACTTCCTATTTTTTCTGGAATAGAAGATTCCTATACAGAATACTCTTTTATAGATGATGAAGAAACCCTTTTAGAAGATCCTTATTCTATTATTGGTTATGATGATGTATACTCTTCTATTTTTACTCAGGAAATGACAGGGGATTTTACAGGTCAAAGAGAAGTTATAGATACTTTAGATTCTGGAGAAACTTTAGATACAGGTCTTATATTAGATACAACAGAAGAACAATTTAAAAATCCAACAAAACATATTTCTTTAGAATTTGTATCAGATTTTCTTCAAGGAAAAATTTTTCAAGATCCTATAACTGAAGCTACTTATTGGAGAAATTTTACAATAACAAGTGAACTTTTAGGATATGTTTTTTCAGGAACAGAACTTTATAGAAGAGCTGTAGAAGTTCCTCATATTGGTCTTCAGATGACTATACTATTAGATAATTCTGGAATATGGGATGCTCACACTACTGATGAAACATATACGATTCCAGAATTACAATTAAAAGGAGTAATAGATCCTGATGTATTAGCAGAAGTTCCTTTAGAAGATGGAATGTTTATAAGATTTGGAATAGGGGAACAAGAACTTCCATCTTCTACAAATGGTTTATCTTTTCCTTCTGATGTAGATAGTGCAATTGCTTCAAAATTTGTCCATGATCAAGAAAAAATAAATAATGATTCCTTTGTTGGTGGTATAGGAGAATATATAGGACAAGAAATTGCTTTAATTCCAATTCCTTCAATTATTTTTGATGGCTCTACAACAGAATTCTCAGATTCTGATTTCTTTTCTGATAATTTCATTGCTCCAGTTAAAAAGAATACCATAAAAATGGCCATTGTAAATACACTGAATCCTACTATAGAATCTTATCTAATAGAAGATGATGGCTTTGGAAATCTTATAAGTGAAGTCTGTGCTGGAACAATTAATTATGGAACAGGTGCTTTTAGTTTTGATACTTCCTTTCAAAAGAAAAAATCCTCTACTGAAACATTTCCTTCAGGAACTTCTATAACTAAATCTTTTTTTAATGATGTTATAGCTGGTTCTTTATATATGTCTTTTCAATATACAGAAAGTGAGATTGTAAATTATTATTATGTAAAAGATAATGGGGATGGAACAATAGAAACTAATTTTCCATATATAGATACTGGAACAAGTTCTATTACCTATACGGAAGCTCCAAATATTACTTTAGAATTTACAGAAGAACTACAGTTAACAGATGTGACAACAATTTATAAATGGTTAAAAACAACTTATTTCTTATCTGATGGTGTATCAAAACAATGGGTTGTCTTTATTTATGATTTGTATACACAAAATCCTACTATTATAACAGAAGCAGGATTGTTTGTTAGAACAGTTTCTAACTCAACAGTAGATCAAATGTTAGCTTATATAACATTTGCTCCTGCTGAAATTAGTCTAAGTAGATTTCATATGAATTTAGCAATAATAGTAGAAAAATAGGAGAATAAATAAATGTCGTTAGTATCAACACCAACATATAATACTGTATTTAGATATGAGGGAAGTCTAAGTTCTTCAGAATTTAATAGAACTTTTTCAAAAACATTTCCTCCTGGTATTTATGAAGGTGGAAATTGTAGTTTAGTAACAACTACTCAAATAGAGATAGATTCTTTAGCAATTGTAATAGAAAATTCTGCTGGAAATGATATTGCAGTTCGTGTTCATATCCCTTCTTCTTTTAAATGGAATGTTGAAACAGGAGATACTGATCAATGTCTTTTTGTAGCAAGATATACTTGGGAAGAAAACAATGCTTATAATGTAGAATTTCTTCAAGTAGAAGAAACTTTGGATACTACAAAAACAATAGCAACACAATTATGGTCAACTGATTTAATAATCACGAAATTTGTTTTTGATGGTTCTGAATTAGATTCTTCTCATCCTTTTGATTATACAAGAAAATCAGAATCCTTTTTTGCTAATGAGATTTCTTTATTTCCTTCTTTAAAAGTAAGATCCTCAGAAGATCCTACTCAAAATGATAAAGTATATATATCTTCAGGAATAATTAAAACTCCTACAGGTGGTATTGTAAACTTTACAGGTGGTTATTCTGGTGCTCTATCAGATACTACTATAAATGGAAGAATTGATTACATTTATATAGATGATGAAGGATCAATAGCTGTTCAAGAAGGAGAAGCTTCTGCATCCCCTGAACCAAAACCTTTTTATGATAGAAAAGTTCTTGCTCTTATTTCAAGAGGATCGAGTAGAACAGATATAAAAGGTTCAGACATTATAGACTATAGACATGCTCATAATTCCGAGAGATTATCTTCTTCTATTCTTGTAGATCAGCTACCTTCTGGAGAATATTTTACTCCAGATTCTGATGGATTTATTACTATAGATATGGCATTAAGACAACTTCATTCTGAAAGAGTAACAAACTCAAGTGATATTTCAACAATAAATTCTACAGCAGTTTTTAAAGCTGGGGCTCAGGATATTACTGGAATAAAAAGGTTTACTGCCTTACCAAAAATTGAAACTGTAGGAGGAACCACCTTAATTCCTACTGAAAATTATCATCCAATTACAAAAAAATATTATGAAAATATAACCACAGGAACAGGAGCAGTAAGATTAGGATCTTCAGGTTCTCCAATTAATCAAACTATTTATGGAACAAAAACATTTAATAATTCTCCTATTATACCTGATTTACCTGCAGGAAATACTTCTGCTATAAATAAAAATTATCTTGATGGAAGCTCCTCTGGGGTTGTTCATGATACTGGGGATGAAACTATTGAAGGAGTAAAAACTTTTAATTCTCTTCCAAAAGTTCCTACAACAAATCCATCTGATAATGCTCACACAATTTCAAAAAAATATTATGATGATAATACAGTGCTATTAACAGGAATTCAAAGTATAGCAGGTGTAAAAACATTTGGAAGCTATCCTGTTTTACCATCTGGATCTAACCCTTCTGGAGAGAATGAACCTGTTAAAAAAAGTCAATTAGATACTACAAATACTACAGCTTCAGATCATATAAGTTCTGATATTACTAACTCTAATACAGTACATGGTATTCAGCAAGGATCTGGAAATGGTTTTGATGCAGATAAAGTAGATGGTGCAGAAAAATCAACTAGCAATGCTCTTGGAACTTCTGATAATTTAATTCCTACACAAAAAGCTGTAAAAGAATTTGTTGAAAATAAAAGCTATATGCCAAAGTCTGGAGGAATTTTTACTGGAAATGTAACCAATAGACATATATATGCATCCTCTAATAATGCTTATGATATTGGTGCTAGTGGAACTAGATTTAGAAATGCTTGGTTTTCAGGAGAAGTTACTTCCAATACATTTAATGCAGATTCTTCTAGAAAAAAGAAAAAAGATATTCATAATTTTGAAAAAAGTGGATTAAAACTCATTGATTCTTTACAAATTGTAAATTACAAATATAAAACAGACCTATATAATCAAAGCCATATTGGAGTTATTGCTGAGGATTCTCCAAAAGAAATTTTAGGAAGAAAAGGAAAATCTGTTTCTTTATCTGATTCTATTGGAGTTCTTTTTAAAGCAGTTCAAGAATTATCAGAAGAAAATAAGAAATTAAAAGAAAAATTAGGGATAGATTAAAAGAATGAAAAGTAAATACAAATATAAAGGTGTACCAATAGAAGATCTTGTTCAGCCAAAAAATGTCTCAACTTATTTAGCTGAGACTGGGGATTCTGGTGATTTTAAAGAAGATGGTTTTTCTACAGCTTTTTCTATTTATGCTAGATATCCTTCTACTTGGAAAAATAATGATATAAATGAAGCCTTTCCTCCTAATTCTTTTAAATTAAATGGAACTGGAATTGATCTAGTTGAAGATGGATCAAGACCATTAAAAAGAGAACAAGTTTATATATACAATACTTCCTCATTCTCTGATATAATAAAATATATAGGAAAATACGAATCCTCTGGTAATTCTTATATATTTAATAGTTCAGGATCTGCTGAGATTGCTCTTTCTTCAAATGGTATACCTGCTAAATGGATTCTCATTGAATTATGTGGAGGTGGTGGTGGAGGAGGAAGAGCAAATTTTTGGAATGCAGGTGCTGGAGGATCTGGTGCTTCATGGAATGCTGTAATGCTTAACATTCCTACTATTCCTTCCGGAGGATCTGTTACCAGCTATTCTGCTAAAATTACAATTGGTCATAAAGGAGAGGGAGGTCCAAAATCCTCAAGTGATTATGATGGATTTGATGGTGGAGATACTAAAGTTGAATTAGAATCTTATAAACATTATACAGCTAAAGGAGGAGATGGAGGAGGAGGTGGAAAAGATAACCATGGAGCAAATCCTACTTATGGAAAAAGTTTTTATACCTATGGATTTTTTGATGTTTATGATTTTTCTTCTCCTAATTATTCTTATTTTGAAACTTATTCATCTAATAGATCAATGAGTGGATATTATACTTTAGCTTCTGGAAGAGGGGGAGCAAAAACTAATCCTGGAACCAGTTATAATATTGATTCTCAATCTAATCATTCTTTTAATATAGAAGGAGAACAACTTTCTACTTTTTCTGGGGGTTCTCCTGGAGCTGTTCATAATAATATAGTAGGAAATGGGGGAGGTGGAGGAGGAGGAGCCTCCTTTGGAAATGGAGGAGATGGTGGCTTTGCTGGTGGAGGTACTGGACAGAAGGGCACCTATGGTGGAGGAGGAGGAGGTGGAGGAGGTGGCACCATTTCTGCTAGTAATGGTGGAGATGGAGGAAGATCTTTTATAAGGATTTGGTTTTAAATAGGAAAAAAGATGGCATTATTAAGAAATAAGCAAGATTATATACAAATTCTCATTGAAGATAAAAAAAGAAATCTAATAAAAATTAGAACTCTCACTAAAGAAAAAAGAGAAAAAGAAAAACAATATGAAAAACAGTTTAAACTTTTCATTTCTCTTTTAAAAAGAAAAAGAACAAATCTACAAAAAGAACAAGATAATAATAAATCTCGTAAAGAAAAAATAAAAATGGGAGAAATCCTAACAAAGTTTAATAAAGAAATAAAAAGATTAGAAAATAGAAGTTATGAATCTATAACAGGATTATCAACTTCAATAGATTATTTGAAAGAATTAAATTATGAAAATGTGGAAGAAGTTTTTAAATCATTCAGTAATGAAATAGAAGGGTTTTGTGTTACAGTTCCTAAAGAAATTATGGATAAAGGACTTTATTTTATTTATCCATATGTAAAAGATAATATTCTTGTAGGAGATCTAGATGACTTATTATGAGCATTGGCTTTCTTTAAAAGAAGGAAGATGGAATACAGAAGAATCAACAGATACTCAATTCAAAGTTGAATATGATTCTTTACAAAAAATTCTCTATGTAAGTTTTCAAGCAGCACACTCCAAAAAAGATTGGTTAATTCTCTTTCATTTTTGGAAAAAGCATTTTCCTAAAAAACATTTTTTAAGAAAAATTCATTCAGTACACTATGGAATTTATAAAAAATATCTTTCTGTAAAAAGTTATCTATTTGATTGTATAGATCTTTACAAACCAAAAAAACTTATTATAAGAGGATATTCAAAAGGAGCTTCCATTGGTCTTCTTTTTACAGCTGATCTTTCAATAAATAAAAAAGATCAAGAAAAAGAAACAATTGTTTTTGCTCCATTAAGAATCTTTTCTTGGTTTACACCTAAAAATTTGTTTTTAAATACTATTAATATAAAGAATAGAGGAGATGTTGTTACTCATCTTCCTCCATTTATTTTTGGATATAAACAGGTTGGTAAAAGATTTTATCTTTCTAAAAAAAGATTTCCTTTACCAAAATATCATGATGATGATTTATATGAAAAAGAATTAAGAGATCTTTATGAAAAAAATAAAATGGTATGAACAAGAAGAAGGTGTTATTAGTGCAATGAGAATTGCTATGATGATTGGTGTAATTACTGGTGTTATAGGGTTTATCTTTGCTATTGTAATGTCTATTATAATGTTCATAACAACAAAATGGGAAATTATTCCTGTTCTTACAACTCTTTTAGCTTCTTCTGCTGGTATTATGGCAGTTGGAGATATAGCAAAAAGTATACAAAAAAGATCAGAAAGAAAAAAGGAATAAAAGACTGTGGATTCATCAAAAAACTTTGAAAAAGAAATTGGAAACTTAAAATCTGAGTTAGGTGCCTTAAGAATCACTCTAATTGGAATAGATGGCAAAAATGGGATGAGAAGTCAGATACAAGATCTATATAAAGAAGTATCTGAGTTAAAACAAATTTTTAATGAATTTATACAAAGTGCAGGGGACATGAAGATAAAGAATGAGCGACAAGATTTAATCTTTGCAACAAAAAAAGAACTCAAAGAACTTGAAGAAAAAATTCTAAGTAAATTAGAAGAGAAAGATAAAAAAACTGAACAAAGAATTAAAGAGTCTGAAGAAGAAAGAAACAAAGAAGACAAAAGAATAAAGAATGCTAAATGGACTCTTTATGTAACTCTAATAGGAATTATTGTAAGAGAAGCAATTTCTTTGATCTAAAAAGGATTATAATTTTTTTTGACAACACATATTGAATTTCTAAAGACATTTATAAAAAAATATGATGCTCATAACAATTTATCTTTTTCAAATATTAAGATCTTTCCTGAAACAAAAATTATTTTTCCTTTTGGTGCTATTGTAAAAGACAAACAAATAGAGTTCAATATTGGGACATATTTTGGAAAAGAAAAAATATTTCTTTACAAAACTTTTTCTCCATTTTTATTTGAAAAAGTAAGCTATCTAAAAGATCTTAATATTATTATTCTTAAATCTTTTTTTGGATTTTCTGTGAGAATCTATAATGTAAAAGGAGAAACACTTTCAAAAGAATTTTTATCTTCTTTACATAATTCAAAATACTTAGATAAAGGTACTCTAATTTGTAAATCAGGAAAACCTAAACCAAGAAAAAATACATTGGCTTATATAGAAATTGTATCAGATCTTCATACCAATTTTCTTCATGATCTATTAACTATAAAATATAATTCTTCTTTAGATAGAGAAATGAAATCTTCTTATATTATGGAAATTTTAGATATTTTTGGTATAGATCATAAAGACGGATTAAGGAACTTTAGAAATGATATTGAAAACAAATCTATAAAATTCTTTAATCCCTTTTATACAGTTAAGTATGATCCTTTAGAAAAGAAAGATCTTTGTTTTTATTCTTGGAATGCTTTATTTAATTAAACTTTCCAATAAACAAAAATGATATTATCCATAGTATAGGATGACCAATTTTCACAAAGTTGTTGTTTACAATCTTCTATAGAATTAAATGGTCCATAATTTTTATAATCACAGAGTCTATATTCTCCATATTTTTCTAAGATAGTTACAACATGAAATTTAAAAGGAAATTTATTTTTAGCAACAATTGCTTCATAAACAGTATATCCATTATACAATCCCCATAAAGTCCACATTCTAGCAAAATCATCACAGTCTCTTCCATATGCAGATTTTGTATCTGCAAAATGTTCAAAGTCTTCTGTTTTATCAAAAAGACCATGGAATCTATCAGAAAGATAAGGAAAGCTGTTCACCCATTGACTAAATTTATACATATTATAATATTTAACATCTTTCCAAACTTCAGCATTATTTTCTGGCATTAAAACAGGATTTGCAGTTTTTCTGATCTTACTATACAATTGAACTAGTGGTTTTAAAATTTTCATTCATTTTTCTCCTTTCTTTATAATAGCCTCTTGTCCATTCAGTATAAAGAATTAACTTATCACAAAAGCAATCTATTTTATGATCTTTTATAATCTCTTTTAATTTTTCATCTTTCCAAGGTAATTCTTCTCTATTTTCATAATATGCAATTTTTCCTGCTTTTTTGGCTCTCTTAATAACATTTTCCATAATAAATATCCTTTTTATTTTGAAATAAAAAATGCCTTCTTACAAATTAATGTAAAAAGGCATATTAGTTATCTATAGAGAATTACATGATCTCCAAAAAATGTATCAAACACTTCTATAAGATGTTCATAGTCTCCAGAAGTCATTTCATTTTTAATAAATTCCCAATCTGCATTCAATTGTTTAGCAAGATTCTTTGCAATCCCCATCAAAGCAAAAGAATTTCCATCAGGACTTGTAAGATCAATCTCAAGCTTGCTAACTGGTTTTTCTGAAATATCTTTAATCATTAGATTCTCCTACAGTAATGAACCCTTTTCCTTTACATACAGGACACTTTTCCCAACAAGAAGCAAAATCTGGAGTATTCTCTAGTACTTCTACTTCTCCCTTTCCTTCACAATTAAAACAGGTTTCATCAAGATCATAAATTTTAATATCATCTATTCTAAAATAATCTTCCCAATTAGGATCTAAAATAATATCATCATGATCTGTATAAAAATTTAAATAATCTTTTTCAGCATAATATATAGCTGATTCAAGACAAGAATGAACACTTATATATTCTTCCTCTTTCAGATTATAAAGCCAATATTGTTTTTTCATTATCTCAGATTCCTCCTATTAGGATCAGGGCGAACAAGGGCCTCTCCTTCTTTTAAGAAACCATGTCTTCTTAGAAAATTCCTCGAGAGAGCAAGTGACCCAAAATTATGGACACCATCCGGAGCTGTAACCTTCCACTTTCCAGTAGCAGGATTTCTGAGAACTCTGCTACCTGATGAATTTGCCACATACTCACTTGTACTCTGGATTTTAATTTTTGTTTTATCCATTTTTGAACTCCTTTCTTTTTTCCTTACACTTATATTATACTCTATAAAGGAAAAAATAAAAAAAATTTTAATTTTTTTCAGAATTAATAAAACTCTCTTCAAATTGATACCAATCAGAACGATCAGATATTGTAATAAGGGCTATAATATCCTCAGGTTCAAGACTTAATTTTAAAAGATCTCTGATTTCATACTCTTCATCTTCTTCTATTTTTTTCTTTATTTCAAGAAAATCACAATATAAAAACAACCAATCAAAATTATCTCTTACTTGATTTTCTATATCATAATAATCAAAAGCAATTTCCGACCCATCAGAATCATGCTCAGTTGTTCTTACAAGAATTTTATTTCCTTTTAATGCAGATTCCATAATTTCCTCAGGAAGTTCTAGTTTTTTTGCTATTAAAACAAAACTACTGCTACTACTATTACTTACAAAACCATTTCTTATTTTCATCCTTCATATCCTCCATCTATGATTATATTCACTTTATTTTCTTTTTTATTTTCAGGAAGAATTTTATTTAGAATATCTTCTATTTCTTCCATTGCTTCATTTAAAGATTTATCTTTATCAATATCTCTAATATGTTTTCCTACAATAATGTCTTCATAAAAATCAGAGATTCCTTGTGTAACAATCAAATTATCATCTTTGTATTGTCTTACTCTTTCTAAAAGTTTATCTTCTAATCCTAAACCATCTTCATCATATGCCATACCATCATCTTCTAGTACAACCCCAATGATACAAAAACTGCTACTTGAACTATTACTCACAAATCCCTTTCTTATTTTCATTTTTATTCCTTTTATCCATTTCTGGAAGCTCCAATTTTAACAACTCTTTTTTCTGTTAAACCATCTATTCCTTTTAACAACTTAATTATATTATACTCATTTTTAAAATTATTTTTAAAATAATCTTCCGTTACTCTAGAATAATCTAAATAATAATCCTCTCCTAAAAATGGAGCATCCTCTTCATCATTTCCAATATTAACAATTAGATAAATCTTATCCTTAGAAAACTGACTAAAGCACATTTCTTGATCATTTGTTTTAGCACAGTTTACCAACCATTCTTTTTGATAAACAGATAAATCATTTTCTATTTCCAATTCATCATCTTCATTTCCAAAAACAGGAACTTTTTTAAATTTAGGAAATTCATTTCTTATATCTATTCCTCTACAAATAAAGATTTCAATTTGATTATTTGTTTCAGAGACATACTTATGCCAAGATTCTTTATCTCCATTAAATAAAACATCCTCAAAGGATTCTCTTTCTTTTGGAGATTTAAATATTTTAACATCAGGACAAACTTCATGAATATAATTTACAACTTTTTCTTTATCTAATACTTCTGCTATTCCTATTATAAAAGAAGAACTACTTGAATTGCTTACAAATCCATTTCTTATTTTCATTTTTAACCTCGCTTTCTTAAAGCAGAATCTCCTTTTTCAATAATTTTTATAATAGAAAGATCATCTCTCTCTACTAAAACTTCATTATTAAAATTATATTCATGAAAAGGATTTTCTTGAACATAACCATATTTAGGATCAAGATCAGAAATTTCTGGAAAATATCTTCTAAAAGAATTTAAATTTGAATTACGTTTTGAAAAACGAAGATAATCCTCTGCTACAAAAATATTAGGATTTTCTTCATTTATACACTTATCTAAATCCTTTAAATCTACACTAGTAATAAAATCTCTATCAATTAAAAAACTATTATTTAAATTCTCCACAAATCCATTCATATTCTTACTCCTGTATAATTTTTAAAGGAGAAATATCACAATAACCAATTAAATATGTGTACATATCAAAATTATCTATTATTGTAGAAAGTTGTATAGTATCTATTGTTTCATAAATATCCCAAGCATCTTGAGGATTATAATCATAGCCATATTTTTCAATAAATCTTCTTTTTCTAACTTCTTCTGCATGATTTTTAATAAGTTCTATTTGTTTTTCTGAAAGACCATTTTTTATAACAACAAAAGAACTACTGGAACTATTACTAACAAAACCATTTCTAATTTTCATAAAAATCTCCTAGTGATTATCATTATCATTTTGTATATAGCTATTTCTAGAAAACAGAAAATCCTTTAAAATTTCTTCTGATTCAAACATTTCTAAATTTTCGTCTTCTATAGATTGATGATCAATATAACAATCTATATATCTATCATCTGGATCTGGTCCTACAGAAGTAAGTCTCAATGAATCAAATATTGTAAGAGGAATACAATTTATTCTTAGAGCAGAAGGATTTGTAAAAATAATTTTTTCTATTCCTAATTCTCTTTCAAGAACATTTTCAATCATTTCTAAATAATCAAATCTTTCAGAATATAAAGCTTGAAGAAATGCAAAATTCAATTTTGAAGAAAAGTCAAAATATTTTTCTATCTGCCAACCAAATTGATATACTCCATCTTCCATAGGAATAACAATAAGATCATTTTTATAAGATTCTATTTCATATTTTCCTGTCTTAATCACAATGAAACTAGAACTACTAGAATTACTCACAAAGCCTTTTCTAATCTTCATAGGTATAACTCCCCTTTTCCTTTATAAAGTTACTCACAGCAACGGCAAATGACCTGTCAGCTCATTTATTATATCATTATAATCAGGTCCAATTGCTAATGCTGTCTTAGTTTCAAGTTCTTCATCTATTATCTCTGCATATACTACACCATGAATAGAAGCTAATATAGCAAGATCACTCAATTCTTCTTCCGAATTTACATATACAACAATTTTAGTAAACTTCCCTTCAATCCAATCCTTCATTGGTTCAGTTACTAAACATTCATATGTATGTAATCCTTTTGCTATAGTAGAAAAATGAATAAAATGATCAAAAAACACTTTCATGGAAGCATGAGCCCCTTGAGATACCATTTTTCCTTTAGACATGTGCAAGTCTTTTCGTATTACAATTACTTGTTTTGTTTCCATTTTTTCTTCCTACTTTTTATTTGATATACTCCTAACTGTCTCATAATTGGTTTAATATAAATTCTTTTATATCTTGAGGTCACCCAGGCATTATAATCCTTACTAGATTTGTGTATTTCTTCTATATCAAAATTTTTTAATAAACCATCAAAATAATTTTCCATTTAAAATTTCCTTTTTGTTACTTTAATCATTTCTTTCTACCTTTTAAAAATTTTAAAAATATTTTCTGAATATTTTTATTAATTTCTGGTTTTCCTAAAAAATGCTTTGTTTCTTTTGCTTTTTTAGAAGCCTTTTTTAAAGCTGGATTATTCATTATAAATAATTCCTTTATTATTATAAACTTTCTATTTCTTCAATACAATCAATATACCCATTTTGATAATCTTTTGAAAATCCTATAAAAGCATCTACATATATAAACTGTTTACACTCTTTCACTGATTCTTTGTAAGTTTCAAGTTCTTTATATCTATCTTCCAGCCATTCCACATATTCAGGATTATAATAATTTAAAAATACACCATGTCCATTCCAATAATCTAATATGCTTTCTTTCTTTGTTTCTTTTTTAAATTGTTCATCTGCTTTCATTTTAATCCCACCAATGATAAATATGTTTGTTTAATAATCTAAAAAATTCTTCTTTATAAAATTGTTCTAAATAATTTTCTCTTTTCCATCTATTCCTAAATTTCTTGTCACCTTCAGGATTATAAAAACATAATTTAGATTCATTTTTTCCTTCAATTGGTTCACTCCACATCTTCGTTTCTGGGGCACCATAAAATGCATTGTCAAATGATTTATTTTCTGCTATGTATTTTGCATATTCAGAGACAATTAATTGCTTTTTAGCATATTTATGTGTATTCACTGTATGACCATAATGATCATAGTCATAACTCATCTGCTTAAAGTACAAATGCATCATGTCAAAAAAGAAACTAGAATCAAATGTAGGAAATGCTTTATAAACAACCCAACTCCATATTTTAACATATATTGCATGTTTTATATCATATATTCTCATTTTATTTTTTACTTTCATGATTTTCCTTTTTTATCAGACAAAAATAATCATAATCTAGAATTTCTTCTAACTTTTTTATTATACAACTTCCACATAATAAACCAGATCCTTTAGGCTTTCCTTCTGGCTTAATTTTTTCCCAAAGATTATCTGGTATATTGATATCTATTTTAAACTGTCTTCCACATTCTTGACATTTACAACTCATAGTATGGACAACTCCTACAATTAAATTCATTATATGATTTTGTAGCAAATAACTTTTTTCTAAATTCTTCTACTCTAGAATGATTCCAAACATCTTTTATAAAATCATTACAATATAAAATATCTAGCCCTTCTTCCCACCCCTTTTCTCCTTCTGTAAAAGAGCAAGGAAAAAGCTTTCCTTCCACATTAATATAAGAACTTTCTAATGTAGACTCACAAGGCATGATAACATCCTTATATATATTATACTCTTTTTCATTTAAACTTTTAAAAAATTTTAAAGAAGAACAAGAATCAAAGCCATAATTGATTTCATTTTCTTTACAGAGATCAACTAAATAATTAAATTTTTCTTGACTCAAAGGATGAAATTCTCTACCTCTTCCTTTAGTTTTTAAAGAAAGAAATACAATAGCATTTACATCTTGTAGTCTTTCTTCTGTTTTCATATCTTTTATTGTTTCCACTGCCTGATCAAAGGTTTCTTCAGCAATCATCATATGAATATTTACTTGTTTTAGCTTTGAATAAATCAGATGATTCTTTAAATAACATAATGAACCTACAGAACTATAACACTCTTCTTTTCTTGCATATCTTGAAACTGCTACAGCACCGCAAACATCTATTAATTTTTTGGCTGTTAAGCTATCTATATTTGCTACAGTAATATTTGGAATTATTCCTTGATCTCTTGTATATTGCATAATTTTAAAAATATCAGGATTGCTTTTCAACCTTGCATCAGCTCCAAAAGCAATTTGAGTAAGAGATTTTGGAAGTTTATCAAATAGTTTTTTGTATGTTTTAAAAGACATATACTGACCATTAAGATTATTTGATTTATAACAGAAGGGACAATTATTATCACAAATTGTTGTTACTTCTATATCTGCTATTGTAGGACCAGGAAACCTTTCTGCATCTTCTTCTTTTGTCCTTCCCCAGGTGATCATAGTCCCATTATTCTTATCAAAAATATAATTAGCTTCTTCCGAAATGAGTTGTTTAAAATTTTTATTTTCTTTAATAGAAAAATTTTTCATTTTTGGTTTCCTTTATCTTAATACTTTTGTTGCTCTACAATTTATAAAATTGTCTTCAAATTCTCCTTCTTTATTAAAAGATTTAACATATTCACAAGCTTTATTTATTGCTTCTTTTTCATTTTCTGCTTCAACTATATAGTTCTCTTTTACTTCTCCAATTGCTATTCCCCCCATCTTCCTCTGAAACAGTAATAATTTCTCCTTTAACTAAATATAAATCTTTCATTTTTGAATTTTCTCCTTTAATATAAATTTTCACTTGTCATTAACAAAATTTTTCTTTTTCTTGGTTTTCTATTTGGAAATAAAGATTTTTGTAAATATACATAATGTTGTGAACTCTTAGGATATCCTTCTGGAGTTTCTATTCTTCTTAATTGTCTACCTTTTTCAATATGCAGAATTTCTTTAATTTCTCTTTTAGCTTCTCTTAATGTTTTTGCAAAAAGAATATACCTATACTGCTCACAAGATCCTGCATATAAATAGTCATAGATGTTTCTTTTTGAAAAATTATAATCTTTTATAGTATTCATAATTTTTTTCCTAAATATAATCAATCATTTTAGTAGAAATAATAAAACAAAGAAAACCTATATATTCTACAGCATCTCTGTATTCTGCTGTTTCTATTATTAAATCTTCAGAAATAAAATCTAGAGTATTTATTAACACAGAATTAAACATATCAGAAGAATATATTTTTTTAAATTCTGCAATCATAAAATTAGCAGAAAAGAATGCCGTTACCCAATTTCTTTTTGTAGCATAACAAGAAAGGAATTCTCTAGTTTTTCCCTTATAAATGAGTCTATATGAATCCCCTACTTGATCATAAGACAAATTTTTAATATCCTGAATAAATATAGCAAAGTTACTATCGTCATCTTTAGAAGAGCAGGTATCTTCTACTACATTTTTAATTTCTTCTACTGTCATTTTAAATGTTTTATCAATCTCATTTTTAAGATTTATATCTTCCATAATCTTCTCCTCCTTACACTTATATTATACTCTAAAAAGAAAATTTTTTATAAAAAAATTTAAATTTTTATTTCTTTAGGAAAAGTCACCTGTGTTTCTTTTTCTTCTTTTACAAAGTCTGTCATTTCAGGAGCAACTTTTTCAAATTTTTTCTTATCTAATTGAAGACAAGTACCAGTATTTTTTGCCCATTCAAAAGCTTCTTTTTCATCATAAATCAGTTTTTTCTTTTCTCTTATTCCTATACCACCATCAAGTTTTTTCTTTCCAGTTTTAGAAAATTCTTCTTTTGCCTCTTCTTCTAAAACTCTTTTTGGTTCTTGAAGCTGAAATTTCTTTTCTTCTATTGCAGTTTTTAGATAAATAATATTATATTCAAAATCCCTTTTCTTTTTTTGTAGGTTTTCCTCAAGCTTAGAAAGCTCCTCAGAAAGTTTTTTGTATTCTACCAATTTTTCTTTATTCATTTTTATCTCCTTATATTTTTATTATACTCAAAAAATAAAAAAAAATTTATGCATTATAAATACAAATATTTGTTAAACCTGCAAGATTATCATACTCATATACATGAGCTTGTCTTGTTCCTCTATAACCAGATGAATAATGCCAATAATCTAATTGAGAAAGAGAAGGAATTACTCTCACAATGGTTCCTCTGAATTCATCTATCATTGTATTATTGATAACTTTATTATGATGAATATGACCAATATGCATTTCTCTATAAAGACTTTTTCCCCATAATTGAGGAACCTCATCTGCCATTATTGCGGGATAATTCTGTAGTGGAATTGCTTTTCCTTTAGTTTTACCATGGGAAAATCCTACAAGAGTTTTTCCAATTAATCTATATTTTCTATCAGCAGGGGATTTATCTACCATTATAGTTTTCTCATTTCTATAGATACCATTCAATGCAGACATAAGATAAAATATTCTTTCTTCATCATGATTTCCTGGTATTTGAATAAGATCTATATTAGGACAAATATTTTTTAATATTGCTACTGATTCTAAAATTGTTTCTAGAACTACTTCAAATGTTTTCTTTGATCTTTCATCCTCATCTTGAGGAGTTCCATTCATGGTTTTATTCATAGAATTATTTACATTAAAAAGATCATTTCCTAAAGGAAAAATAATTTGTTGGATATCTGTATCTTTATATACAGAATAAAAATGGTATACTGCTTTTCTAAATTCATCTTGAGCAATACGAATATTATAATTTCCTAAATCAGGTCTTCCTGTTTCTACTCCCCAAGATAGTTGGCCAAAATGAAGATCTGGAATAGCTATTTCTAAAGTCTTTCCATTCTTTATATCAAATTTCTTTGATTTAATAGAAAAAGAATATTTCTTTTTTAAAGTTTTCTCAAAGATCTTTATTGCATCTTTTGGTTTTAAATCCTCTTTCTTATATTTTGGTTTCCATTTAACTTTAAACTGCCAACAAGTAAAACTTCCTGAAGTATTCCATCTGTTTGTTGTTATTTCAGCAGGATAGAAATCATCTAAAGAAATACCACTCATCTCTGCGGCATATTCTACAGTCCTGTATTTCTTTGAATCTAAAAAAGAAACTTCAATAGAACCATCTTCTTTATATTGCTTATATCTAAGTCCAAGTTTATTATCTTTGTTTTTATTTTCAAAACCATTTCTTTTAGAAAGTGCTCTTCTACAAGCTTTTCTAAAACTTTCTTCTCTAATAGGATTCTCTGCATTTAAACAATATGTTTCATAATATTTATACAACTCTTGATTTTTTATATTGCTGTTTTCTTCTATAATACTCTCAATAAATTCGGATACTCTCATTTATACCTTCCATGTATTAAATTTATACTATAATAGTAATAAAAACACCCTATAATCTTAATAATCTATCTTGAGACTCTTCTTTTTTCTTTCTTTGTAGTATAAGAGTATCCCAATTAGATGGTCTTTTTTCCATATAATCAAATACCTCTTCTAAAGACCATGGAACATAATCATGAAATTCAACATTCACATTTAAAGATTTCCCTGAAAGTATTTTTTCCAGTTCTTTAATTTCAACACTGTTATTGTGAATATGACCATATAATTGATAATTATCATAGATACTCCCACTCCAAGTAAGAAACGGACAATGAGTGAGAGTTATTTTTTTCTTATTTCTTTTTATCAATAAGGAAGGAACAATTTGTTTACAATATCTAATATAATCTTTTTTATTTAGATTTTCATCATGGTTTCCATATATCCAATAAAAATTGATTTTTCTTTTTTCAATTTCTTTAAAAAAATTTAATGCTGTCTCTTTATTAAAAGTAAGATCTCCTAGAAAAAATACATTATCACCTTTGGATACTTTAGAAAAAAAATATTCTTGTATTTTTTTATCCATTTCTTCAATAGAAGAAAATGGTCTATCTCCTAGTTTTATTGCATTTTTATGTGATAAATGCCAATCACTTGTGAACCATTCTGTCATGAGTTTATCTTTTTATCTTTTTGATCTATAAAATTTTCTACAAATCCTTCATAGGGATACTCATCTAAAGGAACATTATAAAAAATTGTTTTAAATAATTTGTATTGAAATCTATCTAAAGAATATAAAAAAGATAATAAACATGTTTTATTTTCTTTTAATTCTTCTGAATCCTCAAAGCATTCTTTTGAACAGTATCCATATTCTTGATATATATTAGAAATACAATTAGAACAATAATGAAATTCTTTTCCACATTTTTTACAAATCATTAGAGATTTTCTCCTCTAAAAGATGTATACCTGAAAAAGAAGTATTCAATTCTGAAGAAAACTTTTTTAGTTCTTCTTTTTCTTTTTCTGTTATAATAAAATAATTTTTTCTGTTTAAAAAAGCTTCTGATCTTTTAAGATCTCTATTTGCAATTAAAAATCCTCTACAACCAGATTTACAATTAAAAACAAAATTTCTAAAAGAAGAATCTCCAGGTTCATATTCAGTAAACTTAATTTTTTTCATCTTCCTCTTCCTTTTTCTTCAGGATAAAGTTTTATTGCAAAATCACTTTGCCAATATTCTAAAGTATGAATATCCATTAGAGTAAGTTTACCAGACCATCCAGCTCCTGTATCAATTCCTATTACTTTTTCAGAAAATAAGGGTTTTGTTGAATTAAATTTTTCTGTTGTAGTATGTCCAATAAACACTTTATCATAAATAATATCATTTTCAGTGTATTCATTAAATTCTTTAGGAATAAAAGACTGTGAAAATAATTGTCTATCCCATAGTAATGTATGAGTTGATTGTTTTGATATAGAATATTTGGGATTATAACCACCATGAACAATAAGTTTATTATCTATAATTAAATATAATGGTAAAGATTTCATCCAATCTACATAATATTGAAGATTTGTTTTATTAAAACTGTGAACTGTAGCATATCCTCCTTGAAGTAGCCAAATGTGCGCATCTATAACAGGATCCATTATCCATTGTGCCATCCATTGATCATGGTTTCCTAAGATACCAACAAAATTGTCTTCAAGACCAATTAAAAAATCTACTACTTCTTTTGATTCAGAATAACCATCTACATAGTCACCTATTCCAATGAGAAGATCTTCTTTAAGATTAAAATTTGCTTTTTCTAATACTTGTTTTAAACCACGAAAATTACCATGGATGTCTCCTACTATAAGTTTTCTCATTTAATAGATTCCTTTAATTGTTTCATAAGAAGTTTTTGTTTTGATTTATACTTAGAAGAAGTAATTGGTATGGTGCCTTTTCTATAGCAATAATATGGACAATCTACACAGCATTTATAGTTCTTTCTTATCTTACATATAGAAAAATAAAAACAACTTGTTTCAAATACTCTTTTTGGTTTTTCCATTAAAAATCCTTTTTTGATTTAATATTAAAAAAATTAAACCCATCAATATCAAAGCTGTTATAGCAGCAGAAATATAAAACCCTATAAATGATTCCTCTAATATAAAGAGTACTGATATAACAGTAAATAATATCTCTGAAAAACTCACACAAAATATAGAAAATAATCTTAAAAATTTCATTTTATTCAATCTCCCATAACCAAAATCCTAAACACATAAACCCAAATACCACAGAAACAAGAAATATAATAAATTTAAAATATAGAATTGCATCATTTCCTGCTTCCATAAAAGGCAACCAGGTTATTGCTATTTCTAAATTTGTTATTAATAGTGCTCCTAAAAAGAAAATAAAAGTACCAACAGAAAAGAAAAAAACTGATAAAACAATAGATAAAAAGAAAAATAATAAAACACCTTTTAGCATATCTCCTATTGTTCCATTTTTATCTTCAAAACTTCTCATAATTATAGTTTTCATATCTTTTATATACATTATTATTTTCCCCTATTTCCTTCATTGGCTATTACAAAATAAAATTTAGATACAGCTAAAGAAAGTCTATGAATACCATCATAATCCTTTATAACTCTATTACACACTTCACAGAGTTCTAATCCAGCTTCACGTAAATCATGATTTTGCTTTATTAAATAAACTTCCTTTGAATCTTCTTTTATAGTGAATTCTTCATATTTAGAATAATTTTCTACGTCCGTTTTATATAAAGATTTTTCCTCTTCTAATTTTTTAAATTCTTCTTCAGACATATTTTCTAATTTTTTTGATACTCTATCTAAGGCACTTTCTACTTTTTTAGAATTCTTATTTTCTTTTTCTTTAGTTGTATTTTTTAATTCTTTTGATAATCTTTCTAATCCAATATCCATTTTCCTAAATTTTTTATCATACTTATCCATATATTTTTCCTTAATAATTTAGAATATCTTATCTATAATTGAAGAAATATAACTTTCTGTTATAGTAAAGTTTTCATCATTTTTTTTATTATTTCTCAATTGTTCTATCAATATTGTAAAATAAAGACTATCCACTCCAATTAATTGATCCTCTAATACATCCACATTTTCCAAATCTAATTTAGATATTTGAAAAGCAATTTTTAAAATTTGACCAGCATTGATTTTCCACCCTCTTTGAATAAATTTTCTCATTCTAACAATAGAACAAACAGGATATCTACTACCAGTATAAATTAATGTTTTATTAATAGTTGCCTGATAAACATCTTTTGGTATTACTAAATTCTTTTCATAGGAAGTCCAGTATGCTTTTGTATGTACAAAATCATAGGTTTCA
>CAYZJM010000004.1:0-6817 GCA_964479015.1 Candidatus Woesearchaeota archaeon
AAAACCAAAAACACGATTTACAAAGAATGACAAAAAGGGGGCTAAAAAGAAGAAATGACTAAGTTAAGTTACATTAGTTTATTTAGTAGTGCTGGAGTTGGTTGTTATGGTTTTAGCCTTGAGGGTTTTGATTGTGTAGCAACAAATGAATTAATTGAGAGAAGATTAGAAGTTCAAAAATCCAATAATGAATGTTCTTCTGAAACAGGTTATATTTTAGGGGATATAACACAAGAGGACACTAAAAATAAAATTCTTTCTGAAACAAAAAAATGGTTGCAAACAAATAAACAAAAAGATATAGATGTTTTAATTGCAACTCCGCCCTGTCAAGGAATGTCTATCGCTAATCATAAAAAGAAAGATGAATTAAGCAGAAATTCTTTAGTTATAGAATCAATAAATCTCGTTAATAAAATAAAACCTAAATTTTTTATTTTTGAAAATGTGAGGGCTTTTCTTACAACTTCTTGCACAGATAACGACGAAAAAGAAAAACCAATCAAAGAAGCAATAGAAAAAAATCTATCTGGAAAATATAATATTTTATATCAAGTTGTTAATTTCAAAGATTTTGGAGTTCCGTCAAGCAGAAGCAGAACTCTTGTTATAGGGGTTAGGAAAGATATAAAGGATGTTACGCCTTATGATATTTTTCCAGAAGAAGAAAACGAAAAAACATTAAGGGAAGTAATAAGTCATTTACCCTCTTTAGAAAATATGGGAGACATCTCTAAAAATGATATTTATCATAACTTTAGAAATTATGATAAAAGAATGTTGAATTGGATAAAAGATTTAAATGAGGGAGAAAATGCTTTCCAAAACAAAGGAAAGAAAAAGCCTCACAGAATTGTGGATGGAAAAATTGTTTATAACCAAAACAAAAATGGAGATAAATATAGCCGTTGTTACTTTGATAAAGTTGGTCCTTGTGTCCATACAAGAAATGATATTTTAGCAAGTCAAAACACAATTCATCCAAAAGATAATCGGGTATTTAGCATAAGAGAACTTATGATTATGATGTCTATTCCTGAAACTTTCAAATGGTCTAAATTTTCAAAAGAAGAACTTAATAATTTAAGTGAGGAAGAAAAAAGAAATTATTTATCAAAAAATGAAATGAACATAAGACAATCGCTCGGAGAGGCAGTTCCGACTTTAATTTTTAGAAAAATTGCAAACAACATTAAAGGAGAACTCTCATACAAACATATAAGTTAATGACCTCTTGATTATTTATCATTATAAAAAGAATACAAACATTTATAAACCCTTTATGCTTATAAGAAGTGTATAAAATGAAACAAAAAGATACTAAACAAATAGATGAGAAAGAAGGAATATTTAATTTAGAATTTTTAGCATTAATTTTATTTATCTTCCTTTTCTTTTCTGTTTTATTTATGCAGGGTTCTACAACAGTCTATAAAGACGGAATACATAATGTTGATTTAGGATTTAATATGAAAATCTGGGAAGGAGAATCCAATACAAAAATAATTGATTTAGGAAGTGATGGAAATTATCGTAGTGGAACAGAACTTATCCAATTAGGATACAATCAAATTGATAAGGGATATAAAGTAGGATTATTCTTTGGAGTAGTATTTGGAGGTTTTTTTGTATTAATAATATGCTTATTCATTTCTATTATAAATAAGTTAAGGAGATTAGAAGGAGGTATAAAATAAAATGGATAAAGAAAGAGAATTATATGAAAAGGTTAAGAAATTATCCCCAGAAACAAGAGAAAAGTATTTAGAAATAAAAGCAAATGAATATCTTTTAGAACACGGAGTTGATTATTCTAATTGTTGTTTAGGAGAACTTGAGGAGGATTTAAAATGTCCCTTTTGTAAAGTTTTTTCAACCGAAAAACAGGAGGAATCTAAATGAAAAAATTAGATAAAGAACAAATTGAACAAATAAAGAAGTTGTATAATGAAGGAAAGAAAATAAGAGAAATAGCAAGAATTATGAATGTTTATCCAAATTCAATAAGATACCATATAAGTCCAGAGTTTAGAGAGAAATTAAGAGAGATAAATAGAAAATGGTATAATAAATTATCAAAAGAAGAAAAATCAGAGTATTTTAGAAAGAAAAGAGAATATCAAAAAGAATATCAAAGAAATAGATATAAAAATGATTCTAAATTTAGAGAAAAGCAATTAGAAAGGGCAAAGAAATATCAAAAAGGAAATTATAATAAAAAATGATTAAAGGACTATTATTAATCCTACTTGGAATTATTCTAGGTATTTGGAAAGGTGAAGAAATAATAGAATGGATAATCCAGACATTAGTTAATCTGTTCTAGGCATTAACCCTTATAACTTTTTTTTGCTCTCTTCATAACTTCTTTAAAAGAATCTGGATTTTTCTTTTTCTTCTCTTTTTTCCATTCTTCTTCAAGATGTTTTAACCATTTATTTTTTGCCATTATTAAATTTTTTTCCCTTTTAAATCAGACCTATTTTTCCTATTTTCATAATAGATATTTCTAGATTTGCTCTCTCTTTTTCCAGGAGGTAAAGCATCTCTT
The DNA here is from genome assembly GCA_964479015.1 of Candidatus Woesearchaeota archaeon. Lineage (GTDB taxonomy): Archaea > Nanobdellota > Nanobdellia > Pacearchaeales > GW2011-AR1 > CAYZJM01. The sequence continues at coordinate 2,552 of CAYZJM010000004.1, forward strand.
ACTTTATCTCTCTTCTTATTTGATTTTCCTGTTTGATGTTCTACAATATCTTTAATTTTAGGTTTCCTTCTATCTTTTAAAAGATTAAACTCTTTTTCTTTTTCAGACTTAAACATATTATTACTCTTTAACCAATCCATAAAAAAATTAAGGCATTTAACATTTAAATAACTGATGTATAGGCATTTAAAATCCTAACTAGGCATTAGACTAGGCATTAACCCCTTTATTTCCTTTGGAGAAGTGTTATAAACTAGGCATTAGAATTAATCCCCTCACCGAATAACTATTATAATTTCATTATAAATCAATATAATCTACATTAGATAACTATCTAATTTAAATTATATATAAAAATAGATTTAAGAGGGGTATAAACCCCTCTTAAAATATCCGTGATTAAAGGATTATAAAATAATGTAGATAAAAGAGTTTTATTCTTTCACCATCTCCTTTAATCACTTTAAAAATTTAAATATCTATAAAATTATTATAAACCTCTTGTTCCATTTCCCCGTGAAAACCCATTAAAAACCCAATTACATTTAATGCTTCTTCTCTACTTGTACTTTTAAGTAAGTTTTCAACATCCATAATTTTAATTTTTATTGTCATTTTTGTTTTTTCTCCTTATTTAATTGTTCTGTTTTATTTATCCTCTAAACAGAAAAAGAGAAATTAAAAAATTTAAATTGTATCCTCTCTCCATAAATAAGGTTTTCTTTCTGTTTCCAAATCAATAAATTTATATTGTTTTGTCTGTATTTTAACCTTATTTTTATAAGCATAACAAGGACAATCATATTTAATAAAGATTAAATTGTCTAATTCTTTACAATAAAAATAAACATAGTCATAATCCATATTAAACATACTTCCTACCCCATACTCATAAATCTTATAAAGATATTTTCCAATTTTAAAGTAATCTTCCCAACATAGAGAAGTTTTAACTTTTGCTTTAAAATCTTCTAAATCTTTAAATTGTTTTATTGTTTCCATTTTTCTTTTTATATTTCCTCCTTACATCTCTATAAATTTAATTTTAAGAGTTTTTTTTAAACCTCTCTCTCGGTTTATTTTAAATATAAAAATAAAAAATAAATTTATTCCCACCTTGCCGTTTTGTATTCTTCTAATTCTGTGATAATAGAATTTAAAAGAATTCTTTCTATTCTTTCCATAAGTTTATAGATTTGTGTTGTATCTATATCTCCTTCTGCACACTGATAAAGCCAACACTGAACAGATTTTAAACACTGGATTTTATTTACCCTTTTGGGTTCTTTATATTGGAATTCTGGAAGATTGTTTAAATCATCTCCATATCTTTGATTAATTGCATAACAATTAGTATCATAAAGCATTTTACTAAACTCTTTATTCCAATTATTGATAAACTCTTCTTTTTCTGTATCTGTTATCTTGTTTAAATATTCTAAAATTAACTTTTTACACTGCTTATAAGTTCCGTGTGTATCATTTTCAAAATAAAACCAATTTCCTAAGTTACTTAAACTTTGAAAACTCATTAAAAAACTACTCATCTTTATTTATACCTCCTTTCAATTTTGTAAATAAAACTCTTAATTGTGATTTTGTTAATGCTCTATTTTTCCACTTATAAAATATCATTCTTTTAACTCCTTCAATTTATTCTTAATTTCATAATCCTTATATTTATCTCCGCAAATTAATCTACTTCTAATCTCCTTAAGATTAATTAAAAATCCTGTTTCTATTTCCTTGCTTTTATTATTTGTTTCCATCTTGATTTAATTACGAATAAAGGGTTTATAAATATTATGGTGATAAAGTATATAAATGATTTAGAAATATAAACCCCCAAATTCTTACCTTATTTGTTGTCATTTTTAAGTGAATGAAATAAAAACCTTGTCGCCTTTTGTATAAAGAACGACAGAAAATAAATATTCTCCTTTATTAATCTGTTTAATTTTGTCGTTATTTATTCTAACTCTCACTTTTTTGATTTTAAATCTTTTAATTTATTCAAATTAACCAAAATTAAACCCCCTAAAATACCCCCCTCTATAACACCCTATAACACCTTTTTAACCTCTTTTCTAAACCAAATGCCTAGTTTTTGGGCTCTATATTAATAGATGCCTAGATATCTCCCTTCTTATAGGGGCAGGGCTCAATTTTATATTAAAACATTTATTAAAGTTATTTATATCCCTCTTCACAGCACAAAAACCCCTCTTTTCCGTTAAAAACCGTTGAAAACCGAGCCAAAGCCACTCAAATGCCTTGAATTCCAAATAAAACACACAAAATAAGAGAAAAAAGGGCAAATATTGATAAAATTTAGACTTATTCGGTTAAAAGGATAACTTTTTTTGTGATTTAACTCTCACTTTTCGGATTTTTGGGCAGATTTAGTGCTATTATCATTATTTTCATCATCTTTATCCCCATTTTTATCAGAATCAACCTCTTTATCACCGAATTTAGCACATATACTAGCAATTTGTCTATAAGAAACATCAAATCCGAAGTCCCCTAGCATTGTTTCAATCTTCCTATATGGTAATTTGAGTTCTTTTCTTAGAACATAAATCATAATATCCCTTTGTTCTCTATATTTTACAGCAGAACTAGCCATGGGGGTATTTTCTGATTGCTCTAAAGACTTTAATTTCTTTGCTCTATACTTTTTTTCTTCATTTCCATCACCTAAAGCGAATACTCCATAGAATCTTCCCTTCTTTTTTGAGTAAATTCCGTAAGAATAAGTCCTAGCATCCTTATGCATAATTAATTGTCTTTTTTTCTTACTTGAATAAACCCTAAAATAACCTCTAATGCCTTTATTCATATAAGTATGAACTAAAACCTTTGTTCTAAATAGTGAAATATACTTATCCAGTAAAAAAATAGTTGGAAGAACGATTACAATGAACAAATTTTTTTGTCTAATCTGCATCATTAGATTAATCAAAGTTTTATTTACTCCAGAAAGTGCTGCTCTAGAAGAAAATCCTGTAAATGCTTCATCAAATATAACTGCTTGTCCTTTTTTTGCTTTATATATTGCTTCTCTAAATTCTTCTGGAGTAAAAACCACACGATTTAAATTAAAAGAAGGGTCAATATACTTGCACCATTGCAATCCAAGAGTAGATTTACCACTACCTTCAGCACCATCAATAGCAATAACATAATCATTATCTTTAAATTTTAGGTTTGGGATAACTTTTTTATCAAATTTCTCTTTTACCCAACCCTCAAGATAATAATTAATTTTTTTTCCGTTATTTGGGTCTATTATAGTTACGACATTAGAAGTCGTCGTCTTCTTCTTCCCAACTGGTTCCTTTTCCGAGTTCATTTTCAAGTCTAGCCAAAAAAAGTTGTTTTTCCATTAATAATCTATATTGTAATTCTCTTTTTTTAAGCATATCTGGAGTAGGTTTATGAAAACCAGAATTGCCAGAATCATTAAATGGTAAATATTTCTTCATTCTTTCATCAAATTCTTCAAATTGAGATTTATAACCAATATAATAAACCTTTTCAGGATTTTCTTTAGAATCTTTAATTATTTTTTTTTCTTTATCTAAATCATAATATTCTTTCTCATCTAAATCTCTTGCTAATTCTAACCAAACACTATCTAATTCTTCATTCCATTTAGAATAGTAACCATTTCTTTTAAATTCGTGGCAATTTTTCCATAAATAATCAACTCTTATGATTATATTTACTCCAGAACTATACTTACTTATCTTTTTTTCTTCTTCCATTATTTTCCTGCCATTTTTCAATATTTAATTTTATATAACTAGCAAGTGGCACATCAAAAGATTCTGCCTTCTTCTTTAAATTATCATATATATACTTCTTTATAAAAAATCTTATCTCCCTTCTTTCTTCCATAAATTAAGTATGTTTTTTCTTATTTAAATAATTGATGTAATAAATTTACTCGTAATTTTTAGTTACTTTAAAGTTACATCAGTTTTATAAACACCTTTTTATTCAGAATATTAACCTTTTAATGTTAAAGGGGGTAACCTTTAGAGAACATCAAGTGAAAGGGGGAAAATACATATATAAATAAAATGTTAGGAAATATAATTGGAGGATTTATAGTAATCCTAGTAGGAGTAACCTTAGCACCAACAGTTGCTAATGAAGTAGCAGGGGCACAAGACAACTCAAATATTACTGGAGCAAGTTCAACAATTCTAGGACTTACAACTTTGTTCTACAACTTGTCCATTGCTTCAACTGCGATTG
>CAYZJM010000004.1:6917-19540 GCA_964479015.1 Candidatus Woesearchaeota archaeon
ATTCTAGGACTTACAACTTTGTTCTACAACTTGTCCATTGCTTCAACTGCGATTGGAATTGCTGCACAAGGTCTAAGAAACTCTGGATTGATGTAAAGCAGGAGGAAAATAATTTATGAAAACAGGTAGTAAAAATAGAAGTATTGAAACCTTCATTTTACTATCTGTATTTATTTTTTTATTTAGTTTAACTTTTATTTCTGCAGAAAAAGTTCAGATACAACAAACTAATGGAATCCTTATATCTGATGCAAATCAAAGATATATATCACAAGGAGAAAATCATACATTTGATTTCCATTTATCAAGACTTAGTGATGGAACATTAATTAATGATACAGATGTTTATTGTGAATTTGCATTGTATGATAATAATGGAGAATTATTAATTAATGATAATTTAAATTTTAATAATGACACTACTTCTAATTGGGATATAGAAATTTCAGGAGAACATTTTGATGATTTAGGGATTTATTCTTATATAGTTCAATGCGAAGACGAAATAGGAAAAATTGGGGGAGTAAGAGCATTAGAAATTGAAGTAACACCAGGAGGAAAAGGGGGAAATGAAAATACTATTTTCTTTATATTTATAGTTATCTTACTTTATGGGATAACTTTCTTTGGATTCTTTGGAAAAAATATTCCTATGACTATTTTAGGGGGAATGGCATTATTATTCTTAGGAGTTTATCTTATTAATGAAGGAATAATTATCTTTAGAGATACAATTACATTATACATATCATACCTTACAATAGGAGTTGGAGGGATTACTGCTTTCTGGGCTTTACTAGAACAATTTGATGTAATTTAATTTACATCAGTTTTATAAATAGATTATACATAAAATATGTATAGGTGTAAAATGAAACAAGAAGAATATCTAAAACCAAGCGAATTTTATTGGGGGATTAATCTAATTTTTTCAGTGTTATTCCTAGTATTATATTACATTACAGATGCAATTTATTTTTTCCTTTTTGGAGTTATCTTTTTAGTATCTGCATTGTTGATTAATCATAACAAAAAGATTAAAAATAAATTTGATTACAAGGAGGTATAAAAATGGCAGAAGAAAAAAAGAACGATTTTATAGTTGTTAATGAATTACCCTCAATTCAAACAAGAAATGCAACAACTCAAGAGGGTAGTGAATATGATTTAATAACTACAAATGAAGCGATAAAAGAAATTTTAGAGATAGCAAGAGAATTGAGAAAGGGAATTACTGGAAAATGATTAAATCACTTTTCAGACTTGGTGGAGAAAACCAAGAAGTAATTATCAGGGGAAACGAATTATTATTTTCTGATGTTTCCACTGGTATGATTACTACAATAGAAGGATTAAAACTCTCAAAATCAGGAAGTTTAAAAGAATTTCCAGATTTGAAGGGAGATGAAGAATGGAAAAAGAAAACATTAGAGAGATTTAAAAACAAAATGAAAGAATTTGATACAGAACCAAGAAAAATGGATTATATAAAAGAAGAATTAACTAAACACGGATATGAACCACTCTTTTATCAAAGAGCAGGATTCAGACCACAAAAATTCAAATGAAAATAAAATTTGATTTAAACTGGAAAACAATTTATGGATTTATACTAATATCATTAAATGTTTGGTTTTTTGTTTATTGGTATTATATAAAAAGTGAATATATTGAAGATTTAACGATGTATATAGCATATCCATTCTATTCTGAACCATTTGGAACATTCTTTTCATTGTTAGTTCTTTTGTGTATTTTAATACCTCTTTCATTTTTCCCATTCATAATTGCATGGGTTTTAATAGGAACTTTTCCATTTAAAGAATCAAAAGAAAATTCAGAAATAAAGAAAGCAACTAAAGAAATTAAAGATAAATACAAAAAGATTGAATTAGAAAGGAAGTTAAAAGAATTAAAAAAGAAACAGGTAAGATGAATTGGGATTTAATAGTAAGTATTTTAATAATTGCCTTTTTAATATTAGTTGTATGGGCAAGAATAAGCAATCAAACAATTAAAGAAGTTATAATAGATATAAAAGAAATGTTATCAAATAAAAAAGAAGATGTAGAAGAAACAATAGAAGGAGTATCAGTTTATGAGTGAAGAAAAATATACAGAAGAAGAAGTGAAAGAATATGCAGAAAATTATGCTAGACAATATGCTCAAGAAAAAGCAAATACCCATTCCTTTTTAAAAAAAGTTATAGAAAATGATGATACTACAAAAACAGGAAATGTTAGTGAAGAAGAATTAGGAAACCCCCAATTAACAGTAAGAGGATTAAAAGAATTAGAGGTATTTTCTAGAGAGGTTTATGGGGATGAATCTTGGGCAGATTTCTTTAAGAAAATTGCAGAAGTTCAATTAGCATCATCATTAAGTAAAGAAGGATTCCTTCTAAACCTATCCGTAACAGATAAAAGAGAAATAGGAGAAACTCCTAAAAAGAAACAGAAAAAGAATAGTGGATGGTTTAGGAAGAGGAATTCTCAAGAGTAATGAAAGGAGGTTTATATAAATGGAAGAAAAAAAACCAGAAAATAATGAAGAAAAGAAGGAAGAAGATATAAAGAAACCTAAATCTCTTATAGAGCAAGTTGAAGATTTAAAAAAGTTCAAAGAACAAACACAGAGAGAAAATTTAACAAAGAGAAAAATGAGAATTCCAAGAAAAGCAAAGGTAAGAAGAGGAAAATTAAAGAAAGGATGGATTGGAATTATAAAAATAGATGAAAATAGGAATTTAAGTGGAGAAAAACAAAGAATAGATAGTTCAGCATTTATGAGTAGTGATGGAACTTATCATTCAACAAATGGAGATGAATTATTATTCTTTGAAGGGAAATATCCTGTTCTACTTCAACCATCTTGGAAAAAAAATCCTCTTAAAATAAATCCAGAAGGAGAAAAAAACGAAACTTATGGGCAGAAATATCTTAAAGCAAAAATGTTACAAGATACAATTAAGGTAAAACCAAAAGCAGGAGGGAATATTATTATCTGGATTATAATTGGAGTATTGGTATTGGTAGGAATAAATTATTTTGCTGGAGGTAACTTATTTGGATGAGCATAAAAAAGAAAGATTGGATTCCTTATAAAAGAAAAGCAAATATGATAGAGATAAATATCAAAGATATATATAACCAAACAATAGATTTCTTTAAACTCCATAAAGATAAAACCATTGATATAAACAAAGCAGTAAAGAGAATAAGAAAAAATTATGGGATAGATTTAAATCCCTCTAAAGAATTAGATATTTCTAATGCAAAGAAAGAGAAATTTACATCAAATATTTAAATAACTTATTACGAGTAAATGTATGAAACTTAAGGATTTTGTGAGTGTTTATAAAAATAAAAAGAATAATCAGATAAAATTTGAGATAAAAAAAAAGAAATTGAAGGAATTTGATATGGAATTAAATGATATAATTAATTCCCCTATAAATAAAAAGATAAAGGAGTTTAAAAAAAGATAATGACAAAAGCAGAAGATGTAAGAAGTCAATTACAGAAAAAAAGACAGAAGTTAGAATCAACTAAAAAACAGATAAAAGAAAGAGAAAAACAAGCAGAAAAAGTAAGAAAACAAGTAGAAAAAGAAAGGGAAAAGATACCTAAACCAACCCAAAGAAAACTTCGTAGTGGATTATATTCTGGATTAGAAGGAAGAAAAAGAAGAAGGATAGTGGAAGCACAAAAAAAAGAGTTGAAAGGAAAAGAACAAGAAATTGGATTATTCAAAAAAGGATTAACAGAATTTAAAGAAAAAGAATTAAAACCATTTGAGAAAAGACTTGAAAAAGAAGAAGAAGGATTTAAAGAATGGGAAAAACAAAAGGAAGCATACGATAAAGCACTGAAAATCGCAAGTATTTCTGACCCTAGAGCAGTATTTGCTTTATCAGGAAAATTAGAAAAAGAATATTATAGACAAATAAAATCAATGTCAAAGGAACCACAAGAATCTGTTACAGTCACAGAAATAGCACCAGAAACATCTTCAGTAGATACAGATACTATAACAGTAGAAAAAATAAAAGAAGGTATGCCTGCACCTCAATTTAAAGTTGGAGATTTACTTAGTGCTGAAAATTGGAGAAGAGGATGGGAAGCAGAAAAACTGAAAAGGGCAGGAGTATCTGAATCTGATATATTAAAAAGAGAAGGAGAAAGTTTTGATTTAAGTGGGGGAAGCAAAAATATACCAAGTATTTCATTTAGTATGCTTTCTCCTAGAGGAATATCAAGAACAGATAAATTAAAAGATTATAACGAGTGGAGTAGTTTAGATTTAAAAAAAGTAGGTAAAGATGTAAGAGGAGTAACTAACAAACCATTTAGAACGACAGGAAGTCCAATAAGATTCACTCAAATAGGTTCTTTAAAATCTAGAGGGCACTTAGGGGACAAACCAAGAATACAAAAAATACAATCTAAATCTAAACCAAAAAGAAAATTAGACCCCTCAATAATGGGATTCACAGCACCAAAGAAAACTAAAGAAGTAAAAATAAAATCAAATTTCTTATTTGGGAATTCAAAAGAAAAGAAGAAAAAGAAAAGGAACTTATGGGGGTTCTAAAAAATGAGTTCTGTCAGGAATATCCCAGAAATTCCTCTTAGAGAAACTCCAAAACCATTAAGAGAAGGCGAATCTCCTTCTGATAGATTAGCATCTGTTGGATTAGAATTAAGAGATAAACCATTAGAAGGATATGATTCTACTGTTTCTAAAGTTAGTATTCCAGAAACTCCAGAAGGTTATGGATATGTTCCAGAATTAGGGGCTTATATTTCACCAAGCGAAATCCCAGGGATGACTGGAACGATAAGAACTCCAACACCTAGTGAAAGAATAAAAATAGAAGAAGCACAAAGAAAAGGAAGTGCAGAATATATATCAAAACAAGCGAGAAAAAAAATAACAGAACCAGTATTAGAGTATATAGAACCAGTAACATCAAAGATAAGAGATATTCCTATCTATTCTCCATTAGGAAAAGAACTCTCTCCAATAGATAAATATACTTCTAAATACCTTGGAGAAACAATAGGAGAAAGAGTATTAACAATAAGAGAAGGATTAGATAAAACAGGAGAAATTACTAAAACAGGGTGGTTAGATATTTCTGAAAGACTTGGAGAAAAATCAAAAGATTATGAAGAAGGAAGTTTTAAAGGAACAGGACTAGAATTTTTTAGTGATGTTTCAGGGGGCATAGCAAAAGTAGGAGGAGTAGCACCTAGAACTATTCCTTATTTATTAAGTGGTTCTTTAGCAGCAGGAGGAGATATTTTAGCAAGTGAGCAAAGACTAAAAGAATCTAAAAAAGAAGTAGATAAAAGATTAAGAGAATCTTACAAATTATATAAAGAAGATTATGAAAAACAGAAAAAAGAATTACCAGAAGATTATGAAATGGAATCAAAATTAAGTAAGGAAGAATTTGGAAAAGAATATAGAAGTGAGATTCAAGGACAAGTAGAAAAAGAAATAAGAACAGAGCAAACAATTCCTCTTTTAATTTTAGGAACTACTGGAGCAGTAAAATTAGGGAAAGCGACAAAAACAGCATTTACTCCAAAGATAGACTCATTATCTATAAAAGGTGGAAAAACAATTAATTTAAAAACACCTCAACAAACTAAATTTATAAATACTCCTTCAGGAGTTAAAGAAGTGGGATTTTTCAAAGATATGTCTATTAGAACTCCAGTAACTGGATTAAAACAATCACCATTCTCTAGATTTATAGGAAGAGAACCAAAATTAAGTGTTATTCAAAGAGGACAGACATATATAGGGCAACCTGTTTCTAATATCTATAATATCCCAATAAGAGCAGACCAACCTTATTTATATCAATTTGGAAGAGTAGGGAGAAAAGGAGATATAGTAAATAGAAAATTCTATCAAGTATATCCAGATAAATCAACACAAATATCTAAAGAATCATTAATAGGATTACAAAAACCAGAACAATATCTATTTAAATCAGTAGTAGAAAAAACAAAAACAGGTATTCCAATAAGAATGCAAGATACTGGGAAATATATCCCTGAAGAAACAATATTACAGAGAGGAGGGATAACTAGTGTAGATATTTCAAAAATAGGAACTGGAAAGTCAATCACTCCTTATAGAACAGGGAGTCTAGTAACCCCTAAAGGAAAAGTAGATGGATTTGAAATATTTGCAACAGGAACAGGTATAAAAAAATATTCTCCTTTTTGGAGAGCATCAGGAAAACCATCAGTAACCGAAAGAATAATAATAAGAGCACCTACAACTCCTCAAGAAACAACAGGAACTTGGATTTTAGGAACAAAGAAATCTCCCTCATCTTATTTAGAACAATTATACCAAACTCCAAAAGTAATCCCAAAACCAAAAGTAAATATTCCAAAAGCAAAAACAACAATTACACCCCCTCAAGAATCTATTACAGTAACAAGTGAAATTCCAACTGCAAGTGTTTGGGCAGGAACAGGATTATACGAAAGAACACAATCAGTTTCAGCAATATCCCCAGAAAGAGCAACCCCAATAATATCTCCTTCATTTATTACTACAACCCCTAAAGATACAATAAGAGTAATGGATACACCAAGAGTAGATACAACTCAAAGAGTAATTCAGGATACAAGACAAATTCCTAAAGGTGATTTTAAATTATTAGGACTTGAAAGAACAAAGGAACTTACTTCAACAAAAGCAATTCAAGATGTAAAACCAGCAGAAAGGACAATACAAAGAACATTTCAAAAACCAGTAGAAAAAGCAATAACATTACAAAAGACAGTTCAAAAACCAATACAAAAAACTGAAACTTCATTAACAGAACCTCCAAAAAAACCAACAGAAACATCTAGGATATTTAAACCACTAAAATCTAAAAAATTAATAGATGAAGAAAGTGAAGATAAAGAAGATAAATTGTTTGAAGTATTCACAAGAAAGAAAGGAAAAGATATTGGAATTGGAGAATTTAAAACTTTGAGGAAAGCAAGAAGAGCATTAAAAGGAGAATTAAAAGAATCGTTAAGAGCAAGTGGATTTATTGAGAGAGCAGGAAAGAAAGTAGCACCAGAACTAGGTAAATTTGGAAGAGGATTTAGAGTAGGTAAGAAAGAACCATTTAGGGTAGTTCAAAGAAAAACTAGGAGATTAGGTTCTCCTTCAGAAACTAAAGAGATACAATTCTTCAGAAAAAAAAGAGGAGGTGTTCTTAAATGAATAAAAAAGGAATTGCAGTATTCATTTATTTTATGATGGGAGTTTTATTTTTTGTTTTAGGTTTAGCATTAGCACCAGCATTAACAGAAAATTCAGATGAAGTTAGAGAAGATTTAGATTGTTCAAATGAATCAATAAGTAACCAAAATAAAGCAATTTGTTATCAAGTAGATGTAATTTCTCCTGTATTTATAGGAGTTATTTTTGGAATTGCAGGAATAGCGATAACAAGAATAGTAGGTTTATAAAATGAATAAAAGAGGAGCAATATTTTTAGGTTTAAGTTTAGGAATTTTTTTATTTATAATGGGAGTTTTGATTATGCCTTTTATTCTTGATGATATTACCACAGCAAGAACATCACTAGATTGTGGAGGGGATTCAATATCAGATGGAACAAAATTAGTATGTCTATTAATTAGTGGATTAAATCCATATTATATTTGGTTATTTACAAGTTTAGCAGTTGGTTTGATTATAGGAGGTGCTAGAAGATAACATGAATAAAAAAACAACATTAATGATTTGTATGATGTTAGCATTACTTATAATTCCAATGGTTAGTGCTACTACTTGGACAAGAAGCAAAGATTATTCTGAAGAAGATATTAGAGAAGTTTCATTTAAGAACTGGTGGGGATTAGGTAAAGAACAAGGTAATATGAAATTAGGTTCCCACAAATTAAACGAAAAAGGAGAGATAGAAACATTAAAAGTAGGTTTAGGAAATCAAGTAACTATGTATTATGATTTTAGATTTAATGAATTAATTAGCGATGGATTAGGTGATGTTGAATTTATTAACATGAAAACAGGCGAAGAAATTGAAAGAGATTATAAATATGTATATTGGGACGAAGAAGAAAAAGAAAGACAAGTTTGTAAAAAATATTCTGAAGTTCTAACTAAAAATGGAACAATAGAAGAATGCTCGTCTTATAAAACAGAAACATACACCGAGGGGACATGGAAAGATTATAACTCAAAAGATATTCCTAAAGAGGATATAAGAATAGGTATAGAAGTTGAAGTTAAACAAGATGATTATATTGATGGTATTTGGAATATTGGAAGTAAGAAATTAGATAAACATGCGAGTTGGACTGCGAGTTTGGAAACTGATTTAGTATCTTATTACAAATTAGATGAAACTTCTGGAGATGTTGTTGATAGTCACGGAAGTAATGATGGAACTAACAATGGAGCAACAAGGGGGGCAACAGGAATTATAGGTAATGCTTTTGATTTTGATGGAACAAATGATATTATAGAAATTTCTTCTTTACAAAGTTTTACAGGACCAAAAACAGTAAGTGCATGGGTTAAAGTAGATACTTTACAACCACTTCAGTTCCAGTATGTTATTGGTAAATGGTCGGATAAATATGGAAGGGAATCATTTTGTATTAAACGTCTTAATAAAAGTTCCGAAAATAAATGGCAATTTCGTGCTTGGAAGGATATTTATACAAATTATTCTGTTGCGTCTACTTCAACAATTTCAACAGATACATGGTATCATCTAGCATTTGTTCAAGATACAGTAAATAAGGAAGTAGAGTTTTTTGTTGATGGTGTTTCTCAAGGAACAGATACTTGGGATGGAAGTACAGAAACTACAACTTCTTCCGTTTTTATTGGAGGGAGAGGAAGCCCTTCACCAAGCAATTATTATATTGACGGAACAATAGACGAAGTAGGAATATGGTCGAGGTTATTAACTACCGACGAAATTACTCAACTTTATAATTCTGGAAGTGGAATGAGTTATGGAGATTATAGAACTTTATTAATAAATCAATTTTCTCCAGCAAATGAAACTGCAACTGATGAAACCGAAATTGATTTTGTTTTTAATGTAACTGATGAATATATTGCTGGGATACAAAATGCCTCTTTAATAATTGATGGAACTGTAAAACAAACAAATACTTCTGGATACGAAGGAAATTACACAATGACTGAAACTCTAACAGACGGCGATTATAATTGGTGGGTAGAAGCATACAATGATGACAATGATGATAATGAAGGTTACACGAGCAATAACTATACTTTAACAATAGATTTAACTGAGCCAACAATTTCTATAACTTCTCCTACTGAAACTTATGGCTATCTTTATGAAGATTACAATATGACTTTAAACTCAACGGCAACGGACACAAACTTAGATGTGTGCTGGTATGAATACAACGGAGTAAACACCACTTTCTCTTGTTCAACTGGAGTTTTGGCAACGGAGTATTTTGACTATAAACCAGGAGAAAACACAATTATTGTTTGGGTAAATGATACAGTAAATAATTTGAATAGTTCTGCAGTTGATATTAATGCAAGAATAGTTGAAAATTCCAGAAATTATACTTCTTCTATATTTGAAACAGACTATGAAACTTATGCTTGGAATGTTACGGCAAATTCATCACTAACTTCTGCAAGTTTAAGGTATGATGGTTCTAGTTATCTAATGACAGAAAGCCCAGATAATTATTTTACTTACTCAAGAGATATTCCTCTTGGTACTGGAGATTATTCTTTTGATATAGATTTTACTTATGGAGGAAGTAACATAGATTCAACAAATTTAACTCAAGAAGTTAATTTAACTTACTTTTCAGAAAAAAATGCAACCTATTCAGATGTGTTCTTAAATTTAACATTCAAAGATGAAAATGATTTATCTCAAATAAATGGAAGTATTTCTACATCTGAATTTACATATTATTTAGGTTCTGGTGCAATTAATAAGACATTAACTTTTGTGAATAATACAAATCAACCCTATTTTGCATTTAGTGGAACAACAGACAGTGAAGATTTAAGTGTTATCCCAGTTGTTCAATATAAAAATGACCCAGATTATCCACAAAGGATATGGGAACCATCTACACAGACATATAATTCAACAGACACAGATAAGGTATTATATTTATTAAAAACTGCTGATGGAATCTTTGTAACTTATCAGGTATTGACATCAGGAGAGAATCCAATAGAAGATGTAGAAGTAGTATCTACAAGAGTAGTTTCTGGAGAAACAGTCCAAATAGGTGCAGGAGAAACAGATTCTGCTGGAACAATAACTTTTTGGATGAATCCAGATTTCCAACACGCAACAACATTTAGTCATGAGAGTTATGAAGATTATACCTTTACACATTTCCCAACACAGGCAGAATATACTATAACATTAGGAGAAGAATTTGAAGAAGAAGCATCTTGTGTTCGTGGGATAATAGAAGAGATTAAACCAACAAAAGATTTTCTATGGCAAAATGAAATATATGATTTTAATTATACTGTTTCTTCATCTTACTGGAATTTATCAGAAATGAAAATTGTTTTAACAGATTCTAATGGAACTAATTTAGGTTCTGATACTTCAACAAGTTCAAATGGGGATACATTAGAAATCAATGATATAAATACTACAAATAAAGAGGGTATAACCCTAGATTATTATTATGAAATAGATGAGGAAGATGATGATGGGGAGTGTGGTCAAATAAGTGGGACAAGAGTATGGATAATACAATCAATAGAAGGTAGAGAATATTCAATTTGGAGATTATCAGAAGATTTTACTTCTTATGTATCAGCAGGTTTTTTTGGAATAGATGATTTTGGAAAAACTTTAATTAGTTTTGTTATAATTGTTTTAATGGTTGGAGGATTAAGTAGAAGATACGGAATAGCACATGAAGGAGCAATAATGGGGATGTTATTTGGATTAGTTTATCTATTAGATGTTGAATTAGGAATGATTCCAAAAGTAGAAATAGGAGAAATAGTAAGTATAAATCATTTCTTTACATTTATAACATTCTTTATATTATTGGTTATACTAATTAAGGAGGAAATGAGATGAAGTTTATAACAATTTCAATAATAGTGATAGGAATAATTGTTTTATTCAATGCAGGAGGTATAACTACACCAGCAGGAGGATTAGTAAAACAATTCTTAGATGGAGGTCTATCAACCTTTACAGATACAGGATTTTGGACAACATTAATGACTATTTTAACTGTTGGAATAGGGGGAGGGGTAATAGCAGGATTATATGGTAGGGCACCTCCAGAAAGTTATCTTATTGCTGGAGTAGTAGCAACATTAGGGGGAGTAGTTTTAACAGATATGACTACAATATATCTAAAATTATGGTCACTTTCAGATGATTGGATGAAATGGGTATTATCTGCATTTTTTATCCCATTCTTCTTCGCATACTTTGTAGTGCTAATATCCTTTTGGAGGGGGACAGATTATTAAAATGCCATCAAGATTCGTAGAACCATTAGATTTTAAATCAATATATGTGGATTACTTTTTAGGAAGTGAATCTCTTTTTCCTTTCTTATTTGTAATTATATTCAGTTTTGTATCTGCAACTTTGAGGATGTCTAATAAAATCTTCTTAATTTTACTAGGATTAGGTTCATTAATGTTTGGAGCATACATGGGTCAGGCAATATATGTTTTGGTATTATTTATAATCGGAGTTATCTCATTTAAAGGATTAAGTAAATTATTACAATGACATCAAATATAAAAATGGAAAAATACAATAAATATTAAGAATGGCTATATCAGATATGATTGAAAAGATGAGAGAGAAGAAAAAAGAAAGAAAAGAGTTAATTAGGAATCTAGATGAACAATCAAGAATTGAAGAAATGTTGTCAGAAAGAAAGAAATCTGCAAATCAAAGAGAACTTGAAAGATTTATGAAAGAACAACAAGAAGAACAAATAAAATTTGAATTAGATAAGGCAAGAAAGATAAGAGAAAAAGATATTAAATTTAATCATAACCCTTTATTTGTCCCAAACATAACAAACCATGCACAATGGAATGTATTAAAGGAAAAGAATTTGTTTAGTAATGGAAAGATGACACTAAACAAAGGAGATGGAAATGTTATAAAAAATAATCCAAATTTACTAAAAAATAATACAAAATTATTCAAATGAAAGAAATAAAATGGTTCAAAGAAGATAAGAAACCTCTATTGAAAGGAGTTCCAAGGAGAGATGGAAGTGGTGGAGGATTAAGATTAAACAAAGGTAGAGGAGGATGTCCTCCAGAGAAACAAGAGAAATTTGGTAAGGGTAAGAAATTAAATTATGAAGAATTTAGTCCAAAAAAAGCATTAAAATTAACAGGAAATATGGTAATTGTAGGTGCAGGAGTTTATGCTGGAACTAAATTGATAGGAGATTTATAAAATGCCAACATATCAATCATATAATAAAAAAATAAATGCTTGGGTTAAATATCACTTTGGGAAAGATGGTGCAGAGTTTAAGGATGTAAAGGAAAGAGAACCTAAAAAACCGTTCAAAGGGATACCTAAAAAAGGAAAAAAGAA
>CAYZJM010000004.1:19640-31250 GCA_964479015.1 Candidatus Woesearchaeota archaeon
AGGAAAGAGAACCTAAAAAACCGTTCAAAGGGATACCTAAAAAAGGAAAAAAGAAGAAGAAAAAGAGGATGTTGTCAAAACCAAAAGCAAAAATGCCTTCAATAGACCCTGCCAAAACAATTTCAGCAGGAGGAGAAAAAAAATTAGTTAGAGAAGGAAGAATGGGTTATTTTCATCCAGAAGAAATGGAGGATAGAATAAAATGGATTTAAATACAACAGGTGAAAGGGGGTTTTTAATTAAGATATGAATAAAAAAGGACAAGTTACATCATCTCTATCACTAGGAGAAATATTAGTAATCTTTGTAGCAATAATGATAGGAATTGCTATGCTAGGATATGTATTCTCCCAACAGAGTGTTGCAACAGAATTACAACCAGTAACAGGTGAATCAGACGATTTAGGAACATCTTGTTATGCCTTTAATATTAGTGGAACTGGTTATTGGGAGGTAAATGAATCAAATTCGGCTTGTAATCTCACAGTAAGTAACTGGTATGACACTGATGATTGGAAAGCATCTGCAAGTGAATGTAATCTTGATAGTGTAGTAGTAACTAACTCAACAGGAACATTAACATTAACAGAAGGAACAGATTATAACTTATATGAAGGTAGTGGAGTTATCCAAATGTTAAATACAAGTAGCACTAATAGCAACTCGTTAGGGGATAACGAAACAGCAACAGATTACAACTATTGTGCTGATGGTTACAATACAGATTCTGGTGCGAGAGGAATAGCAGGATTCTGGGGACTATTTAGTGTTCTGATAATCCTTGCTGCTGCTGTATATGGAATTCGTAACTGGATTCAGTAAAAAGGTTCTTTAATTTAATTGTTAAAGTTTTTATTTAGTTGGAACTTTATTTTAATTAAATAAGTAGGAGGTAAAAAAGAAATGGCAAAAAGAAAAGCAGGAAGACCAAAGAAGAAAAGAGTTTCCAGAAAGAAAAGAAGATAATAGTAAAAAATGGGGGTATTAGTGTTGAATCCCAACCCCCATTAGTTTAACTTAGTAGTAATAACATCTTTTTATACTTTTGGGTAGTAACAACTTTATTAAAAATCTAATTCTTTTTCACTATTTTATAATTATAATAACCATTTAAATAATAATTATTATATTGAATATCATGAGAAGTAAAAAACTAACCTCAAAAATTAATTTTTACTTTACCTTATTAGAATTGTTTAAACAAGATAAAACCACTTCTAAGATTTCAGAAGAATTAGGTATAACAAAACAGAATTTATACTATCATACGAGGAGATTAAGGGAATTAGGATTTATTGAGAAAAAAGGTTATGGGGTGTGGGAAGTCAAGAGAAGTAAAAAAATAGACCTTGAACACACTCTAAAATGGAGAACAAAAAAGATAAGGGGACATGCCTTTATTTGGAAGGTAAAAATTCCAAGAAAATTTGATTGGATTAAGATTCTAGAAAAAAAACAAATTCCCTACAAACTAATAAGGGGTTATACCCCCAGAATTTTTATAAAAAATAGAAAGATATGGTTAGGAAAAGAATTTATAATTATTTATGAATGTAAATCATTTTATGGAAAGAATGCAATAGAATCAAGGAAATATGCAGTATATGAATTTTTAGAGGTTTTAAGAGCAATTAATCAAAAATTAGGTATAAATATTAGGAAACCTTATTTTAAACCAACTAGAGAGCATTATGGGCTTATAAAGAATGAATTAGCAAGACAATGTAATAAAAAAGGAGAAAGAATAGTAATAAAAGATGATTTAGATGGAGAATGGTTTTGGATTGATGATTCTGAAGGAATGTTGGGAGAATTAGAAACAGGAGGAAAAGGATTTACAAAAGATAGAGCAGGATTAAATTTAGATGTTCAAAATTGGTATAATGATATGAAAAAACATAATTTTAAAGTAACTCCTTCTTTTATAATGGATAGTTTATCAAAAATAGTTCAAGTCCAACAAATGCATTCTAATAATATAATAAAACACCAAAAAGTTTTAGATGAAATGTTAATAACACTAAAAAAAATTCAGGAATCTTTAGAAAAAAATGGAAAATAGACCCAAAAAATGTCCAGTATGCAATTCAAAAAGAATATCTGTAAGTGGGGATGTATTTTATTGTAAAAAATGTGGTTATATAAACAAAGAACATAGAGTAGTAATTAGAGGAAGTTAAATTAATCATTCACAAGTTACTACATACCTTTTTATATAACCTTTAATTAGATAATTTAAAATGAGGCAAATAAACTGGGATGACTTATTCAAGATAAGAATAGCAAACTCTGACGATTCTTTCCAATTACATGAAGTTACAAAAATTCTAATTGTTATGAAACTTCTAAATAAATATAGGACAAACAAGAAATGGATTAGAATATATACTGAACATAAATTAAATGGGATAACTCCAGATGTTTATTTTGAGAATATAAAAACAAAAGAAGTAATTTGTTATGAGATTCAAAAGGACTTAAGTAAGAAATGGGAAACTAGGAAAATAGCACAATATAAAGATTATAATATTCCTTACATGAATAGTATTGATTTAATTATAGTCCCTTTAGAGAAATTATCTGAAAATATTTCTAAATTAAATAAACAATTAGATGATTACATATTCTAATGGTAAAACAATCAATAGAAGAGAGATTAGAAGAATTAGAATCAAGAATTAAAGGAGTTCAAAGAATAGTAAATGATTTACATAAAAGAGTTGTAGAAAGAGAACTAATTAAACAAACAAAAGGAAACAAGAAATGAATAAAGAAGAATATGAAAAACTCAAGGAATTTTATGATTCAATAAAAAGATTAGTAAGGAATACAGGAAAAAGTAGTATGGTTTCCGTTCAAGATATTGAAGAATTACTAAATGAATATTATTGAGAGAATGACAACAAAACAAGTAGTTGAAGATATTTTAAAAGAATATCCAAGAACTAGAGATGATGATTTCTTATTAGTAATTCATACTTATGTTAGATTAGGTTTTGCAAAGAGAATTCCCACAGGAGTAAATATTAATTTTAATCTAATTGAAAATGCTCCTTCATTTGAAACAATAACAAGAATAAGAAGGGAAATTCAGAATTCAGAAAATAGATTCTTACCAAGTCAAAATGTTCAGGAAAAGAGAAGTTTAAAGAGAGATATAATCACATCATATTACTCAAGTAAAAGGACAGTAGCAGAATCTTTCCCAAATAGTTACCTAATGGCTTAAAATGAAATATAAATGTTGTAAATGTTCAAATGAATCAGATAAGTTAAAGCATTTTAAAAGAATTAATCATAAACTATATTGTCCAGAATGTTATAAAAAGAAGAGAGAAGATAGAAAAGAATTCATAAAAAGAGATGTAGCAGGAATAAGGAAAAGAGAAGATATAATCAAAGAAGCATCAGAAAGGAGAAAAAATACTAAACCTCCAATTGTAAGGGATTCATGGAAAGAAAAAAGTATCTTCCCAAGAAATTCAAAAAAAGGTTCTAAAAATATGTCTATTTATTTAACAAGAAATGAAAAACAATTCTTATTTGGGAAATATATAAAAGCAGGTTATAGTCCAGAGGGAGCAGATAAAAAAGTAAAGAATGATGTTAGATACCTTAATGATTTTTTAACTAGATTAAAGGAAACTAAAAAACAAAAAGAAGAAGTAAATAATAGATTTAAAGAAGAATTTGCTAAATTGTTAGAATGTTAATAGGTAATAGTTACTTTAAAAAGGTAACAAAAGTTTATAAATAACTAAATCATACATAAAATATGGATAAAGTAAAAAAACACGAAGAAGAGTATATTCATATATCTAAAGAAAGAATTACAAGTTTCTTTGGAGGGATTGCTTTACTTATATTATCCTTCTTTTCTATGAAATTACTTATATATAAATGGAAAGAATTAGGATTAGATATTCTTTTTGATTGTGTAGAAAACTGTTCTCAATATTCAAGTATTCTCCAATTAGACATAATGAATAATATTATAATAACTTTTATTTTAATATTTTTTACAATTATAAGTTTATTTAATCTTTATAGAAAGATTTATTGGGAAGGATTAGCGGTGATGCTATTTACTGGATTAATCGTTGGATTAACTTTTGGATTACTTATGGGACTACTTGTTGAATTAATTCTTGGACTAATTATGGGATTAATTCTTGGACTAATTACTGGATTAACTCTTGGAACAATTACGAAGGAAAATAAAGAATGAATAAAACCAAAGAAGAAAGATTTGAAAAAGTAGTTGAATGGGGAGGTCCAGATGGTTTTGAAATAGGATTATTTTTTACTTTAATAATACCAGCATTACTTTTTTTATGGGTAGGATTTTTTGCAAAAGATTGGGATTTAATTTTATTTGTAAATATATTATATTCTATATTTTTTATTATAGGAATAATTAGTGTTATTGATAAGTCCAGAAAAGTTTATTGGAGGAAGGTTAATAGATGATAGAATGGAATTGGAAATATTTAGAGTGGATAATACTTATTTTATTGATAATATTCTTAATAGTCAGAACAAAAAAAAGAAAATACTTCTGGAAGGCAAAAGATGGTTCAAAACTTTCTTTCAAAGAATTTCTGAAAAGATGGAAAGAAGGAATGGAGGGAATCACACCAATACAACAAACAAGAACTACTTTGACAAGTTATCCTCTTGTTATAGGAGGAATTGTAACTGGGATAGTAATTATGATTCTAAGAAGAGAATGGTGGCTTTTAGTAATATTGTGTGGTTCTCTCCCTATGACACTAATGGGATTACTTTCAACTTGGCAAAAGTATAAACAACAAAAAAAGATATATGAAACAATGAAAAATATGGAAAATAAGAACGAAATAATGGAGGATTTAGAATGAAAAATGATAAGCATGTTGAAGATTTATCTGAACCTAAAGTAAATAGAGATTGGTTAGTAGTAGAATTCATTGAATTAATAATAAACGGAAAAGCGAAAGACCAATCAAAAATAGAAGTTTTGAAGGATTTATTTGGTTATTATAGTCAAGAGGAGGATGATTTAATATGATTGAAACTTGGAGAATCTGGGTAATAGCAATTTTATTATTCCTATCAGTTACAGATTTAGGATTAACTTATTATTATGTTCATAAATATAAAAATTGGCAACCAGAAAAACCTTATAATCTAATTGAAAAAAATCCATTACTTGTTTTCTTATGGAATACCTTTGGGTTACATTTAGGAATGTTTATTGGTTCAGTAGTTATATTATCTTTAATTTATATTGTAGGAAAATCAGCACACCCAATAGTAGTAGGACTCTTATTTCTCTTTTTAGGTTATGCTCTATTTAATCATTATACAAATATAAATTTACTTCATTCCTTAATAGATAAATATCCAACTGGATACCTCCCAAAAGAAACTTTTGGGAATGTTACAGGAAATAATCCAAAATGATAAATAATTGGGATATAGGGTTTGTTTGTTGGCTTACTTCTGCATTTGGAATGATAATTAGTTTAGCATTTGATATGATAGCAGTTGGTATTTTATTCACAATATTAACAGTAATGTTCCTTAATTATTTAATTAAATATCCAATTAATCAAACATAAATAATCCAAAATGATATCTGGAATAATTTTTTGGACAATGCAAGTATTTGGAATATTAGGGGTTCTAGCACATTTCTACTTTGAACCTTTAGACCCTATTCTCTTAAAAATTTCCATAGTATTTTTCCTTACCCCACTAATAACTTATCTTGTGGTAAATCTTATAGATTATCTAACAAAACCTAATAAAGAAGATTATGATTAAAATGGAAAAGAAAAAAATAAAACATAAACCAGAAACAAGAGATAAACAAAAATTTAAGGAATGGTATTCAAAACCAGAAAATAAAAAGAAAATGCAAGAGTATATGAAAAAATATTATAAAGAAAATAGAGAAGATTTATTATTATACCAAAAAAACATTAGGAGAAACTATAACCAACCCCTAAAGAATATAGTAAGAAATAACTTAGTCAAAGAAATAAATCATTATGATATAAAATCAATTCTTACTTTAGAATCTCCAACTTTTGAATTTTCTAGAAAACTAACCGAAAAAAAGGTGATAGTATTTGAATGGAATAAGAATATTTATGATGAAATGAAAAAATCAAAACCAAGAAATGTTAGATTATTTAAAGGAGATATAAGAGATAGTATTGAATTAAATATTAGTGTAGATATGGTTTATTTAGATTTTATGTCAAATTGGACATCTTCAAAAGAGATAGTTTATGAAATGAAAGAAACTATAAAAAATTCTAAACTATTTGCCATAACTTTAGCAACAAGAGATAATCAATTAAATCCCTATGGAGATTATCAATTTTATTATACTAGTGAATTACAAAAATTATTAGGAAATTTAAAAGTAATCTATGGAGAAGCGTATAAAGATTCAGCAAATATGGTTACAATTTTATTTGAGGTAATATAATGGATTGGTTAATAATTACATTAATTGGAATTGGAGGATTCATAATTAGTTTATTCTTTGAAGAAGCAAGGGATTTATATTCAGAAATATTAGAAACAATTATGGAAGGGATAGGATATTTCTTTACTTTTGAATGGATAGGGGATATAGGAGAACTTTTTGGTTCTATGTTTGAAAATATAGGAGAATTATCAATGTATGGATTAGGATTTGGATTATTAGGATTTGGATTAATTTTTGCTACAAGAAGTTATATGGTAGAACCATTTGTAGATAGTTTCCCCCCAATTCAAAGAACATTATGGACAATAGCAACTTATATTACTGTTTTCATAGGAAGTTATCTTTTAGGAAAAGGATTTGAAAATACTGGATAAAATGGAAATACAAAAAGTTAGTTATGGATTAGGAAGTATTGGAATATTCACTATCTTCATTTACACTTGGAAGTTCTTTATTCAATCTGACTTTACTTCTATGTGGCTTATTGGATGTGGTGTGGGTTTTGGATTAATATTTATTGCCTATGTTTATTCATGGATGAAAGGTGTTGATGAGTCAATTAAAAGAGTGGATGAAAGACTAGACGCTTTCAGTAAATGGTTTATAAAAGAGGAGTTTGAACAATGAAAAGAAAAATAACAAATAAATTAGAATTAACAACGAAGATTTTTGGAATTCTTTGCCTAGGGTGGTTCTTCTTATCTATGTGGGCATTAGTTATAAAGGTGTTAGGGCATTTTGATGTTGTAGATATACTACATTATTTATTTGTACATCTGGTAATCTATATTGGTGCATTATTAACTATTCTCAATATAACCCCTAATGACTATCTTAAACTTAAATACGAAAAAATGAAAGGAGGTAAAAAAAAGAAATGATTACAAGTATTGTAATAGCAGGGGGGGTAATAATCTTAGCAATTATGATTTTTTCCAGAAAAGATAAACTAAAAGATTCTTTACAAAAAAGAATAGAAAAAAATGCAATAAAAATCCCAGAAGCAACTTGGATAGATAAAAAAGGAGAGGTTCATACAGAAGATGTAATAATAAAGAGGTCAAATATCCCTTTAATTGGAGATTGGTCAAGAATTTATCCTCCAATAGATGAAGAAGAGAATATTAATTGGATGAATGCTCTATTCGGTGGTAAGAAGAATCTTATAAAGTTGATAGTGATATTGGTAATAGTCGGATTGATAATGTTGGGATTTAGAGAAATCTTTTCAAATTATGAAGCATTAAGAACGATATGCGAACCGTATCTATCATTAAGATGAGAAAACCTATTGTTTATTTGTATTTCCATTCAAAGATATTGAACTGGAAAGGAAAAGAGATGAGTATAAAGGAATTTAAAAGTTCTTTTTTCCAGTGGAGAATACCTAAACCATTAAGAGATGCAATAATGAAAGAAATGAAGAAAATGGATTTAATTCATATAGAAGGAAAAAGGGTTCTCCTAAATAACTATTCGTTTAAAGAAGATTGGAAAAGAGAAGAAAATTTTAAAGACGAAGATACAAAGAATGGAAATCCTTATGTTTCAATGGATTATTTATCATTATAAAAAGAATACAAACATTTATAAACCCTTTATGCTTATAAGAAGTGTATAAAATGAAAGATAAGTCAAAAGAAGAAGTAAATAGAGAAAAATTAATTCAAGAAATAAAAACGACGAATGAAGAAATATTGAATATAGGGATAATTTATCTCAAAGATAAAGAACTTTTAAGGGAATTAAGTAACTTAAAAATATCTTTAGAGGATATATTCTCTATAATCAAAATTAAATAATAGGAGGATAAAAAATAAAATGGAAGATTTAAAAAATATAATAAAAGAAATTAAAGGTTATCAAGAAGAATTAGGATTAAAATTTTCTGATGACCAAATATTAGAAACCTCTGTAAGAATTTTTAATACCCAATCTATTCAAAATAATAAATCTAATTCTAGAAAAGAAGAACCTTCTCAATCAGTAACAAAAGCACAAAAATTAAGATTAGAAAAAGAAGGATATACCAAAGAGGAAATTAATTCCTTATCAAAACAAGATGCTTGGGCAATAATTAGTAAATTAGGAGGAAGGAAATGAATAAAACCAAATGCGAACACGAAATAAATCTTACAGATGAATTTTGGGTATCTGAAGATGAAGTCGAAGTCACAGCAGTATGTGATTTATGCGATGCAGAATTTAGAGGAAGATTGAAGGAGGAGGATTTAGAATGAATAGTTTTGGATTAGATTTTATAATAAGTAAAATATCAAGAAGAGAATGCTTACTTTGTAAAACAAATTTGGACAAAGATATTGGGAAAGGAAAATGGCATATTCCTTTGTGCAAAAAACATAGGTTGGAAGAAATCAATAAAATATCTAATGATGTTCTTAGATGTAAAAGGTGTGGTGGAAAGATATCTATTTTTTCAAAGGGTATGCTTCCTTGCTGTTCTAAATGTGGAACTTATAATTATGATAAAGAGGTAGGTTTAGAATGAATAGAGATTGTGATTCCTGTAATTTCTGTGGTTCCTGTGATTCCTGTAATTTCTGTGGTTCCTGTGATTCCTGTGATTCCTGTAATTCCTGTAATTCCTGTAAAAATCTTGTTAATGGATTTATGTGTATCAATCTTAAATTAGATAAAAAAGATGAAAATAGATATTGGATATTCAACAAAGAAGTTTCAAAAAAAGAATGGGATAAAAGATTTGAAATTGGGGAGGAGGATTTAGAATAAAATGGAATTACTTCCAGCAATAGAAATACCAAAATTTGTATGTAGATTTGATAATTATGTTCAATCAATAGAGATTATACAAAATTTGGTTTATATTTTTGTTATTTGGGGATTGGCTATTTGGGGATTGTTACATTTCATCTTTTGGATTCTTCAACTAATTAGACCATTCGGAGAAAAAGAATGAATAAAGAACTTAAAACTTTAAAGGATTTGACTTACGAGGAGAAAGAAAATAAAATTAAATATTATAATATTGTTTTAGTTAGAGAACTAAAAGCCGAAGCGATTAAGTGGGTTAAAAAATTGAGAAAAGAAGCAGGGAGCCATGTTTATAAAAACTTAGAAATACAAGATTGGATTAAACATTTCTTCAATCTAACAGAGGAGGATTTAGAATGAATATTTTTATTCAACTTAATGATGCTCAAGAAGTGATTAAGGATTTTGAAAACAAATTAAGAGATAATCATTTTATCGTTACAGAAAAAATGTTACAAGAATTAAAAAAAGAATTTAATTTGGAGGAAGAATGGATTAAAGATTATTCAGAATCTCATGAATTACCCAAAAGAAAATTAACTAAAAAAGAAATAGAAGAGATTTATAATGATAGAATCAAAAATGAAAGTAAAAAATAACCCAGACCAAGAATATGAATGTCCTCTTTGTGGGGAATACTTAAATCTTAATAGGGACGGAACTATGACAAATAAAAACACAGGAGAATTTATCTATGTTTATACTTGTAAGGAATGTAATCAAGCGTTTGCTTTAGATAATGATGACTTAATTAAACTAATTCCTTATGATGCAGAAATGAAGAAAATTGAAAATAAGTGTAAAGGATGTGGAAAAATAGAAAACTATAATGAGAAGGGATTATTTTTATTAAATGTTGATAATGCTTATGCTGCTTATTATGAATTTTACTGTTTTGATTGTGCTATTCCAATTTTACAAAAATGGGCAGATAAAAATTTAAAAAAGAAAACAAAAATAACAAAAGAAAATGTCCATGAAATTTATGAGATTTATGATTTTACAAAGAATAATGAGATGTTAGAACAATTAAATAAAAATCCACAGAAATACAAAGAAACAATGGATAAGGTGAAAGAACAATTTGATAATCAAAAATGAAAAATAAATATCTATACTGCCACAGATGTGAAGATTATGAAGAATTTAAGCATACTGAAGATTGTGATATGCCTTTGATTACTCCTCAAACAGGAACTTATTTGAGTATTTATGAATGTCAAAGATGTAAAGACCATAAAGTAGAAATTGAAAGCAAGTTAGAAAAGAGAATTAATAATAATAATAATAAAAAATGATATTTTACAAATGGAAAAACGGAAACTGGGAAATAATGAGGGTTATTATTTAAATGGAAGAAATAAAACAAAAGTCAAGGAAGATTATAAAATCAGTAAGACCAGAAGAATTCAAAAAACTAATCAAACAAGTTCCAACAAAAGATTTGTTAGCAAGGGTGAGTTTTCTTCTGGCTTATGGTTCTGGTATGAGAATAAGCGAAGTTTTAAAATGTAAAAAAGAACACTTTAAGATTAATTCTATTTTTGTTCCTGAATCTAAATATGGTGTTGAGAGATATGTCCCAATCCCAAAGGGTTGGAGAGATACCTTTTACAAAGAACTCCCATTAAAAACAACTTCAAGAACACTCCAAAGGAAATTTAAAAAATACTCTAAAAAAGCAAATCTCCCAGATTATTATACCTTCCATTCTTTAAGACACGGCTTCGCAACCCGTTTATTAGAATCAGGGGCTCCATTAAATCAGGTTCAAGTTTTATTAGGACATTCAAATATTAAAACCACAGATGTTTATACAAAAGCAAATTCTTATGATGCAATTAAAAGTTATGAGGAATTGTTTTAAATGAAAGTTAGGAATAAAAGACCAGTCAAACCTTATCTCTTGGAGGTAGAAGATGTTGATTTTTCTGGTTGTTCTATAAAAAATTGGACAAATAACGACAAAATTAAAGGAAATTTCAGCAGAGGAAATAAAGAAATTGTCGCATAAGGTAGAAAAGACGACACTAAAAATAAATAAAGAAACAATCAAAAAAATAATCGCTATTGTTATAATAGTGGGACTTGTAATAGTTGGGAAAACATTAATAAATATGGAAAACGAAAAAGAAATAATGAAAGAGGGGTTTGGTGCTAATTGTTGGATTATTGGTAATCGTTGTCATCGTTGTGAGCATAAATGGATTCCGAGAGAAAAAGAGCCACCACAAATTTGCCCAAAGTGTAAATCTCCATATTGGGATAGACCAAGATTAAAACCAAAAACACGATTTACAAAGAATGACAAAAAGGGGGCTAAAAAGAAGAAA
>CAYZJM010000005.1:0-27221 GCA_964479015.1 Candidatus Woesearchaeota archaeon
TTTGGGAGTTTGTCAGAGATGATGGTCTCCATGTAATGAAGGGATGGAGACAGGTTAAAAATTCTGTTTTAAAGAATACAGATCAAGAAGAACTGATAGAAGAGCTCCAGTAATTGGAGCTCTTTTTATTTTAATAATAGTGGAGGTCAAAGATGACCAATCTGAAAGGTTTTTTCAAAGTAGGAGAAGATTTTGGTTCCCTTTATAAAGTTCGTATGTGGAATCCAAAAACTGGGGAAACAAAAAGTATTGTAGTAGATGATCGAGAGTATCCTCGAGGAGAAGGTCTTATTGATAGGAGCTATTCTCTTGAAGAGCTAGATTTCTTGAAAAATTTAGAAATTGAGGAAGATACTCAGAGAGAGTATTTTCATTCATTAGGTTTTTTCTATGAAGGGGATTTTGTGCAAATTGTTTCAGGAAGAAAGAATAAAGGATATACAGGAGTAATTACTTCATTGTATATGTACCATATTTATTCTCAATCTATTCCATATACTGTTCTGGATAATACAATTAAAGTTCAGGAAAAACATATTAAATTAGTAAAAAAAGAGAGATAAAAATGACTAAAAAAAGAAGAGAAATTGCAGAAGAGTTATTTCGACATGGTTCTATGATGGGTGGTTTCAGAGAAGAGACTTATAAAAAGTTTCTTATAGAGGATGAAGACTTTACTGAAGAAGAAGCAAATTCTGCTATAGAGGAAGCTCATCTTCAGACTTTAGATGGAGTACATTTTATTCTTTCATCATATTTCAAGGAAAATTTTTAAAGAATTTGGGAGGCAAAAATGTCAAGAGATTTTGAACTTATTAAAAAAATTAAAGAGGGAGACTCAAAAGCAAAGTTAGAATTATGGAATAAATATCAGTTTTTCATTCATAGACATTACAATAGAAACTTTGGTTTCTATATGTCTTGTGGAGAAACTCGAGAAGACTTTGTTCAAGATAGTTGGATAGCATTTGATAAAGCTGTTAAAAAAGTTTCCCTTGAAAAAATGATAGAAAAGGATGTTAAGAATTTTACTACTATTTTCTATTATTCTCTTATGAAAATAAAAAATAGATTTCAGAAAGAAAAGTATAAGTATGGAACTCCAATATTAACATCTTCTTTTAAAAAAGGAGATAGTGAAAGCTCTATATCTCCTATTTTGAAAGAGTTTAATCTTAAAACTGAAATTTTGTTTTCTGATTGTTTAGAAGCTTCTTATAAATCAAGACTTTTAAAGTCTTATGCTAGTACTATTAAAGATAAGAGAAAAAAAGAAATTTTAAATCTATTTCTTTCTGGATTGAAACTTGTTGAGATTTCTAGATCAATGGATAGAGAATACTCAGAAGTCTATCAAAGTTTTAATAGAATAAAAAAAGAGATCAAAGTTTTTTCCAAAACTTTTGTTTAAAAAAGGTATAATATTCATATGAAAGAACAACAGATTATACAGCTATCGGATAGGGATCATGTTCTACAAAGATCTCAAATGTATCTTGGTAGTAAAGACTTCATTATGACTGAAGACTTTATTTATAATAATGGAAAAATACAAAAAGAAGAAATATCTTATGTTCCAGGATTAATAAAAATAATAAATGAGATATTAGATAATTCTATTGATGAAGCAGTAAGAACAAACTATCAATTCTCTAATAAAATAAAAATAGAAATTACAGACACAAAAATAAAGATAAGAGACAATGGAAGAGGAATTCCTGTTAAGAAATCTCCAGGAACAGAAGAGTATATGCCTGTACTTGCATATTGTCATGCAAGATCGGGTTCTAATTTTTCTGATGAAAATAGAAAAACTATTGGAACAAATGGTTTGGGTGCAGTTATTACAAATATTTTTTCAAAAAATTTTAAAGTGAGTACTTCTGATGGCAAGAATAGATTAACTTTAGAATGCAAAAATAATTTATCAACAAAAGAAGTTTCTATTCATAAAAATTCTTCTAAATACACAGAAGTCGTTTTTGAACCAGATTTAAAAAGATTTTCAATGAAAAGAATAGATGAAACTCATAAAAACATTATTTATCAAAGAATTCTTTTTCTTTCTATGGCTTTTCCTCAGATAGCATTTCAGTACAATAATAAAAAAGTTAAAATTCATAATTCAAAAAAATTCTTAGAACTCTTTTCTGATTCTTATGAAGTTTTTACAGGTGATAATTGGTTTATAGGAATCTATCCTAATGAGCAAGAAGATTTTTCATTTTTTTCATATGTAAATGGTCTTAATTTAAAAAGAGGAGGAAATCATGTTGATGTAATTTCTAATAGTATTTCTTATAATTTAAAAGAACTTCTTGTAAGAAAATATAAGACAATTAAACCAGGAGATATAAAAAATAAATTATCTTTTGTAGTTTTCTTTAATGATTTTCCAAATATGAAGTTTGATTCTCAAACAAAAGAAACTCTGACAAATTCTGTTAAAGAAATAAAAGATTATCTGCAAATTACGAATGAAGATTTTAATAAAATAGCAAAAAAGATTTCAAAAAATGAAAATCTTACTGATCCTATTGTAGAACTCTTTAAATTGAAAGAAGAATTTAAGAAAAGACAGGAATTAAAAAAGTTATCTTCCTCAAAGAGAAAAAGAATTACCAGTGATAGCTATTATCCTCCTGTAGGAGATAAAAAATATTTATTTATCACAGAAGGACATAGTGCCTCAGCTTCTATTAGTAGAATTTTAGGAAGAAGAAATATTGCTTATTATGCACTTAGAGGGAAGCCTTTGAATACATATGAAACAAAAATAAAAAGGATGTCCTCCAATAGAGAATTTAAAGAAATTGTAGAAATTCTTAATATAGATCTTTTAAATAAAAATACAGAATTGGATTTTGAGAAAGTAGTTATTCTTTCAGATCAGGATAGTGATGGTATTCATATTCGTTCTCTTCTTTTAACTTTCTTTAATAGATTTACTCCTAAAGCATTAGAACTAGGTAAAATAGGATTTATGAATACTCCTCTTATTATAGCTTTCGATAAAAAGATGGAACCAAAGAAATGGTTTTTTTCTTTAAATGACTACTATAATAATAAGGAACAATTAAAAGGATTAGAACTGAAATACTATAAAGGATTGGGATCTTTTAATAAAGAAGATCTTCAAAAAGTTATACAAAAAATTGGTTCTATGGAAGATTTATTTGTTTCTTTTAAAAAGTCTGAAGGATGTGACCATTCTATCAAACAATGGATGTCATCAGCTAATTCTTTAGATAGAAAAAACTTTTTGTTTGGAAGAAAATTTAATGTTTCTTCTGTATAGGAGTAAAAATGAAAATTCTAGAAGCTTCTTGGTGGAGTTTATATAATTTATATAAAACTAGAGTAGATTATGAAAAATCAATGGGAACAGAAGTTGTGTATAGACCAGAGGAATCTTATTTAGAGGTTTTTCTTTCTAGTGGTAAAACAATTCTTCTTTCCAGTTTTGAGATTCAAGATATAAAAGATGATTTTGAAAGATCTGAAATAAAAAAGAATACAGATCTTTCTTTTGAAGATTATGTACTTTTGAAATATACGAAAAAATAGATGAAAAAAGTTCTTATTTTAGGTAATGGAACATCTCGATTACAACTCAAGGATTTTATACAGTCTTGGAAAAATGAGATCTGGGTATGTAATACTGGCTTTTTAGAATATGAAATTCTTCCTAGAATAGATTATGTTTGTTCTGTTCATAGAGAAGTTGTGGAAGAATCCAAAATTTTTGCTACAGAACATAAACTATTTTATAAAACAATATCTAATTGTACCTACTCAGATGAACAATTTAAAAGAACAGAAGGGTGGTCTACTGGTAATTTAGCACTTGCAGAAGCTCTTGAAAAAAATTATGATGAGATTCATCTCATAGGGTTTGATTTTGGTGGTAAAGATGTTTATCATACGTATGAAGTAGACGGCTCTAATTTTAAAAAACAATATAATCAAATATTAAATGACTATAAAAATGCAAAGGAAAAAATAGTGTTTCATTATCCAGAAGAAAATAAGAAAAAAATAAAATTTATCACAATGATTGATGATAATTTTGTAGAAGGATTTAAAGGATTTTTTAAATCTTTGTTAAAATATAATCCTGATTTTAATTATGAATTTATTTTACTTAACAATGGACTGATCAAATATACTTTAAAAGATCTTAAAGAAACTTATCAAAACATTACTTTAAAAAATATAAGAAAAGAACTTTATGATTTTCCTCTGGAATCTACTACAGAAAGTTTAATTTCTACCTATTATAAATTAGAAATATTTGATAAAAAGAATTTTGATAAAGATCTAGAAAGATTAATTTTTATGGATATGGATATTCTCATTCAAGGATCGATTGGTTTTTTAACTAGAGTAAATCTAAATGGAAAAGGTATTGGAGCTTGTAGACAATATCATGTAAGATCAGATTCTTTAAAAGATGAAATAAATTCTGGTGTTCTTATAATTGATTTTAAGAATTTAAAACAGGGAGCTTTTAAAAGATTATTAAAAAGAGCAAAAAATGGAGCTTATCTCCCAGATCAAGAAGTTATAAATAGAGAGTTTATTGATAAAGGGTATTGTTTTTATCTTCCCAAGATTTATAATGTAGAAAAAAGAATGTGTCTTTCAAAAAGTTTAAAGAATCTTTATAGAGGATTAGTTTGTCTTCATTATGTAAATACAAAGCCTTGGCAATTAAAAGCAAAAGCAGAAAAACAATTTTTAGAACCTTATAAAAGATGGTGGAAAATGTTTGAAGTAAAAGAAAATTTAAATTTGTCTGAGATTCCTTTGAAGTTTAGACATAAAAATAGTGTTATTCTGAATCATGAAAAAGATTTATATTCCCAGTATAATTGTATTTTTATTTCTAAGAAATCAATTTTTTCTGAATCCTATTTGAAAAAAATTATGGAGAATAATCTTTTAGATGAAGGATATATTTGTGGATATGGAAATGCTTATCAAAAGAATTCTAATCCCGGTAAAATATTAAAAATTTTAAAAAAGAAACCAGATTTATATAAAAACGATTTTTGGCTTTATTTTAAAGAAAAAAGAAAAGAAGAAAAGATTGAAATTAATTTATCTAGATTAACTGACTTTGAATTTGAAGATTATCTCAGAGGAAAATCTGTTGTTTTAGTTGGTCCATCTCCAATTATGGAAGGAAGAAAAAAGGGAAAAGATATAGATAATTTTGATGTTGTTATAAGAACCAATGGAATGATAGATGCTCTTTCTCTTAATAAAGATTTGTATGAGGATTTTGGAAAAAGATCAGATATTCTTTATATAAATGTAACATATGAAAGAGATAACTATGATTTTTGGCAACAAGAAAAATGGGAAAAATTTGGATTAAAATACATTTGTAGATTTATGCAAAATGAACCAAAAAGACCATTACTTTATAAATGGAGACCTGTTCCTAATGTACCAAAACTTCCTCCTCCTACATTATTTCTTGGAACACGTGCAATAGCTGATCTTTTGTCTTTTCCAATACGATTATTATATATCACAGGAATGGATGCTTATGAATGTGTTTCTGATACTTTAAATGGAAAAAATGAAGAATACATAGAAGATTATCTTCCTGAGTTTACTCTAAAACAAAGAGAGAGAAACATAGGAGGACCTGTAAGTAAACATGATAAATATAGGGATACAAAGTATATTCTAGAATTGGAAAAAACTGAAGAAAGATTAGTTATAGATTCTGTTTGTAAACAAAAGATGAAAAGGGTGGCATATGGAAAAGATTAGTATTAGAAAGGGTAAGACTTCAAAAAGTGGATTAGTTGAGTTTATAAAAATGAGTAGAGAACATTCCCAAATTGAATTACAAACTATTGTAGAACTAGGAGCTTATGTAGGGGATTCAACAGAAATATTTTCTAAATTTTTTAAAAAAGTAATTTCTATTGATACCTGGACTGATTGGATAGATGAAAAAACTGGTAAGAATT
This sequence comes from Candidatus Woesearchaeota archaeon, assembly GCA_964479015.1. GTDB lineage: Archaea > Nanobdellota > Nanobdellia > Pacearchaeales > GW2011-AR1 > CAYZJM01. The sequence goes on from CAYZJM010000005.1 coordinate 5,991, forward strand.
ATTTTAAATATCCAATGGTAGAAATTGAAAAACAATATGATGAAAGAATTCAGAGTTTGGATAATGTAGTAAAAATTAAAGCAGATTCTCACGAAACATCGGATCGATATGAAGATCAAAGTTTAGATATGGTTTATATAGATGCTGATCATTCTTATGAAGCAGTGAAAAAAGATATTTTAATGTGGTATCTAAAAGTAAAAATTGGTGGTATTATTTCTGGGCATGATTTTGATGATAAGAAATTTTCTGGTTGTACAAAAGCAATAAAAGAACTTCTTGGAGAACCTGAATTTAGAAGTTCTGAAACAAGTTGGGGGTTTGTAAAAATAAGTGAAGATATCTAATAACTTAACAGGAAAAGATCTTTCCACAATGAAAGTTGGAGGAAAAATAAATAAAGTTTTTATTCCAGAAACTTATGGAGAATTTGTTTCTTTATTAAAAGAAATAAAAGAAGATTATGTTGTATTAGGTAATGGTTCCAATGTTATTTTTCAAGATCATGGATTTAGAGGAAATATAATTCTTAATAAAACACAAAAAATACAAGTATCAAATACATTAGTAAGTTGCTCTTCTGGAACAATGTTAAAAGATCTAGTAGAAAAAGCAAAAGAATTAGGATTATCCGGATTGGAATTTAGTGCTGAAATTCCAGGGACTGTTGGTGGTGCTATTTATATGAATGCAGGTGCCTGGGGAAAAGAAATAAAAGATAGTCTTAATTACGTAAAAATTTATGATGGAAAAAAAGAAAAAATTATTTTTAGAAAAGATTTAGAATTTGGATTTAGAAAGAGTAGCTTTCATAAAAATGAGGATTGGATTATTCTTCAAGCTTGTTTTAGTTTAAAAAGAAAATCTAAAGAAGAGATAGAAGAAAAACTTAAGAGTTATCATCAGAAAAGAATTGATACACAACCATTATTATCTGAGGTTCCTAGTTCTGGTACAATATTTAAAAAGAAATTAAAGCAAATTAGAGAAGCAAAACTAGGAGGAACCAGAATAAGAGGAGCCTGTGTTTCTACAAAAAATCCTGGTTTTATTATTAATGATAAAAATGCTTCATCAAAAGATGTATTAGATCTTATTGATTTAATGAAAATGAAAATTGGTGGTGGAGAACTTGAGGTAGAAATCTTATGATAAAAGCACATTATTGGAAAAGAATAGGGAACTTTGGGGATATTCTTGTTCCTATAATTTTAAAATGGTTGACAGGACAAGAAATAAAATGGGTACCAAAATCTACAAAAGGAAAAGTTCTTTGTGTTGGTAGTGAAATGGCAAGGGGAGTTTTGCAATCAGGTGATATAGTTTGGGGATATGGAAATAGAGATGGAAAAAAGGTAAATCCTCCAAAGAATGTTCATTTTTTAGCAGTCAGAGGAAAAACAACAAGAGATCTTATACAAGAAGATGTACCTGAAGTTTATGGAGATCCTGGTATTTTGATGCCTTTAATTTATCCTGCAAATATTTCTATTAAAAAAGAATATGAAATTGGATTAATCCCTCATCATGCAGAAAGACATTTGTTTAAAGATATAAAGAATTCAAAAATAAATGTTCTAGATGTAGCTGTAGAGAATCCTTATAAATTTATTGATGAACTATTAAAGTGTAGAATCATAATGACTTCTAGTCTTCATACTTGTATTGTAGCAGAATCATATGGTATCCCAGTAGTATGGTTTGTAGGACATAATGATAAAACTGAAGGGTTTAGAATAAAATTTAATGACTACTTTTCTGGTACAGAAAGAAAGCCACAAAAACCTGTTCAATTTAAAAATAGAGATTTAAAAGAGATTTTTCTAAATGCAAAAAATATTTTACCAAAGCCAGTTTTTTATAGAGAAAAATTTTTGAATGCATGGAGAAACTCTAAATATACAAAAAATTTATAGGAGAAAAAATTATGTTAGCATTTGTTCCAATGAGATCAGGTAGTAAGGGAATTCTTGATAAGAATACTTGTTTGATAAATGGTAGACCATTATTTTATTATGTTTTAAAAACTTTAGAAGATTGTGAAGGATTAATCAATAGAATTGTAGTTTCAACAGATTCTAAGATTTATAAAAATATTGTTAAAGAGTATTTTCCTAATCCTCAGATAGAAGTTATTTATAGATCTAAAGAAGCTTCTTTAGACACAGCTTCTACTGAAGAGTGTGTTCTTGAGTTTTTAGAAGAAACAAAAAATTTAGATGAAAAAGAAAATGAAGATATTATTTTATGTCAATTGACATCCCCTCTTTTGACAAAAAAAGATGTTTTAACAGCTGTAGAACAATATGAAATACAAGAAGCTGATTCTATGTTTTCTTGTGTTGATCTTTCTAAAAGATTTTTATGGAAGGGATCAAATTCTGTTAACTATGATTATAAGGAAAGAAAGAGAAGACAAGATCTTCCTGTACTTTATGATTCAGAAAAATATAGTGTAGAAAATGGTTGTTTTTATATCTTCAAAAAAGATCTATTCTTAAAATATAGAAGAAGATTATTTTGTAAGGTTATTCCATATTACATGCCTGAAGAAACCTTTTTTGAGATTGATTCTAAAAAAGATTTTAAATTAGTAGAACAAATTTTAAAAATGAAAGAAGGAAAAAAATGATTAAATTGTTTGTTACAGATACAGATGGAACTTTAACTGATGGATCTATTTATGTATCTAATAAAGTTGGTGAAACTTTTACTAAATATTCTAAAATTGATGGTTATGGATTTGAACTTTTAAAAAAGAATGGAATTAAATCATTAATTCTTTCTTCTGAAGAAGAAAATAATTCTCATTTAAATAGAGCAAAAAAATTAAATGTAGATTTTGTTGGAGGTTTAACAGGTAATAAAAAATTTGTTTATTTAAAAAAATATCTTTGGTATTATGGTTTCTATTGGGAAAATGTTGCTTACATTGGGGATGATTATAATGATTTAGATTGTTTATATAATTCTTATCTTTCTTTTTGTCCTAAAGATTCTATACTATCAAATATGGTTGATGATTTTTCTATTTGTCCCTTTTTTGTTACAGAGCATAAAGGGGGAGAAGGGACAGTTAGAGAAGCAATAGAAAAAGTTATTGATTATAATAATAAGGAGAATAAAAATGCATAGAGTTCCAATAATAGCTGAAATTGGTATTAATCACAATGGAAATTTAGAAATAGCAAAAGATCTTATAGATGTTGCTTCTGCCGCAGGATGTAATTATGTTAAATTTCAAAAGAGGAATCCAGATGTTTGTGTTCCTGAAAGTCAGAAAAACAAAATGAAAAAAGTTCCATGGAGTGAAAAAGAACAGACTTATCTTGACTATAAGAAATACATTGAGTTTAATAAATATGAGTATGATGAACTGTTTAATTATTGTTCTTCTCTTAGAAGTAGAATTGGAATATTTGCTTCTGTTTGGGATAAAGATTCTGCTTTATTTATGAGAAATTATACTGATATTGTTAAAATTCCTTCTGCCCTTATAACAGATTTAGAACTTTTAGAATACACTCATGATCTTTTTAAAGATGGAACTAGACTCTTGAGCACAGGTATGTCAACAGAAAAACAAATTGAAGAAGCTGTTGAAATATTTGATCCTAAGGTAATTTTTCATACAAATTCTACTTATCCTACTCCCGTGGATGAATTAAATCTTAAGTATATCAGCCATCTAAAAGAAAAATTTCCATATAGAGTAATTGGATATTCTAATCATGCTTATGGCATTGTTCCAATGTTTGCTTCTGTTTCTCTAGGAGCAGAAATTGTAGAATTTCATATTACGTTAGATCATACAATGTGGGGTTCAGATCAATCTTCTTCTATTGAACCAAATGGTATATTTAAAATTGTGAAAGGAACAAGGGATTTAGAGAAATCTTTAAGAGGAAATAAAGAAAGAGAAATCACTGAAGGAGAATATAAAAAATTAGAAAGTTTAAGAAAATAAGTAACTATTAAAGTAAAAGAAATTTAAAAAGAGGTAAAATAATGAAAACAACTGAATCAGAATCTAAAGATCTTAAAAAAGCTAAAGATGCTTTCAAAGGACTTGGAGTTACAATTAAATTTGATAAAGATACAGAAGAATTTGTTGTTAATCTAAAAGATGGAAAAGAAGACACTGCTTATTATACAGATGATATTGAAGATGCTATAAAAACTGGAAAATCAATGGCAAAAAAAGAATCTATAGATGTAATTGAAATTCAAGAGGAGATTGTAATAGAACAAGGAGATAAAAAAGTTATTCTAGAAAAAGGGGACAAAATAAAAGTTTTAAAGGAAAAAATTTTTATTCCTACTTCTACAGATGATTTACTTAATAGTGTAGATAAATCATTAAAGAATTTTAGAGAACCTTCAGGATTTCCTTATTCTGTAAGAGAAGAAAGTGAAACATTTGTAAAAGAACTTATTTTTGATATTATTGATAATAGAAATTATGAGGATTTTTCTGATGGAGATTCTTTCGAAGTTGAAATAAATATTAGCAAAGAAATGATTTCTATAAACTTAGATGAAGGTTATTATTATGATTTAGGAATAAACAAACTTGTTGATTGGTTATTAGAACAAAAATATAGGACAATTTCTTGGGTAGATGATGTTATTGAAAATATAAATTCTTTTGATGAAACTCCTGAGAATTTTGAAGAATTAGTCAATTTAGCTAGAAAACTTGCAATTGAATCTGCTTCAGAAGATATCATAAGACATTTAGAGAATGAGATTGAAGGAATTTACTGGGAAGATTAAATTTTCTTAAAATAATTTTAATTTTTGAGTATAATATAAATATATATGGAGGAATCAAAAATGAATAAGTCAGAATTAGAAACACAAATTCTAGAAGCTCAAAAAGCATACTATGAGGACTCAAATCCTTTATTAACAGATAAAGAGTTTGATGATCTCTATGAAGAACTAAAAGAAAGATTTCCAGAAAGTGAAATTCTAAATTCAGTTGGAGATGATACCAAAGATGGGTTTATAAAAAGGCCTCATTTGATGACAATGGGGTCTCAAGAAAAATTTAATACAAGTGAAGGACTTCTTAGATGGGTAAATTTAAAAAAAGTTGAATTTCCAGTTATAGTAGAACATAAACTTGATGGACTTTCTATAGAACTTCAATATAAAAATGGAGATCTTCAACATGCAGTTACAAGAGGAAATGGTGCTATAGGAGATGATATAACTAAAAATGTAAGAAAGATGCAGGGAGTAAATGGAATTTTTCCTGGTAATTTTACAGGTTCCCTCAGAGGTGAAATTCTTATGAAGAGAAACCTCTTTAATGAAAAATACAAACCTCAAGGATTTGCTAATCCTAGAAATTTGGCTTCTGGTATAGCTAAAAGTAAAGAAGGGAAAAATTGTTCTGATTTGACTATACTATTCTATGATGCTGTTTCTTCTCATTATCTTTTTAAAACTGAATTAGATATTCTTGATTTTCTTTCAAGAATACAAGTTCAAGTTGTTCCTTTTGTTGTTACTGAATCAGTACAAGAAATTTTAACCTATAGAAATGAAATAAGGGATTTTTTTAGTCTTTATGAATTTGATGGTTTAGTATTAAAACAAAATAAAAAAGTTGGAGAGGATCTTTATAAACTGAGACCAGATTATCAAAGAGCTTTTAAATGGAATGATGAAGGAAAAGAAACTTTTGTCAAGAATGTAATTTGGAATAGATCCGGGGTTACATATACTCCCGTTGCAGAATTAGAATCTATTGAAATAGAAGGGTCTATTGTTTCTAGAGCAAGTCTCGCAAACCCAAATCTGATTAAAAATTTAGATTTGTCCATTGGAGATAAAGTTTTTGTTACAAAAAGAGGACAAATTATTCCAAAAATTGAAAAAGTTGTAGAAAAACCAGAAAATAGAAAAGAAATTCAAATTCCTACTTATTGTAAAGTTTGTAATTCTGAATTAATAAATGAGGGATCAAGACTTTATTGTAATAATCCTTTATGTGAAGGAAAAAAAGAACATCAAATAGCAAAATGGATTTCTACACTAGAAGTAAAAGGATTTGGAAGTGTTTTATTGAGAACTATGTATAATCTTGGAATAGTTTCTATTCCAGATCTTTATTCTGCTTATACAGAATGGAAAGTCACAGATTCTACAAATTTGAAAGAAGCAACAAGAAAATCTTTTAAAAATCTTTATAGTGTAAAATCTATTACATTATCTCAATTAATAGCAGGTTTTGATATAGAAGGAATTGGAAGAAGACTTATAGAAGAAGTAGAAAAAAGTGGTATAAACACTCTAGATAAAATTCTAAATTCTTCTATAGACAATTTTTCTAATGTTCCTGGTTTTAGTAGAATAAGAGCTCAAAATCTAGTGAAAGGTCTCAGAGCCTTTGAAAATGATATAAGGTACATAAGTAATATTTTAGATATAAAACAAAGCACAGATAGCACACAAGTTTCTGATAAGGATCTAGGAACTTTCTGTATAACAGGTAAACTTGAAATGGGAACTAGAAAAGATCTTGTAAAGATTATAGAAGATAATGGGGGAAAGTCTGTTTCTGGAGTTAACAAGAATACAGATTATCTTATTATAAATGATCAATCTTCAACAAGTTCAAAAGCAAAGAAAGCAAGAGAATTAGGAATAAAGATGATATCAGAAAAAGATTTTTTTGATATGATTTAACTATTATCTTATATTGTTAAAAAAGGAACCAAAAGAAAATGAAAATTATAAAAAAAGATTTAAATGAAAGAGTAGATACAAAAAGAATAGAAGATGAACTAGGAGAATTTTTTTATAATCCTGAAGTTTCTCTAAAAGAGATTAGAAGTTTTAGTTTTGCTTTAAGAGATGTTCTTTCCACTGTGTTTAATATGTATGATTATAATGATGCAGTAGATTCAATAACAAATATTATTAGAGAAAGAGATTCATCTATTCATACAAGTTATGAAGGTTCAAGATTTGATTAAAATTTTTTAAATTTTTTATTTTTCTGAGTATAATATAAATAAGGAGATTCAAAAATGAATAAGTATTTAATTGCATTTCTTTGTTTTCCTCATGCAAGAGGTTTTAATCATAGAACAATACTAGTAAGTGCAAAAGAGGATGACTTCAATGTATAATACAACAATTCAAAATTTCTTGGAAAATGAGTATTCTAATTCTGCTCTTTATGATTGTTATAGATCAATAGCAAATTATATCGATGGATTAAAACCTTCTTCTAGAAAAGTTGTTTATACAGTAAAGAAACAGAATATTGTAAAAGATTCTAAAGTTTCAAGATTGGCTTCTGCTGTAGCAATGGAAACTCAATATCTTCATGGAGAAGGATCTCTTCAAGGAGTAATTATTGGTCTTACTCAAGATTTTGTAGGATCAAATAATATGCCATTGTTATCTCCTAATGGAAATTTTGGTACTAGGTTTATCCCTGCTTCCTCTGCTGCGAGATATATTTATTCTAAAAAATCCCCTGTATTTGATTTTATTTTTCATAAAGAAGATGATAAGATATTATTCAATCAAGAATTTGAAGGAGAAAAAATAGAACCAAAGTTTTATGTTCCAATTCTTCCAATTTTATTGATAAATGGAAGTGAAGGTATGGGTACTGGATTTGCTCAAAAAATTCTTCCTAGAAATCCTAAAGATATTATTGAAGCATTAAATGATATTATAAAAACAGGTGATACCAGAAAACAATTAAAACCTTTTTATAATGAGTTCAAAGGAAAAATTCTTACCGGAGAAACTGAAAATTCTTGGGTAATAAAAGGAAATTTAGAAATAGTTGATTCTAATACAATTCTTATTACAGAACTTCCAATAGGTTATTCTTTGGCATCTTATTTAAAAGTTCTTCATAAATTGGAAGATAATAATAAAATAAAGAATTTTACAGATGAAAGTGAAGATGATAATTTTCTTTTTAGAGTAGATGTAAAAAGGTCTTTGACAAAAAAACCATATGAAAGTCTTCTTGAATTTTTTAAATTGAAAAAAAGAGTAACCGAGAATTTTACTTGTATTGATGAAGAAAATAAAATTAGAATTTTTGATTCAGCAAAGGATGTTTTAAAATCTTATTATACTATTAAATTATCTTATTATGAAAAGAGAAGGCAGAACATTCTTTATGAGCTTGACAGAGATTTAAATTATCTTTCTTCGATGTTATTTTTTGTAAAAGGAGTAATAGAAAATTCTATTGATGTATTGAATAAGAAAAAATCAGTGATTGAAAAAGATTTAGATAAAAATCAAAAGATTATATCAAAGGATAACTCTTATGATTATCTTTTAAAAATGCCAATCCATTCTTTAACATTTGAAAAAGTAAAAGACTTAGAAAAAAAGGTTGAAGGAAAGAAAAAATCTTATAAGGAATATAAAAATAGTTCTGCTTCTTCTTTATGGAAGAAGGATTTATGCCAATTGAGTCTGTAAGTAGTGATTCCTCTTTATTAATAAAAGATCTTATCCAGGGAGATGATTCTGTATATTTTAGAGAGGATTTTAGTAAATTAGATGCTAATGAAATTTATAGAGCTCTCAATTATATATTTTTGGATAGTGGACTTTCAAGTTCTGAAAAACAGCATTTATTATCTAATGTCTGGAGAATTAATTATAGAATAAAGCCACCAACAATTTCAGAATTTTTAACTGAAGAATGGATTGGACCAACAGCTAAGAATCTGTTTCCACATGTGGACACTATTTTAAAAGAATTTTGGCAACCAGATAGTGAAAAAAGACATCTTATTTTATCTAGCGCGATCGGAACTGGAAAAAGCTTTATTTCTGCGTTATGGAGTCTTTATATTACTACTCATCTTTGGTCAATGAAAGATCCTAAAAGATTTTTTGGATTATCTCAAGCAACTTCTATTGTTCAAGCTCTTATATCATTTACAATGGAGAAAGCAAGTCAACTTCTTTTACAACCATTTATGCAAATTCTTACTTCTTCTCCTAAATTTAGAAGAGTAAAAATGGAAGAACGATTAGAAAAAAATCAAGTGGAACATCCAGAACAAATTTGTTGGACCACAGCAGGGAGAATGGGTGCTTTACAATTTTACAATGATATTCATTATATTATAGCTTCATCTCCAGAGAATCTTCTCGGTTTAAATATGATAACTGCTATTTTATCAGAAATTTCTTTCTTTTTAGAAAAAGGATTTTCTTCTGAATATATATGGAGGATCTATCAAGATTCAAAAGCAAGAGTAAGATCAAGATTTGAAAATAAGTATTTCTCAGGAACAGTAATAGATTCTTCTCCTAATGATATAGAGCTTTCTCCTATTGATAAATATGTATTTCAAGGACAAGCAGAAAAAGATTTTAGGAATTATGTAGTAACTGGAACTCAGTGGGATTTTCTTCCGAATAAATTTCCTGTTTGGAATAAAACTGGAGAGTCCTTTCCTGTATTTAGAGGTTCTCAAGAAAAACCAGCAAAAATACTTTATGAAGAAGAAGTTGAACATTATAAGAAAGATGAAGTTTATTTTGTTCCTACAGATGTTAAAAATTTATTTGAAGAAAATGTAATAAAAAATGTAAAAGATTATTGTGGTTGGCCATCAGGTTCTACAGGAACATTAGTAAGAGATGAAGATGTTATAGAAAGAATGTTTGATAACTCTCTCAAAAATGTGTATACAAATATTTATGCTCCAGAAACAAAAGATTCTAGGCATCTCATTTGGAATGAAATTAAAAATCAATTTTTTGTAAAAACATTTAGTAAAGGATATGAGTTTTACAGAAATCCTAAAGAAAAAAGATATCTACATATAGACCAGGCAGAAATTAATGACATGGCTTCTATTGCAATGGTTCATCCAGAAACAGATAAGCAAACTGGAATGCTTGTTTATGTAACAGATTTTACAATTGTTATTTCTCCAGAGAAAGGAAGAATAAACCTAGATGCGATTCGTTATTTTATAGAAGATTTAAGGAATTTAGGAGGTCTTCCTATTGAGGTTGTTTCTTTTGACCAATATCAATCCTCTGCTGCGATACAGTATTTAAAAGATAAAGGATTTAATATTGCAAGATTATCTGTAGATAGAGATCCTAAAGTATATTATTCTTATATATCTTTAATGTCTTCTGGAAAAATAAAATCTGGAAAAAATATATTTCTTAAGAATAATATTAAATCTTTACAAGAAGTGAGATTAAATAGTGGTAAGAAAAAGATTGATCATACAAAAGGAAAAGTAGTTTATTGGGATGGAGCAAATTGGAAAAGATCTGAGATGGGAAAATTTGCAAAAGATGCAAGTGATTCTCATTGTGGAGCTGTCTGGAATTGTGTACATAATTTTAATTTGATTCCTAAATATGTTTGGGAAGAAGAAAAAGAAAAAATATCTCAGGATAGAACTGAGGTTATAAAGAATAAGTTAAAAGGAGAACTATCAGATCGTTATGGATTTGATATATCTAAAATTTAGAGGAGAGATCTATGGAAGAGGTAATTATTTTAAATGGAAAAGAAATTTCCAAAAAAGAATTTGAAGAAAAGAAAAAAGAGATTGAAGAAGAAAAAGGAGTTCAATTAGTAGAAGTACAAAAGAATGTATATAAAACAAGAATTTTAGGTTAAATTTTATACAAAATAGAGTATAATATAACTAATATAGAAACAATATCAGGAGTAATAAATTGTTAAAATTCTCTAAACAAGAAAAAGAAATTTTTCATAAGGTTCATCTACTTTCAGGTAAATCTTATGATGATGTGAGAGAAGTGTTTGAAGGTTTTTTGTATCTTAGTTTATTATCCTATTTGGAGAAGACTTCTATAGTTCTTCCTCATTTTGGGGAAATAAATATTTCCTATAAAGGAGATAAATTACAAAAAGATGGGAGGGAGGCAATATTAGAAACTGATTTTGTTCCCAGTAATATATTAAAAAGAACGATTGGACAAATAGAAGATAAAGAAGAAAGTGATCTTGAAAAAGTTTTAATGGAAAAGATCAATAAAGAAATAGAAAAATTAGTATAATATAAATTATGTCAAAATATTATAAAGATTCGACCTATAGAATAAAAAAATATGATATTTCTACCAATGAATTTGGGGAAGAAATTTATGTAGAGACTCCTGAATGGAAAAAATTTAAACATAATAAACAATTGAAAAGACTATTTGAGAGATCAAATTTACCTGTTCATGTATTAGATCTAGAATTAGATGATTATATAGGAAATGATAGAGATAAAATTGAAAAACTAAAACTATATATTAATAAATTTAGATCAAAGTATTACTCGGTTCATCTCTATTTTTGGAGTAATGAGAACTCTACACAAAAAACTACAATGGCATCTGTTGTAGGAAAATATCTTATAGAAAAAGGATTTTCTGTTCATTTTATTTTAATGTCTCAATTATTAAAAGCTTTATCTGAAGAAAAATTTACAGAAGATCATAATGTTCTTTTAGAAAAAGTAAGAAACTGTGATTTTTTGATTATAGATGATGCTTTTGATACAAAGAAAGCAACTATATATAAGTCTGGTTTTCAAATACCATTTTTAGATGAGTTCTTACGAAATAGATTAGAGATACAAAAGAAAGCAACTTGTTTTTCAAGTAATTTTTCTCCAGAAGAAATTAATGAAAATGTATTTGGTAATTCTATAAAAAATCTAATAAAAAGATCTTTATTAGATCCTTTTCATTTTTTATCTTCTTATGAGTTAAGAAAAGATTTTGATCCTGAAACACTTTGGAGTTAACTATATATGATCTCCCTAATAAAGATCGAACAGCAAAATTTAAATTGCATCTGGGATAATCCTGATTTTATCTATAGATTTGATAAAAAATATTTTATTTCCAATATTGCTAATGATATATTTGAAACAATTAAATATTTATATGAATCAAACGTAAAAATAACAAAAGATCAAATTGTAACTTATGGAAATTCAAAAAATAAAGCTATAACAGAAGAAAATTTAGAAAAGATAAGAGAACAAGAATATGATATAGGCTATTTTGATTTTTATTTTTACAATCTAAAAAAGAATTATGCTAAAGTTTATATTGAAGAAAAAATTCTAAAAGATACAATTGTTAATGTATCTTCCAAAGGAGAATTAGATTTAGATAAACTTCAAGATCTTTCTAATTCTCTTCAAGAACATATAGAAATTATTCAAGGAAAAGAATCTTCTTTACAATCCATTAAACAAGTTGCTACAAGATACAGAGGGGTTCTTGTAAACAGAAAAAGAGGAGATTATTTTTTCTCTACTGGAGATTCCAATTTAGATAGAAGTCTTGCTGTTGGTTTTGCTCCTGGACAAATTACAACTATATATGGTTCTTCTGGAGTTGGAAAGTCTGCTTTTGCTATGAATATTTTATCTAAGCAAATTAATAGAAGAATTCCAACAATGATGGTCTCTCTGGAAATGGATGAAATTTCTAGCATGGATAGACTTCTTGCTATAAGAAACAAACTTCCTACAAAAATGCTAACTTTTAGAGATCCTGAATTATGTGAAGATACAGATATGGTTTCTTCTATTGTAGAAAAAGGTTTAAATGAATTAGAGAATTATAATGATAATTTTTTATTGATTGATGATCCATCAATTACATTAAAAGGGGATTTAGAACTTTTAATCAAAGAAGCAAAGAAAAGATTAAAAACACCTTATTTAATTTGTACTATAGATTTATTAACTATGTTACCAGATGTAGGAACAGAGCCACAAAAAATAGAAGAAGCAATGAATTTACTGAGTTCTATTGCAAAAAGACAAAAAGTTCATTTCGTTTCTATAGTACAAGCAAATAGAGCAACGGATAGTCAGCAAATAGCATCTATAGATCAAATAGATCGTTTAAGACCAAAATCAATTAATCATATAAAAAATTCTCATGCTATTGCAGAAAGATCTAGATTGGTATTATCTGTTTTTCGTCCCAAACACTATGCTGTTAATTTATTTCCAGAAGATGAACAAATAGAATTTATGGATGATATCATGCAAATTACTGTTTTGAAACAGACACAAGGAGAAGTTGGATCTATAGTAGAATATCTCTATGAACCAGAATATATAAGAGTTGTTCCTTATATAAGAGAAGAAATAATTGAATAAATTTTTTAAAATAATTCAAAAAATAAGTATAATATAAATAGAAAGAAAAAATTCTAATGGAGGAAATGTAATGGAAGCATTTAATGATGTACAGGGTCTTGATATAAGACAGGTTAAAGAAGAGGTATCTTTTCCAGTAACAAAGGAAACAGTTCATACTGAAGAAGATATGAGAGTGAATAGAGATGCAGTAGTATCCTATCAGGATGGAGAAAAGAGTATTTTGGGGTTGGTTCCTCAAAAGAGACAGGTAATTCCCTATTCTGAAGTTGTAGACTGGGTGACAGGAGTTTTTGATAGTGTAGGAGTTCCTTTTAAGTTAAAGGAGAGTACTCTTACAGGAAGATCAAAAAATCTTTTTCAATCATATCTTTTCAATCAGGAAGTAGATACTCCAGACAGTCAGGATATTTCTCCTATGTTCCTTTTGAGATCTTCATATGTAGGAAATCCTGTTCAGTTTGATATTGGGACATATCGTTTTGTATGTTCTAATGGTGCTATTGTTGGAAATACTCTTGAGAGTATTAAAATAAAAGCAAAGGATTTAGATGGACTTTTGACTCATGATCTTTTGAATGATGTAAAAATGAGTCTTGATAGAATGATGTCTGTAAGTAGAAGATATCAGCAACTTGCCAATGAAGAAATGAATTCCTATCTTATGGAGTTCTTTAATGCACCTTTTGTATCTGTTGGTTTTAAGAAAGCCATGGTTGATTATCTGGAACAGAAAGGAGTTATTGAAAAGAGAGTTAATGAAGTATTGAAAGGAAACGACTTTCTGTCAATGAGGAAAAGTGATCAAAACTTAGTTTTGGTGAAAGATGAAGAGGCATTTAAGATTCTTGAAGAAAAAAGTGCCTGGGATTTCTATAATCTAAGTACAGAATTGAGTACTCATCAGTCAAGAAATGTTCATATTCGCGATTGGAATAATAGAGCCATTTCTGAAGTCTTTGCGGCATGATGACCTCCTTAAAAATATGTTAGGAACTGCAGGGCTGGGCAGGATTCCAGCTCTTATTATTTTTTATGGAGAATTTAATGCTTACACAAACTCATAGACCATTTACTTTTGATGGTGTAATAGGACAGCCTGGTATCATAAAAGAAATGAAGAAAAGATCTAAGAAAATGGATTTTCCAGAAGTAATGATTTTTGAAGGAGAATCTGGTTGTGGAAAATCTACTTTAGCAAGAATTATTTCTGCTCTTATAAATGATCCTAGTCCTATTGTAAATAAAGATGGAACAAAAGATCCTAATCCTGAATCTCCAGATTCAAAATCAATTTTGGAAGAAAAATTTAATAGAGATGTAGTTCATTATGATGCATCTTCAATGGGCAAAGATGATGTTATAAATCTAGGAAAATCTGTAAATAGTGCTCCAATGTTTTCTAAAAATAGAGTGATTATTATAGATGAAGCACAAGAGCTTTCAAAAGCTGGAAAGGGAGTTACGCTTGATCTCTTAGAAAAGAAACGCAGAGGGACTTATTTTATTCTCTGTACAATGAATATAAACTCTTTTGATAAAGCTGTTAGAAGTAGAGGACAAGTATATAAATTTAAATCTCCTTCTGATGAAGATGTAGCAAAACTTCTTTTTGATTTAGCAGAAAAATTGGAAATTCCCTTGAATGAAGAAACAGAAGAGTTTTATTCAGATGTATTGTTTACATTAGCAGAAAATTGTGAAGGTTCTGTAAGAATGGCAATACAAAATTTTGAAAGATGTGTCTATGGAAAAATTTTTACTTTAGAGGATCTTCAAAAAGAATTCTTATTTATATCAAAAGATAGACTTACAAATCTTATTGTAGATTTATTAAAATGTGAAAAATCCGTAATAGAAGAAATAAAAAAGTTTGATTCTAAAGAATTCTATTATAAATGTCAGAAAACATTACATGAAGCATTTACTTACAAGAAAACAGGATATATATCTGCTAAGTGGAAAATTGGTTTAGCAAATCAGCTTGATGAAAAAGATATTGAAAAATTATTAGAATATTTTATTGAGGTGGATAAACATTCTTATTTTAAAGAAGATGTATTTTTCTTTTATATTTCAAAGTTCTTTGATTCTAAAGAAGTACCAAAAAGAAAACCACAGAGAGTTCCAATTAAAGGATAAAAAAATTAAAAAAATATTTTAAAAAATTTCTAAAATAGAGTATAATATAAATGCAAGGAAAAAATATTTTTTAAGGAGTTTAAAAATGCCAAAAGGAAAAGTACCACAAGAATTAATCGGAATTTGGAATACTGGGGGAATTAAGAGATTTAAGAGTATGCATGAAGCCTCAGATTTTTTTGGAAGGAGTGAGAGCACTCTTTATAACTATATTTCTAAAGGTTATAAGGTAGCAGGAGAAGTTAGGTTGGTCTATGCTTCTGATTATCATCCTTCTATGTCAACTTCTTCTGGAGAAGATTTTATTACTAAAGAAATTCAGAATTATCCTGAGTTTTTGAAGAATAAAAAAAGTGAAGAAGCTGTTCTTTGTCGAGTTTCAGATACAGAAGGAACAAAAGAAGTTTTTATTGTTTGTTTTCTTGATGGGTACTATATGGATACTAATTCAGATTTATATACCAGAGCAGTCCCCATTTCTGCCAGTGAAGAAAAAAAGAAAATACTAGCAGAGAAACTGCATAATCTTGTAGAAGAGAAAAACTCTATTAATGAAAAGATAGAAGAACTAAGAGGTTTTCTCAAAGATCTTGGAGTAGAAGTTAAATGAACAGGATTTTAATCCTGGAGGATTCCCCATTTAGAGTTTATCTTTTTGAAAAAATTTTTAGAGATTCAGATTTATATATAACAAATTCTGTTTCTGAAGCAAAAGAGTTAAATAATGAATGGGGTTCTTTTGATTATTATTTTCTTGATCATGATTTAGATAGAAAGATTTTTGTAAGTTCTGAAAATGAGAACTCAGGTTATAATTTTGTAAGATATTTAGTAAAGAGAGATTGTAAAAGTTCTAAAATTTTTATTCATTCTTTTAATCCTTTTGGAGCTTTTAAAATGAAAAATTTATTAAAGTTAAATGGTATAAACAGTAAATTTAGACCATTTTATGTTTGTTGTTTATTATTTAAAAAAGTTTCTGGGCATGTAGACTAATGGTTAGGTCATCAGGTTTTCAACCTGATAGTTCCAGTTCAACTCTGGATATGCCTATATTTTATTGGGGATAAAAGGTTCGATTGGATTATTTTAAATAGTTCAAGACATGGGTTCAATTCCCATTATCTCCATACTGCAGTTTGATTTTAAAATGTTTAAATTTTGTAGAGGATATATTTAAAAATAGAGAGGGTAAATAAATGGGATATAGTAAAATTCCACATGCTACCAGCATAGCAGAATTAACAATTAATGAGGCAAGAAATAGTTTGATTAAAGTTATTCGTAATACTGCATGTCGTGGGGGAAATGAGCTTGAAGTCACTGGAGATGGTTAGTCAACATACATACATAATTCTCTTAGACAGGAACTTCTTCAAGAAGGTTATGCCATAATCGAGGGAGATAAACATGAAAAAGAGGAAGCCACAGGTATTGCAGAATATAGAACTTATAAGGTATATTGGTAAAAATAAATTTTGGGAGCGTGGCGGAATTGTGATAATATAAGCCGAGGGAAATAATATCCAGATTAAGTGGGTGATGGTCAGACTGGAGGCTTATATATTGTCATTGGTAGACGCATGAAGGCTAAGTCATGCAACCGTCCGAAATCAGTAAAGCGAGTTGATCGTCGTATAATTCTGGTTCAGAGTATGATATGCAGGTTCGAGTCCTGTCGCTCCCATAGTAGTCACCGTCTTTCACTGGTTCTGTAAGACTAACATCAAAAAGAGTAACCAGTCGTAGTCTTAACGAGAAAGCTGACTGCTGGAAAGACAGCGTACAGGAGTGGCAGAATGGTAATGCCCAGTGCCGACGCTGAGAGAGTACCTTCCGGAAGGTAATCATCGGGGTTGCAATAAAAACTCTATTTGGGGTTCGATTCCCCGGCTCCTGTATAAATGATGTTTATAAAAGACAAGGTAGAAAGATAGATAGAAAGAGAGGAAAATATGTATAATGTAAGGATTTTATTTTTAGAAACTAGTAAACAAATTAATTTTCAAGTAAAAAAGTATGTTATTGGCCGTGGAAAGTTAAAAAATTTAGCTTCAGACGGTAATTATGTATGGAGTGTTGAAGTCGAGGATTTTCCCAATGATAACCAAACATGTTCTCCTTTTGATGTCTTTTTACGTTCGTTAAAAGAAGAAGAAGGGAATATTGTAAATTATTTTGGTTATGAAGATATAGATGGTAATTTTAGATATGCTATTTATAAGGATAATCAGGTTGTAATCTATGTTGAAAATGAAAGTGGGAAAACAATAAATAGATTATAGAAGGCAGTCTACCTTGTCTTTATAAGAAGGAAATTAAAATGATAAAAATAAGTAAAAGCCCTACAGCAGATTCTAGGACATGCAATTATACAAAAGTTGAAGAAGAACAACTTCTAGATTCTTCAATAAATCACATTGTTGACGTCCAACAAGGTCTGAGTTTCTTTGCAAAATTACTAAGAATATCAGGCAATAATCACGATTTTGATAAACTAGAGAATATTAACAGCTTCTATCACGATTTTCAAAATGGGTTTGAAACAAAAGACTGGTTGAAAAATCATTACAAAGTAAACAGGCATCATTTATCTGAAAAAGAAGGTGTTCCTGATGATGTAAATCTAGTTGATGTTATCGAGTACATCACTGATTGTGTTATGGCTGGAATGGCAAGAAAAGGAGAAGTATCTGATGTTGTAATAGATAATGATGTATTACAGAAAGCATTTAAAAATACAGTAAAATTATTGGTAAATAATGTAGAATTGGAAAGGTAGAATAAAAATTATGAAGAAAGAAATTGAGAATCGTTTTACTTATCATGCTCCTACAGATGAAAAAATTTTAAAGTTTGGAGTTCTAAGAGAAAAAGCAAAAAATTTAGCTTATTTGATAGAAGATTATGTTCCAGAATCAAGAGAAAAGTCTATAGCTATAACAAAACTTGAAGAAGCAGTCATGTGGGCAAATGCAGGGATTGCTAGAAATTAAAAAAGGAGAATACAACTAATGAATTTATATGGATTAATTACTAATTTAAATGTTCCTAATGATTATTTTTATGTTGTTGCTAATGATCCGAATGAAGCTAAATTTTTGTTAGAAAAGGAATTGGATAAATCTGATTATGGTTTTGATTGGGATAGAGAAGTTATAACTATCAATCTAATAGCAAAAGAACTTACAATTTTTCCTAAAGTTGCCAACTTCTCAAGTAGAAATAAAAAACTTCTAATTTCTGGAAACAAATATCATGATGATTCATATTTTTGTAATGATTGTGAAGGAACTTTTCCTTATTCAGATGCTGATATATTGATAGATTGTAATAATAATGAAATCATTAAATGTCCTTATTGTGAGTCTTTTAATCTTAAAAAGGTTGAAGAATAAAAAGGAGTAAATCATGGGATCAGATAGTGCTTTTGGTGAGCCATTTTATAAAAAACCAGCAGAACTATGGTTGTGTGAAGATTGTGAAAAAACATTTGTTCCTAGAGAAAGAGACTATGTAGAAAAATATAATCTTGCTAGATGTCCTTATTGTGGTTCAATAAACACTGATTATTTAGAAGATTTAAAAGACTATTATAAAGGAGAAGACTAAATGAGAGCATTTGAAAAATGGTATAACCCATTCTTTAGGAGTAAGATGAGGTCTAAATGTGGTAGAAAATTTGATAAAGAGACTTGGATAAGTTGGGCAAAAAGAAAGGGAATTACTTTGCCAGAAAAGATTGATAAAAATAAATTAAATTCTTTTAGAATTTGAAGGAGCAAGTATGATACTTTTAAAATCAATTCATGACTATACTGAATATATTAAAGAACACGTTAGTAATGTGGATGATGTTTGGCGAGTATTCTACCAAATTGAAAAACTAGATGATGAGACATTTCTTGAGATTAATAAAAATATCTTGTATCATGATGACTCAAAATTTAGTTCAGAGGAATTTGAAGGCTACAGACAGTATTTTTATACAGCAGACAGGGAAATAAAAGATAAGGAAGCATTTTTACGAGCATGGAATCATCATCAGAAAAGCAATGAACATCATTGGGAATATTGGGTAATATACAAAAAAGAAGGGAGTGTTGCTTTAGAGATACCTTTTATATATCTAATTGAGATGTTATGTGATTGGACTGCTATGAGTGTTAAATTTAAGAATAAACCCTCAGAATGGTTTTCTAAAAATGAATATGCAATATTGTTACATGATAATACATATAATATGGTAAAGGATTATCTTCATAATACATTTGATAAGATTTATGAAGAGATCATACGTAAAAAGGATTAAGATGCTGGGGGTGTGGTGGAACTGGCAGACACATCAGATTTAGGATCTGATGATCGAGAGATCGTGAGGGTTCAAGTCCCTCCATCCCTATAAAGGAAAATAGATGAAACAAAAATCAAAATTATATGCTTTTCCTTCTATAGATATTGTTAGTGAATCAATTCTTAAAGGGTTTGAAAATTTAAAAGAAAAAATAGATTTTGATGTTACTAAAAAACAACTGGTATCAGAATTTAAATTTGATTATTATGAAGAAAAATTAGATTGGTGTGGGGGATATTTTGATTTTGGTGAAAAAGAACTTGTAGTTTCTATTAATGAAGATTTTCTTTATAAAGAAACTACTTTTTGTCATGAATTTGGTCATCTTCTTCAGTATATGTTTAATTTTTCAGAAGATCTTTATCATTCTAAAACAATTTCTGATATTCTTAAAAAAGAACAAGAAGCAGAAGTTTTAGGAATAAAAGTTTGGAATTGGTTATATCCCAAACAAGAATTTCCTGGTATTAAGAATAAGGAATTCTTGCCATATTTTGATATCTATGGAATAAATTATATTGTAGATATAAATAAAAATTATATTGAAAATGATCTTCAATTGATTTTTTAAAGGATAAAAACTATGGAATGTAAAGTAAATTTAGAATTTGATCTTCCAGAGCAGGAGCTTGATTGTAATTTGGCAATTAAGGGTTTAGATTTGGCTTTGTTTATTTTAGATATAAGAAATGATATCCGAGATAAATATAAGCATAGTGAAGATGGAAAAGAGGTTGAAAAGTGGGGGGATTTTCAAGATTATTTTAGAGATAAACTAACAGATTCAGGTTTGTTAGATTTAATAGAATCAATTTATTAAAGGAGACTAAAAATGGAAGGAACAGTAAAAGAACATGAAGGTAGAAGAAGTGAATCAAAGTTAGGAGTTCTGAAGATAAAGAACTTGACATATTATCAGAACATATTCAAATGCTAACAGCAAGAATCTCTTATCTTTTTGAATTGGCTGATGTAAAATATGACAATTTGTTTGCTTTACCATTAAGAGGAGAAGCTAGATCAGAAAAAGGAGATCCAAAAAGTTTTGATGGTGGTCTGATACATAGTTGTTATAGAGCTATGGAAGAGGCTCATGCTAATATAAATTATATTGAAAAGTTTTTCAAAAATATATAGGAGGAGATAAAGAATTATGGATGTTTCATTAATCTATATTGTGATTGCATTAATTTTTGGTTTGATTGGTATTTCTATGGCTGATAAAAGACATAGAAGTAAATTTGGAGGATTTTGTCTTGGAACTTTTTTAAGTTTATTTGGTTTGATTATTCTTGCTTTTATGGGTGACAAGAATAAAAAGAAAGATTAACTATTATATTTTAGAAACAGGATGTTAGTTTATGTGGGAAAACATTGTAGCTGGGAGTAAAGTGATTGGTTCAAGACCAATACATTCTGTTTCTTCAATGCCTTGTGCGTGTAAGGGTAACACACCTGGTTTTGATCCAGGAGCTGGTGGTTCAAGTCCATCCAGGGCAGTCCTAGCAGGGTAGACTGGAGTTGGTTCCAGCTCGGTCTCATAAGCCGATCTACGTGGGTTCG
>CAYZJM010000006.1:0-16228 GCA_964479015.1 Candidatus Woesearchaeota archaeon
TTGCTGATTTTGTCTTAGATCCAAGAAGATTGAGGGATTAAAGAAATGAAGAGAAAATGGTTTACTATAGATGAGTGGGAAGAGAATGGAAATAGAATTGATAGTAAATTGTATTCTATTTTAGCCAAGGACTTAAAAGAAGCAAAAATGATAGCAACTATTAATATGACAGAATCTTCTAATAATGCTATAATTTGGGATTGTTCAAAGAAGATCATAGCTAGAAAAATGTTAGGAAAGTGGAGATCAGAATGAAAAAAAGATTGATAGATTATTTTCCTAAGAATGAAAGATTTCTAATTACTCATCTTTGGAAAGAAGACGACGGCTATTGGATGCTTTTGAAATTGAGAAAAAATAATGTTTTACATGAACAAACAATAAAAGATTTAAAGAAGTCTTTTAGTAAGAGGGTTGAAAAATTAGATCTATGGAGGATGAAAAATGCTAGATTATAAGAAATATGAAATGGAGTTTCCTAAAAAAGAGGAGTTCACTAGAATATATGGATATGCTTATGGAAAGCTGATTTGGGAAAAAGATGCAAAAGATGTAACAGAAGAAGATCGTTCCAAAGTAAACACAACTGAAAAAGCTTTCTTTAAGAGTTCTTATAATAAGAAAGTAAAAGAACATAGAAAAAAAGAACAAGATTTAAGACGTGAATTTGAAAAAGATCTCTATGAAGAATATGGTGTAGTGACAAATCCAAGAAAAGAAAAAGCTTTTGAATATGCATGGAATGAAGGTCATGGCTATGGGTTTAGAGAAGTAGAAGGGGTATTTTCTGATTTAGTAGATATCATAGAATAGGAGAATATGCAAGATGATTAAAAAGATTATTACTGAAAAGAATAGAAAAAATTTTGTTTATCGTATAGAGGGCTATGCTCATTCATATTCAGATCCTATTGATAAACTTGAAGAAGTTGAAAAAATAAATAGAATATTAGACATTCTTGAAGGTTTAACTGAGGATAAGAAAAAGGAAGTTGAGAAATTGATTGATAGCCTACTTCAAATAAAATATGAAGATGGAATAGATGAAGGGGTTTATCAAAATGATTATTGTTATGGGAGGGAAGGATGATTAAATCTGTAGAAGAAAAGCCAAAAGTATCTAATCTAGAAATAGATTTGACTGGTCCAAAAGGAAATGCTTTTTATCTTTTAGGACTTGCAAAAGAGCTTTCTATAGCTTTGGATTTAGATTGGGATAATGTACACACTAAGTTGACCAGTGGAGATTATGAAAATCTAATTAAAACATTTGAAAAATACTTTGGAGATTTTGTAGTACTCTATCGTTAGAAAAGAGCATTGAAAGAATAAAAATATCTATAAGAATTAGATAGAGGATCTAATGCAAATGAACAAAAGGAATTCATAAGTTTTATGGATTCTTTTTCTTTTTGCCTTCTTAAAGATCTAATCCCTTGTTCTTTTGGTATATTGTGAATATCAAAAAAAGAAGAAATCTCTTCTACTGAAAAATCTTTTTGAAATTTCTTAGAATCATATTTCATTTCTAAAATAGAATGTAAAATAGAAGGATCTTTATCTTTTGAAATAATCTCTATATAAGAAGAAGTTTTTTTCATTGGTTTTGGAAGTCCACTTTTACATAAAAATTCATCTCTTTCTATTTTTTCTTTTTTATTTAGAGACTTTGCTAAAGCAAAAGAAAAAGTATATTCATGTACAAAATAGATTCTCAATATAAAGTCATAATCTGTTGTCAGTTCTAGTATTTGTTTATCTTTATAGAACTCAATCTTCTTTATATCAAAAGGAGTAATCACTTTTTGAAGAAATGAAGAATAGTCACTAAAATAAGTTCCTCTATTGAAAAAGATTTTAGAGTCTTCACATTGAAATCCAAAAGGTTGTACAATTTTAGAATTTGGTAAAGGAGAAAGATGACAAAATGTTAGATTTCTACATTTATCATATTTCTTTATAAAGCTTTTTATTTCATCTATTTGAAACATAGAATAGTTTATCCTTTGTAAAAGATTATAAATAAATTTATTGCAGAAGAAGCAATTAAAGCTAGAACAGCAACTAAAACAGAATATCTATTGTATTTCATAGTTTCCATAAAATGAGATTCTCTATTTTCTTTTTCTTCTTTTTCTTTTTCTTCATTCTCATGTCTTTGAGATAATGCTTTTAATTCTTTTAGAACTTCTTTTCTTAAGATACCATTTTCCTCCTTTGTAGAATATATAAAAGGACATTGTTTTTGTTGGATTTTTAAATCTGTTAAAAGATCTAGAATGTCTTTTGTAGAAGACTTCATTTTTCCTATTTCTTTATAAATGTCATGAATCTGACTTCTTAAACCATTTTTTCCATCTATTCCTACTAGAGTTACTCTTAAAGAATTGATATCTTCTCTTAGTGAATTAATTTCTTCTTCTTTGTTAAAGTTTTTTTGAACTGCTTGTTGCATAATCTTTTCCATTTCCTTTTGATTTTTTGTTTTTTAATAGAAAAAAGTAACTACTCCATCTCCTCCATCTCCTCCGTCACTTTGACCTTCTCCACCACCTCCCCCACTTCCTTTATTACCATTTGAGCCACTTCCAGAGGTCCCTCCATTTCCACCATCTCCTTTGCTAGCACCCCCTCCTCCCCCATCTCCAGTATCTCCAACTCCTCCATTAGAGCTCCAACTTAGAGTTTCATATAGTATAGATTCTGAATAATCTAAATCTGAACCGTCTTTTTTTCTATCTCCACCATCCGCTCCAGCAATTCCATTAAAGAGATATCTATTATATACTAGATCTGTGGAATTAATCGCAAAGGCTCCACCAGCCCCTCCACCCCCATCACGACCTCTTTGTCCACCATTTCCACCAGTTATCTTTTTTAATCCTGAAAACATGTAAACTCTTGAATATGAATCTTTTCCTTTTCCTCCGTCTGTTCCCCAACCACTCCAGTAGCCAGCTCCATCCCCCCCACTTCCCCCTTTACCAACAAGAACTCCATTTATTAAACCTCCACGAGACATAAGCTCATTAAAAGAAAAAGTTCCATGATCCCAAGAAGTTTCTATTATAGGGATATATCCATAAGCAATAGCTCCACCTCCACCTCCTCCCCCTTCGTTTACTCCAAGTTCATTAAAATAGTTTGCTCCACCTCCACCTCCTCCCCCTGCTCCAGTGAGCTCAAAAAATATAACACTAGGGATAACCTCTAAATCAAGATCACTTGCAGAAAGATACTCTTGTTCAAAAGTATCATTTTCATCTTGATACCAATTAAGAGTTTGTTTACTTCTATGAGTTATAACTAGGTATTCCCCAGGGGTATATCCATAACTAGCTTCACTTTCTGGGATTGTTCCTTTTGTTAAACCATACCATTCATAATCTCTTGTATTTCCATATTTTTCTAAACTCCATGTGTAGTTCACTATCCTTGGTCTAGTTCCTTTTCTTTTTAAAATAGACAAAGTGGGGTATTGAAGAAATCTACTTGAAAAATCAATGACTTCTTCGTCATAACTAACAAAATCAAAATTTCTTCCAGAGACAAACACACTTAAAGGAAGAAGACTAGAGTCTTGTCTAAAACTATCTGTATTAAAATTAGTCATATTATCAGTGGAAGAATCTTTTGTTCTTTCTAATATGTCTTCTAAATCAACTCCATTGTATCTATATCCAGTAGGCATATTCTTTTAACTCCTTGATTCTAATTCTTTTACTCTTGCTGAAAGTTCTTGAACTGCTTTAAAAAGAACTCCTATTGAATCTGCTAATGAAACAGTTTTTCCTTTTGGACCAAGAAGCTCTTTAGGAGAATCCTCAGCAATAATTCCAATATGTTCATTGTTGTTTTTATCTGATTTATAATTGAATTTGACAATTTTTAAAGATTCTATAATTTCTATTGCATTGTTTTCATAATCTTCAATATTTTTCTTTTTCTTTCTAGAAGAAATTGCATTGAAATAAGAAGCATTTACTCCTCCTGAAAAATAAGCATTTCTATATCTTATACTAGTCAGTCCAATATCATAAGTATCATGAGCTTTAGGTCTAAGAACTTGAGTATAAAGAGAACCTGTTAATTGTTGCCCAGAACCCGCAGATCTAAGAAGCCTTTTATCGATATAAGTTTTAACAGCTTTTTGTGAAGGAATAAGACTATCATTATTTTCAGAAAGAGTTGTATTTACACTTTTATCAGCTCCATCTAATTTATCAGCATTAAAATTATTTCCTGATCCTTGTCGTATTCCATGTACAGAATTAGAATCTGTGATACTATCTGAAGTATGATTAGACAAACTTGTATTAGTAGAATCAAGATCAGTTTTTCTAACAGGGTGATTGTCATTACTAGGAGAAGAAGAAGGAAGAATAGGATATGAACTAAAAGTTTTTACTCCACTGATTGTTTGTACACCCTCTAGGGATACCATCGTTCCTGAAACCAGAGTTGTATCTCCATTTGCTAGTGTTAAACCTCTATTGCCTGAAAGACCCTCAGGAGTTATTGTAACTTGATAACTGGAAGTCCCTGCATTTCTTCCTTTTAGAACTATAGCATCTTGAGTACTAGCTTGTTCAAAACGAGTTCCTCCAGATTCTCTAAAAGTTTTAATTCCTGTTATTGTCTGACTAGTTGTATCCTTAACTGTATTTGCATCATAATAGTTTTTTGATATAACATGCTGAACATGAGATGGAGCAGTAGTAGGAATTTTAGGAAGAGTGCTAAAGGTCTTTTCTCCTGCTATTGTTTGACTTACACTAGCAGTTGTAACTTGTGTTCCTTTAAGAATAGTAACATCTTCATTAGGAAAAGTTACAATTCTATTTGCTGTTAAAGCTTCTGATGTTGTAATTACAACTTGTCTACTTTCAGTTCCCGAATCTCTTCCAAGTAAAACAATAGCATCTTTCCCAGAAGCTCTTCTAAAAGAAGTTCCTGTATTGTTTTCAAAGATCTTTCTTCCAGAAATAGTTTGATCTGTATCTTTAGTAGCCATTGTTCCTGAAACTAGAGTTGTATTCCCATTTGCTAAATTCAATAATCTGTTACCTGAAAGATTACTTGGGATTATTGTAACCTGATAATTAGAAGATCCATTTGTATTACCTTTAATAATAATAGAATCATTTCCAGAAGATTGTTCAAAACGAGTTCCTCCTGAATTTCTAAAAGTGCTAGAACCGGTAATAACCTGACTTTGATCTTTAGTAGCCATTGTTCCTGTTACAAGTGTTGTATTTCCGTCTGCTAAAGTTAAAGATCTATTTCCAGTTAATGAAGAAGCTCCTTTTATTTCTTGATAATAAGAAGTTGATTGACTATTTGGAATTATTCTTAGTTCTGCGTTTCCATCTCCTGATTCAAAAGTAATTCTAGAATTTCTAAAAGTTTTATGTCCTAAAACAGTTTGATCATGGTCACTAGCAGATACCTGAGTTCCAGAAAGAAAAATAACATTTCCATTTGGAAAAGTAGCAGTTCTGTCACCTGTTAGAGCTTCTGATATTGTAATTGTATATTTTTTATTTGTACTTCCTAGAGTAGTTCCTTTTATAACAATTTTATCAGTATCATCAGTATTTTGAAATTCTGTACCATTAGAATTTTTAAAAGTTTTTAGATCTGTTATTACCTGATCTCCTGTAAGCTTTACTCCAGTATCATCATAATACTTTTTAGAAACAACATGAGCATCATCTGAAGGAACAGACTCAGGTATTTTAGGAAGAGAACTGAATGTTTTTACTCCTAAAATTGTTTGATCTATATTACTTCTAGTAACCATTTCTCCTTCTATTAAAGTAGTATTTCCATCTGCTAGAGTTAGATTCCTAGTAGCACTAAGAGTAGTTGGAGCTATTATTACAGAGTAATTAGAGCTTCCTCCATCTCTTCCTTTTAAGATAATTCCATCTTGATTGTCAGCTCTTTCAAATCTAGTTCCATTTGAATTTCTAAATTCATTATAACCAGTTATAAGTTGATTTTGATCCTTAGTAGACATTGTTCCTTCTACTAAGGTTGTATCCCCATTTGCAAGAGTAAGAGTTCTATGTCCAGAAAGAGTAGTGGGAATTACAGTAACTTTATATGAGTTTACTCCTCCACTTCTACCTTTTACAACAATTGCATCCTGAGTATCAGCTTGTTCAAATCTAGTACCATTTGAATTTCTGAAAATTTTATGTTCTGGAACAATCTCATTTATTGCTTTTTCCCATAGTTGTTTTAAAGCACTTTCTATTGTGAGATTTCCTAAAGAATCTGTTGAGAAATATTCACTAGAATCTTCTACTGAAAGAGTATTTGCACTGATTGTTCCATAAGGATCTTTTTCAAGATTAGTGATATCACTTCCTCTTATATCAGAACGAATTCCTCCTCTTCTTATTACAGCTATAACTTTTCTTCCTAAAAATGGTCTAGGATCAGGATCAGCAGAAGTACTCAGTTCTCCTTCTTCAACAGCAATTGTTCCATTTTCAGTTATATAAATATAGTCTGTTCTATAATGAGTAGCATTTGTAATATTTGTTATTTCTGGAGAAAGTCCTCCAACACTAATTCTTTTATTTCCTGTTCTCACAAAACCAGATTCTACATATACCTTGTTTTGAGATTCAGATTCTAGAGGAGCTCTAACTTTTAATCTAGGAAGTAGAAGAACATTAGATATAGGAGAAATAGATTTTCTAGTATAATCGAAAGGATCAGTAGGATGAATGACATCATTAGATCCATCATTGTAAAAATTGATTTTTCCTAAAATGAGATCAGTGGTCCAAAGATAATTAGGATCTGTATGAGTTGAATCTTCAGATTCTTTTACCCAAAGAAAATCTAAATATCCAGTTCCTGTGCTTTCTCCCATATCCCAAGAGTATCTTGCTACAACTAGACATTTTGTTGTATCTATAGGAGTCCCTAAATTTTGAGCAGGAGTTTCAGCTGTAGTTCTTATTCTTACAGCTATATCTCTTCCCTCTATATCTTTTCCAGCATCAACAGCAATACTAGAATCAGAGATTACTACTGAAATTGGTTTGATCTTGAAATTATAGTCATTTACTCTTTCTAGTTCTCCACCATCGTAGATTCCAGGAGGAAGAGTTTTAGAAAATATTTGATTAAATTGTGAAGATATTAATCCCTGACTATAAGAAAATGATCTATTTTGTGAGCCTATATTGCTTACTCTTGACATAATTATTTATTCCTCTTTATCGTTTATATTATAATAGTTTATCATTTTTCTAAAACAACTCCCATGTTAAAATGAAATGAATTTGATGGAAGTTCTACAGGAGCAAATGTTGCATATGCTAGTATCTGTGGAGTTGTAGGATTATCCAAGGTTCTTCCCCAAATAGCAACTTCACTTACTCTTGTTGGATTTTCTATGTATACTTCATAGAGCTTTACTCCTATTGGATAATTGTAAGTTTCAGTTGTTTCAAAAGTAATATCTCCAGTAGAATAGTCTATTGTTCCAGCATCTCCAGCATCAGGATCAATGAGTCTCCCTCTTCCATCATCGTAAATGTAAATAGGAGTAGCAGAAAAATCTGATAAATCCACAATTCCTAGAATGACTGTTCTATATCTAAAAGGCATATATTCTATAGGATCTGGAAAGATGTTTCCAGAAAATGAAGTAGACCCTCCTACAGGATAAGCTCCTATTGTATAGCCGTTTATTAATTGACCTTTGTATTCTGCTATGGCTCCCATATAGAGTTCATTGCTAAAAGTAGTAGAATCCTCTTGAGGTAGAGGTTCTATAGTAGCTAAATAGGATTCTACATCATCTGGAAAAGAGTATACATCATCTAGAATAGAAGGAAGTTTATTAGAACCATATCCAAATTTAAAATAATCTATACTTAGTAGGTTCTCTTCTGATATTCCTTGTTTCATTGCACATCTTCCTCTTACTTCTGGAACAGAAAACCTATCAAAAGGAATGATCTCAACTTTATTAATAGAAATTGGAACTATAGTCCAGATGTTTAAATATGAGAGTTCGTCTTCTCCCCAAATAATATCTAATGAAAATTCACCAGCTTCTGTAAATTTAATTAGATCTCTTTTATAAGAATAGCTAGAATCAACAGTAAATATTCCTCCATATTCTGTAAGACCAGGAATCATAGGAGAAGGGGGAGTTAAAGACGTAATAGAAACAATTATTCTTACTTGAGTTCCTGATTCTATTGTTCCTAAATTACTATTTAATACATCTTCTTGACTCATTCCAGGAAGAACTAAAGGAGTTTGTAGTAAAGATAAATTTTCAGGAGAAGAAGGAATTGGAAGAACATAATCTTCATAGATAGCATGATTATCTATAATTTTCCATCCATCTCCTTTTTGCCAGATATAGTCTCTTGAGAAATCAGAAATAGGAACAATATTAGAAGTAATGACTTCATCACTGTGAGTATCCCAATATCCAGATTTATCCATAATAAATGATAGCTGAGCTCCTACATGAGGGACTTCTACTTGTCTTTTATAAAAATAAGTAGAAGAGAATATATATTGAAAGGCTTCATAGGAAATTGCAACAGGTAGAAAATTCTTTATAATAACTCTGTCTAGTTCTATTTCAAGACCAATATGTCTTGTTGATGTTATAGTTGTTTCTGTTAGAGTGTTCAATTTAATTGGAGGAATTTCATCAAAGGTGCTTCCATCCCAACTGTGAGTTCCTGCATCTGGATCATAAACATATATACCTAACTCATCACTATATCTATAGTCTCCAGAGGGATCCTCTACAAAACTTCCATTGTCTAAAGTATCAGCTTCATCATAGTATCCTAGAAAGTTATTTGTGGATTCTTGTATATGCCTAACAGGTCTTATTCCAGAAAAACCTAAATATGCAAAGTCATCTTCTAAAAATTCATCTTCTCCATCAGAGAAATAATAAGAAATAATGGAAGAAGTTACCCCATTTAAGAAAGGTTCTATATCTCTTATGATTATCTCATAACCAGGAAGATATCTATAAACTGAAATCTGTTTAGAAAAACTGAAACCAAAAACATTAAAAATAGATTTATAGAAATTGTAAGTAGCTTTTTCTTTAAAATTGAAAGGAAGTTTATAAAGTTCTTTTCTTAAGTAGAATTCAATAACTTCATCAGAAAGACCATAGGACTCGTTTAATACTTCTTTTATATTCTCAAAATATTCTTTAGGAAGAATGATGAAAACAGAAGCTAAATTTAAAAGAGTATCTAAATCCGATTCTCTATAGGATAGAAATGTTTTCTTTTTTTCTATTTCATCCATCATTAGAAGAACTTCATCTTCAACAGAATCCATAAGAGAAGTCCAAAATTCATTTCTATGAGAAATAGGTAATTTTTTATTTAATTTAAGATTTCTTTCACTCATTTTTTAATATCCCATTTCCGATTCAGATGATACTGCCACAGGAGTGAAGTCTTCAACATTTTCACAGATAAAAAGTTGATTTCTTTTTCTTGGAAGTATATTAGTTATAAGAGTTGAACTTTCTTCAGCGTTTGTTCCACCATTAAAAGTAATTTTTAATTCAAAATTGGTTTTTGAAGCAGAAGTCCATAAGCCATTAGTAAGTTTAACATTTAAAACATCTGGATCTTCTACTTCTAAATCTTCTAAAAAGGCTCCTTGAATATAGTTAAATACTCCAGTATCATGAGAAAAACTATAAGGATCCCCTGCATCAGTAAGATCATAGTCAGTTCCTTCTGAATATGTGGGGACAGTCTCTCCTACAATTGCTCCAGAAGCATCTATAGAAGCAATCTGAGTCCAATCTGCATAAGGGTGATCTGTAGGAAGATCTGCATCTATATTTTTCATATAGATTTCTACACTTTCTGAGAATACATAAGTTTGATTTAATTCTATCTGAAAATAAAATCCTGCTTCATCTCCTGTAGGTGAAACCCAAGAAGGGTATTGTCTCATTTCTATAACAGTTTGATGCCAAACAACTTCTGATAAACTATTGATTAGTTCATAGTATTGAGAAAAATAGAGTTTTTCTTTAAATCTAGCATTTTCTATATTGTAGGTTTCAAAAAGAACATTGGATACTGCATTTCTAACCTGATCAGCACTATAATTGTCACTTCTATAACCAACACTTGGTTCAAAACTTAAATAAGTTATTTGAGGATCTACAAATTGTACTAAATCTGTTACACTCTTAATTGGATCTATAGCTTCTCTAATATTAGTTTGAATTGTATCTGTAAAGGGAACTCCTAAACCTTCTATAGAATAGTTCAATCCAGATATATAAATCAGATTTTCTTGAAATTCTAAAAATGTTCCTATTGGTTTGTTTCTATCTATGTTTATTTCAGCTTCTCCCCAAACAGTAACTTTATCCCCAAAGCCTTGTTCTAAAATGAAAGTCTGATAATCACTTTTAGAGATAAGTCTTGAAGATAATCTTAGAGCTCTAGGAGCATTATATTTAATTGATGCTATTGTTTCATAGTCATCTCCAGAACCAATTTTTTCATTATTTCTACAATAGAGATCAATAATATTATTAGAAGAATCTCTAATAATAGAATCAACATTAGTTATTGCATTTGTTTTTAAAATCTCACCATCAACTCCTTCAGTTTCTAAACAATGAAATTCTATTATATCTCCATGTTCTACTTTTTTACTTTGAAGTCCATCTCCGAATATAAGTTCAATTCCAGAAAAATCATTTTTATTTCTTATTTCATAAATTTCATCATCAGGACCTTCTGAATAGCCAAAATGATCAACCTCACTCCATTTAATACCATTTACAAAAAGATCGTAATTGAAATTTTCTATACTGTCATTGTCTATATCAAGTTGTAAATTTATAAGTTCTTGATTAGTGTAGGCATAGGTTATTTCAAAAGTATATTTTCTATAGGATCCTTGAACAATGCTGACATTAGTGCTGGTAATAGTAGAAATTAATTCTACTTCTTCAACTGAACAAAATGTTAGGTTGTCACTAGAAAACTCTGTATACTTAGGTATTACAACTCTTTCTGGATAAGCTACATCAAAATCTTCTGATGCAGATATCTCTAAAGTTCCACTTGTTCCAATTTTTCTATGTGGTTTATAATTGAAAAAGTCTATTTGATTTAAAATTGAAGAAAGATTTTGAGAAGTATCCCATTTGGCTTCTCTCATAAGATATTCATCATATCTCATTTGTTCTTGGAGTTCTTCTGCTATAGCTTCAAGAATTCTCTGATTAGTAGAGTAAAAAAGAAGATCACTATTTCCTAGTTTTTCTTTTAAATTTTCTTGAAGTCTTTCTAAGATATCTGTATAACTAAATGTTATCATATTAAGTTCCTCAATTTTTCTTCTATATTAATAGGTTGTTTTAATGTTGGACTATATCCTTCCATAATAATTTCCCAAATTCTTTTTTCATAGATAGGGTTTACTTCCAATTTTGTTAAAACAACTTCAGGATTGAAATCCTCATAAAAGCCTTCTAAAATAGCTTCTTTTATAGATTGCTGAGTTTCTTCAGTCATTGGTTTTAAAAGCCATTTTGTAACATATCCTCCTTTATTGGGATTTCTTATATACTCCCCTTTAAAAGAGCTCACCCACTGAAGAATTGCATTCTCTAATGCTTTTTTTCCTTCAAGAACAATGAGTTTACCTTCTTCATCTGTTTTAGCATCTATAGAAAAATCTTTATAAATCTTGTATTCATTCATATTATAATAGTTAAAATTTTATAAATAGCCTTTCTTTCTAGCTTCTTCAACTAGATCAAAAAGTATTTTTTCCCTATGAACTTTTTTCTTTAGAATAGACACCATAGAATCTATAAATTCTTTTTGAGTATCTACTTCTTTTTCTAAAGAGTCCATCCTACTAGAAATAACAATTAGTTCATTTACTAAATTTGTTTTTCCTTTGCTTCTTAAATATTCTTTTATTTTATCCATAAATCCTTTGTTTCCTTTTTAATCTAATTTTAATACATCTGATTTTGTATCTGAAGCATCATTATTTTTTATTTGAGAAGACTGAGCTGTAGTTGTTCCTAAACTTCCAGTTACGGGATAAGGCCCTGCTACAAGCACATTTGAACTAACAGGATCCCCTTCTTCCCAGCCCTCAGGAGGTGAACCTAATGTTATACTCCAAGAATGAGTATGAGTAAAAATCTCATCTAAATGAGCTTTTAATTTTGAATACAAAACTCCATCATCTCCACCTTCATTTAAAATAACATTATTTATATCTTTTATTGTAAAGTCTTTAGTAGAACTATTATAATTCAAATCTAATTTTTCATCTAATACAATTGAAAATGCTCCATCTGATTTCATAATCAATTGTAATCCTGAAGAGTGAATCAATCCACATTCTTTAGTATCTTCATTGTAATAAAGAACAGAGCCATCTTCTGTTTTTATAGAATAAGGATAAGGATATGTATGACTATCTGAATCCCTAGCAGCTTCTACAATATCTTTAGATTCTTGATAAGTATGCTGAGCTGAGATATAAGGTGTCTCTTTTTCATAATAAAATTTTGTCCAATCATCAGAAATCTGAACAAAAACAAAAGATTCTTCTTTTGGTACAAAGTGTTCATTTGGTTTTTTTATAGGTTTTGCCCAAGGAAGATCCTCATTGGGGACTTCTGATAATTCTGGAAATATTCTAACTTTTATTTTTCCTTTTTTATCAGAATCATTATTGTCTATTACTTTTCCTGTTCTTGTCAAGATTTTAAACCTCCTTCTATTTCAGATCTATAAGGAAATTCTGGATTCATTTTACCTAATACCATTTGAGAGTATCCTAATTGGCTCTTTCCATCCCAGATTTGATCAGATTGTTCTATAAGATATTTACCAGAATATGAATTTGATATCTCTTTATTAAATAGTTCTACTTCTAGATCTATGATATTACCAGCTGTAAAATATGGATAATGAAGAGTAGAAACTAAAACTTTTTCAGGACATATAGCAAATCTTTGAGTATCTAGAATATAAGCATCTGCTTGATCAATAGAAGAACTTAAAAAATTGTATTCAAAAGGAACAATCTCATCTTCAAATTTAAATAAAGGATAAGGAGTTCTCCCAATATCTAAAATGGATCTATCTAATTCTTTTCTTATAGGAGTTGATTCATCTGTAAAGTATTCTAAAGAATAATCTAAAACATTTTTATGTTTTGTTACATCAAATGAAAAAGGATTAAAAGAAATAATTTTTTCAAAATAGTTTTCTTTTTTATTCTTGTTATTTAATACTAAATTTGCTATAGGAGTTTTGTTCATCATTCCATTAAATGATTCAAAATGAAGTTGATTTCTTGAATCTATAAAACAATAAAATGGACTCTTTTTAGAATTAGAAGAAAGACTGTTAGGTAATAATATTTTCTCTATAAATTCTTTTTGATTCATTCTTGGTTGGTATAATTTTTGATCTAAAAATGTTTTAGTATCTTCTATAAAAGTATCTTCAAAGTTATATCCAGAAAAAATTTCATTTATTATTTCAGATGGATTTGGTCTATAAGCTTTACTTGGTCTAGTTTGACTTTTATAAAATTCATGGATTAATCTACTTTCTATTCTTCCACCTAATTTGAGTGTTTCTGAAGATTCTACATTTTCCATACCATGTAAACAAAAGTTATTTTTTAGAAATTCTTCTTTATACCCAAAAGAAATTTCTATAGGAACTCCATCAATAAAAACCCTTGATTCTAGAATAAGACCAGAAGCATCATTAAAAGACATAGATCCTTTACTATATAAAGAATATATAGAATCTCTAATAGAAAAAGAAAACTCACGAGGATCATAGTTCTTTAAAGTAGAACCATTAAAAACAATTTCAATAATATAATCATTTATAGTCAATTATTTTTCTTCCTATTTTTTATAAGAAACTTATCTAAATCCCTTTTATCAGGAACATAAATAATTCTTCCTATTTCTAAATTATGAACTGTGTCTATTCCATTAATCCAAAGAATGAGATCATCATAATAATTTGTTCCATAATAATCATAACACAATAAACTGAATCTTTCTTTATATCTTTGATTTACTTCTACTTCTTGAATATTCTCATTTAAAATAATTCTTTTTATTTGAAAGGAGAGAATATCAGGATAGTATTCTCCTTTTTGATTTATTTGATTACTTTTACTTATAGTCTGATAACGTGTTTTCATCCATTACCTCCCAACATAGTTTCAACCATTTGAGTAGTAGCAGAAAAAAGAGTTGTTATTTCTAATTCTACTCTAGAGGAAATAGGATATCCATTGTTGTCTACAAATTTTGAAAAAGTTGGTTGAGCTCTTTTTACTAATACATTTCTTAAAACATAGTTCCCTATATAACAATGAATTATCTTTCCTCTACTAGCTTCATCTTCATTACTCTGTAATGCAGAACTTATAGATGGTCCAGGAGGAATCAAAGCCCCTCCAGTTCCCTCTTCTGGTAAACAAAGTTTTGATAACTTTAAAGTAGGATCTACAACATCTTTTTTAGCATCATTGTTCATAGTAAGATTTACAGTAAGTGTTGTTGAAAGAGGAGCTGTTCCTGTCCAAGTTTGAAACCCTAATTGTTTGAATTGACCTCCTGCCCATGCTGAGATATTCTCATATCCAGCATCTCTTATTGCTCCAGCTATCAAACTAAAAACAGTAGATGAATTTCCTTTTGTTATTTCAGAAAAACTAGAAGACATTGAAACTGTTACTTCATCTTCTAATATCATAGGAACTCCAGGAATCTCAGTATTGTTTCTTTTAAATTTGACTTTCTTCCCTTTAGGAATTATTATATATTCTCCACTCATTTATTTTCCCATCCTTAATGAATCAAAAGAAAAAGAAGGATTTGATATGTTTTGAATAACATTGTTATTTTGATTTCTTTGATTTTCTAAAGTTGAAATCATAGTCTTTAAAAGACTAATCATAGAATCAAATTTCTTTAAAGATTCCTCATTGTTTTTCTTAAAATATTCTTTTTCTACATCATTTAAAAGTTGTTTGGTTTCTTTTGTATCAGATACAATAGGATTTTCTTTTGTTGCTATAATATTGTCTTGAGGACTTGGTTGATAAAGAGAACCATCTTTATATATGATAGCATCTTCTACTTTTTCCATTCCATTTAAAACAGTTCTTACTTTTCCTATAATTCCAGGGATTTCTCTTCTAGAATAGTCTTCAACTTCTTCAATTCCTAAATCTTGTAATATCCTTTTACCTAAATTGTCATTCCATAAATCTTCTAATCTAGGATCTTCAGTTCTTGTAGTATTTTTATAGCTTATTATATTTTCTAATCTTGTTATAGAATCAGGAGTAGCAGTTCTTACTTTACTCCCTTGATTAGTTTGAACATTGTCTTCTACAGATTCTGCAGATTTTTCATAGAGAGTTTCTACAGGTTCTTCTTTTCCAAGAAATTTTTGCATTCCTTTTGGTACTAGACTCCAAGCAAAATCTTTTATTCCACTTCCTAAATCAGTAAAGAATCCTTCTATTTTATCTTTGATTTCTTGAAATTTAGATTTTTCTTGAACTTCTTCTACCCATGTTTTCAAACTTTCAAAAGGAGCTCCAAATATTCCTAATAGAATTTCTTTTCCTATTTTTAATACATTCTCTATTCCAGAATCTTCTTTATCCCCTAGGATTCCTGAAATATTATTGAGTCTTGTTTTCCATGTATCTATCCAGGATTTTATCCCAGATACAATAGGATCAAAAATTAGATTTACCCAATCAGAAACACTTTCTTTTATATTCTCCCACTTTTCTTCTCCTTTAGGAGTAAGGAATTTTGTTATTTTACTATCTATAAAAGAAAGAGAATTAGAAACAAAATTTATAGAACTATCTACAATTCCTCCAAATAGAAGAGATCCCATCTTTCCTAGTTTAGTCCAAATGCTAGTGTCTTCACCACCTATAACATCCTCTATAGTATTCCATCTTTCTCCTAAAGCTGTAGAAATCCAGCCTTCTAAATAGTTGAGAGGAAACTCCACAACTCCTAATAGGATTTCCTTTCCTATTTTTCCCACTTTATTCCAAAAAGAAGTTTCGTCATCTCCGGTTATATCTTTAATAGATTTCCACCTATCTTTTAATCCAGAAAAAGCATTTGTAATTCCATTTATATAAG
>CAYZJM010000006.1:16328-26725 GCA_964479015.1 Candidatus Woesearchaeota archaeon
GATTTCCACCTATCTTTTAATCCAGAAAAAGCATTTGTAATTCCATTTATATAAGGATCAATAATGAGATTTATCCATTCTTTAGCAGTTCCTTTTATTTCTTCCCATTTTTTTTCTGCTTCAGGGGAAAGAACTCCTAAAATTAAAGATTCTAATCCAGATATACTATTAGATATAAAAGTCCAGGAGTAATCAACAACTCCAGAAAATAGTTCTTTTCCTATCTTTCCTATTTTTGTGAATATACTAGTTTCTTCATCTCCAGCTATGTCCTGCATAGTCTTCCATCTTCCTGGTAAAGCAGTTTCTAACCAGCCTTTCATAAGATTACCAGGAACTTCTAAAACTCCTAGAAGAACTTCTTTTCCTATTTTACCTATTTTACTCCAGATTGATAGATCATCATTTCCTACTATATCTTCTATGGAGTTCCATCTGTCTTTTAATCCTGAAAGAGATTCAGTTATACCCTCAATGATAGGATCTACTATATAACCTAACCAATCTCCTATAGAAGATTTAAAGTTGTTCCACTTAGCTTCTGCTTCAGGACCAAGAACTTCTAATATTTTAGTTTCTAAGCCTACATACCAAGTAGAAAGAAATCCCCATGTATAATCTACTATTCCTGCAAGGAGCTCTTTTCCTATTCCTGTAATTTTAGTCCAAAGGTCTGTTTCTTTATCTCCAGCTATATCTGTTATAGTATTCCATCTTTCACCAAGAGCAGTTTCTAACCATCCAGAAATAAAATTGAAAGGAACCTCTGCTATACCTAATAGAATCTCTTTTCCAATTCCTCCCACTTTATTCCAAAAAGAAGTTTCATCATCACCTGCTATATCTTTAATACTGGACCATCTATCTTTCAATCCTGAAAAAACATTTCCAAAAGCAGATATAAAAGGATCAACAATGTGAGAAATAAAGTCTGAAGTTTTTTCTTCTAATATACTCCAGATAGCATCTGAGTCTTCTTCTCCAAAAAGCTTTCCTGTAATGTCTTTTACATTAGAAAATACCCCTGAAATGAAATTAAGAGGAATTTCAACTACACCTAAAAATATTTCTTTTCCAATTCCAGCAACTTTTTCCCAAAAGCCTTTTTCCTCATCTCCAAAGATTTCTTTTATATTAGACCATCTTGTTGAAATCCCTGATACAGCTTCTTCTATTCCTGAAAGAACAGAACTTATTAAGGTAGAAAAAGACAATCTTACAGTTACTTTTATTTTACTCCATAGAGAAGCATCTTCATCCATAAAAGTTTCTTTTGCTTCTTCTGTAGAATTTTCTGGATTCAACCAATCTCTAACAACTTGAACTTTTTCTTTGAACCAAGCACCTACATTGTCAAAAGCTCCAGCAATGTTTTCAGCTCCAATATATCCTAGAATTCCCCCTATTGCCGCTCCAAGAATACCTCCAGCAATCATTCCTAATGGTCCACCAGCCATTCCTATTCCAACACCAATTAAAGCAAACTTTCCTGCATTTTGAAAAGCATTTTTTATATTACCTTCTCCATCTGAGCTTCCTGCTAGAAACCCAGCAAGACTAGCAGATACCTTAGATACTCCCCATTCGTCAGCTTTTCCAACAGCAATGATTCCATCTATTACACCCCAAAGGATTCCACCTGCTAATGAGGCAATTCCAGCCCCTTTTAAGAGTTTAGAACCCATTGAAGAAACTGCTCCAGAAGCAGAGGCTCCTCCTAATCCACCTATGAGACCATCGGAAATTCTTTCTAGAAATCCTTCAGAATCAAGAGTCCCTCCTGGAGTATCCTCTTTCAATTCTTCAGCTAAATAAACAGAAGAAGCCCCTAGTATACCAGAATTCAAAAGTTGTCTTTTATTAGGTCTTACTTTCTTAGTTAGAAACTCTTCTGTTTCATCTTTTTCTTTTACAGGCTTTTTGAATAATTCTCCAGCTTTACCAGGAACTTTCTTTATACTAGAAATGAAATCAAAACCAACAAGTTCTTCTAAAGGTTTTGTAATCAACTTCATTGGTCCCATTAGATTGTCCATCATTTTAGTAGAGGTTTGTTCAGTAGTTCTGACAATCTTTGTAAAAGAACTTTCTAGCATTTTATTGAGATTTGATATTGTTTTTTCTTCTTCTGATTTAGGAATTTCAGAAAAACCTTCAGGCATTGCCATATTCTTTTTTCCTTATTGTTTATTCTTTTTCCAATCCATAATTCTTTTCACTTGAGAGATTACCTCATGTCCTAAAATCTTATCAATATCAAATTTTGACCATCCAAATTCTTTAGCCAAAAGAAATTGTAAATCCTGAGTCGTCTTTTTCGACCAGGGACGGTAGAAAATGAATCTCTCGAAATTGAAACCTCCGAATTATTTCTTTTTGTATTACAGAACATTGAAAAGTAACTTCTTGTTCTACTCCAAAATGAAACTTTTCTTTAATTTCTCTATTATATACAGCCCAAACATTTAAAGGAATCTCATTTATTGCATTTAATTTGTCTTTTACATTTTCTAGTTTTTTTCCATTAAAAGAATCTATAAGAAGAGCTTGAGCAATCTTTAAAAAATCTTTTCCTTTTCTATTTAGAAATTCTTCATATTGTTTTCTTTCTTGTGGATTAGCCCTATCTTCTTTTGATTTCTTTATAATATTCTGAAGTTTATTTTCTTCTTCTGCATATTTCTCTTCTAAAAATTTAGATGCTATAATCTCATTTTCTACTTTTGGTAGAATCAAGCCAACTTCAAAGTCTTTCTTAGAAAGTTTAATAGGAATTTTTGCTTTTTCATTCAATGGAGTTGTATTAATATTAGAAATTGGTATAGTAGCAACAGAGATGTTTTCTTTCTTTTCTTTTTCTTCTTTTGGTAAATCTAAATTTACATAATACTTGAAGTTCTCTAATGTTGGAGAATACCAAGTTCCATAAATAGTAATAAGAATTTCTAATAGATCTTGTCTATGAGCTTTCTTAATGTCTACGTCTTCATATATAACAGAATTTACGATATTTACTAATACCTCTGTTACATTCTCTTCAGTAATCTCCCCCATTTGGATTGCTTCATCGAAGTGATAATCTCTTACATGAACAATAGATGGAAATCCTAATTTTCCTAATGATGATAACTTTACAGGAATATATCCTGAAGGAATCATAGGAGCTTTTTCAGCTTTCTTTAGAATTTCAGCATCTTTTTCTGTGTCTTTTGCAAATAGATCATTTGCTTTCAAATTTTCTTTTTCCATAGTTTTTTACCCCTCTAAATTGTCTTCTATATAGTCAACTCCCAGATTTACTGTTAGTTGTAATTGCTCTGAATTTGAATAATCTAATGAAATATCAGATATTCCTAAAAATCTTAATCCTTTTAATTCAAAAGTTTGTGTGATAACATACTCAAATAAATCTGAATAATCAGGAAAATCTATTGTGTCTCCTATTTTCTTGTTTAGTTGTTGAGCTCCACTTTGAATTACTTGTCTACTAATAGAGTTTGCTCTTCCTGGAATACCTTTTGTTACTTCTCTTTTAGCAAATTCAAAAGCTGTATCCTTCGCTTGTACAAAAAGATTTTCTATTTTATTTATAGCCATAGATTTAAAAAGTTGACTGTCTTTCTTTAGTTTGAATTTTCCAAATTCTATAGCACCAGTTTTTATTTTATTGGCTCCATTTCCAGATTTAAAGACTCCACTTCTTACATCAAATACAGAGTCTTGCCATTTTTTGAAATATTTGTATACTGAGAAATTTGAGTCTTCTCTTAAAGTTATAGAAAAAGAATCAGGCATAGTATACCCAGAATAAAAATGATGTCCTGTATTTCTTTGTTCCTGTTCTAAAGAAGGAAAAGGAAGGTTTGTTGAAACAACTTTAAATTTTGATATTCCTTCTTCACTTTCCCAGTCTTCTTCTATGTAGAATTCCCAAATATTTGCTAACTGAGGAGAATAGGTAAAATCTTTATATAAACTATCTAATGTATTGATCATACTATAATAGTATAACTTTTTGTAAAAATAAAAAAGCCAGTTCCAAAAAGAACTGGCTAATTAGCTTATAGGAGTTAACTTATGGAATTAAGCATCAGAGCCGGGAAGACATTTAACATATTCTAAAGTGACTGCTACAATAATTGGAGCACCCTCACTTGTTTGATCAAAAGAAACTTCACCAAGAGATTTCAACCAACCATGAGTAAAATCCCACCCAGGAGAAGTTACAATCTGATTAGAATCCATTGTCATAACAGAAAAGTTTGTTCTTATAGAACTTTCACCTGAGGCACTCCCTACATCTTCAGCAACTGCTCCAGTAGCATCATTTCCAATTAGGTTTTTCCATACTAGGAAATTCTGATAAAGTTGCCAATACTTGTCAGCTCTAAAAGAGAAACTGAATGTATTTGGAGTTTCAATTCTACCATTTGGTTTAGTAAACTTCTGAGTTTTATAAGCCACTTCATAAGATCCTACTGAGAACTCTGGAATTGAAAAATTTGTAATTCTCATTTGAAGAGCTTCCATGTTAGGAAAAAATGGTAGAGGTTCAATTATCATTTGAGCCTGATTGTCTAAGGCATCATCTCCAAGTTGGTAAATTACATCTATCATAATATTTTTTCTCCTTTTTTATTAATTAAACATTTCTTCTACTGAAGAACCCTGTGGTGTATTAATAAAGGTGAATATAATCTCACGAGATTTAGGAGTAAATTTAACAGCTAAATCTACAACAAACTGTTCTCTTGATTTTACATCATCGTTATTATTTTCAGAATCACACTTTACATAATATGAATCTACAACATTCACAGGTGCAATAGTCATAGGCTGTAAAATAGAATTTACTTTAGTTCTTACAATATTTCTATGAACAGGATCATTCATTTTAACAACCTGGTATGGAAGAACCTGACTAGTAACATTCTTGATTATATAATCCATAGCCCCAGAATAATCAATAAAAGACCAGTCTGAAAGTTCAGAAACTGAAGTTCTTCTACTCATGATCATTGGACCAATATAAGGATCGTTAATTATTGGATTTATCTGAGATTCATCCATTGATTTTAACTGATCTTCTGTAGGATCATACAAGGCTTCAATTATTCTTCCACTATTTAATTGACCCCCCATTCCGTTTTCATCATACCAAGCAGGAGCAATGCCACCAAAACCAAGAAGCATAATATCGGCATGCTTTTTAGCAATTTCTCCCATGGGGATACTAACTACTCTACCTGCTGAATGATACAAGTTTCTTATATAGAACCAACCATAGTAATATGAAATTCCCCTATCTCTCGTACTAATAGGAGAAGACTCCAATAAAGAAGTAGGAGTAACATTTGAAAGAGGAAGGATAAATCTAGAATATTTATGATAGCTTGTTCTTAAAGTTGAAAATACTACAGGAACTGCATCATCGGCTGTAGCATCAAAGAAGAGATCAATTGGATATTTTCTAACTTCTTGGAAATGATCATAACCAGCAGTAAGATCTCCACCTTCTACAGCTCCACCTCTATATCCACCAGCCAATTTAACATAGCTTTCATCATCAGAAAAAGTACTGAAAGACTTAGAAGTATTCACATGAGGAACAAAATAATTTGAATCCTGAAAAACATTTTCAGCAAAAATATTTACTCCAAATCCATTTTCATGAGTGTCAGTTAAACTGAAAGTTATTGGAGAAAATACAGCATCCTGATATTCTCCTTTTATGTTTTTAATTTGAACACTCATTTCAAAAGCAGAAGCAGAGTTTACTGTAGCTTCTTCAACTTTTACTTGAAGATAAGCACTATCACTAGGACCAACTCCAGTAAGTAGAATATAATAGTCACTAGAAACATCTACTGTATAATGAAATTCAACTACAGCCCCTGATTCTGGTTCTTCACCTTCTGCAAATTCTATTGAAATAGCCCCTTCAGAGTCATCAACAATAGCTGAAGAAATCTTTGTACCTATAAAAGTATAAATTCCAGTATCTTCTGAATAAGTTGCTGTAATTTCAGTTCCATCAATCATAAATTCAAAAGTTTCTGGAAGAGAAGTCTCAGAATCTATAACAACATCAGATATAAAGGAAGCAGTTCCAGTGTATATTCCAGTATCGTCAGCTTCTAGTCCTATATATAGATCTAAACTAGAAAGATCTTTATCTCCATCTACAGAAACACCAGCATCTAATCTTACAGAACCAGTTTCTCCAATTAAAACTCCACCAACTTTTCCTCTATTTGTTGGAGATACTAACCAAAGTGGATAAGATTTATTGTATTCAATTGCTTCTAAAAGTTCTGGATAATCAGGAGTAGGTGCTCCAAAAAGATTTAACATTTTTTGAGTTTCGCCCTGTCCAAAATAAACAGGATCT
Organism: Candidatus Woesearchaeota archaeon; assembly: GCA_964479015.1. GTDB lineage: Archaea > Nanobdellota > Nanobdellia > Pacearchaeales > GW2011-AR1 > CAYZJM01. The sequence goes on from CAYZJM010000006.1 coordinate 22,720, forward strand.
TCTATTCCTCTTAGGGAACGAACAACAGTAGCACCAAGTCCTGAACCTGGAGTAGGAAGAACCCTCTGACTTCTATTGTCATATATTGTTTTTATTCTCCATGAAGAACTCATATTTTTCTCCTTATTTTAAATTCATTTTTCTTTATATTTATAATAGTATGAAAAAATTTAAAAAGTTACTGTTTCTTCTATATGACTGATTACTCCAGTTAGAAGCTCATCGTAGTCATCCCAATCATGAATTTCTAAATCTTGAGCTGATGCAAAAGAAAATAATACCTCTTGAGGAATCCAAAAACCTTCTGTAGTAGTTTCTATTAAAAAGGTGTCTATAGAAAAATTTAAACTAATTGTTCTTATCTTATTTTTTTCAAACCAATCATTTTCATTATATTGAGGTCTATAATTGATATCATAAGAAAGAATCCCAATGTTATTAAAAGATTCTCCTTCAATTTCTAATTGAGGTTTTAAAATAGTTTCTAAAGCATTATCCCATGTAATCTTAGAAAAGGCATATTGTATATCTATTTCTTTATCAGAAAGATAGGTTGCTTCAAAAGAAATATTTACAGGGGATAATCTAAATTTCTTATTTAGAGTCCAATCCATAATTCCATTTAATTCCAATGGATAACTTTTCCAAGGTCTATTTGTATTAGAGCTGATCCCACTAGAAGAAATTGCAAAATTCAAAAAAGGTAGATTCAATGAATTTATCTGAAATTGAGAAATATCATCTCTACTATTTAATCTTAGTCTTCTTCTAAAAGCATGATCATTAGAAGAGTATATAACTCTAGAGGGATCATTAGGAAATAGATAAGCTCCTAAATGAGAAAAAACTGAAAGGATTGTGGAATAATAAACATTTATAAAAGAGGTATCTTGATAATAAGAATTTCCTACCATTCCTGAAGTTTCCATATTAAAGTTGTGCTCCTAAACTTATTCCAATTGAAGGAGGATAAGAGACTATTGTATAAAAGTTTATTCTTTCAAATAAAATAACTCCTAATTGAACATGAAAATGTTTAGAAGTATCTTCTAAAGAATATTGCATTCCTATATTTAAAGAAGGGATAATCCCTTCTGGTTTTAAAGTTTTTTCATAAGTCTTTTTTAGATCATTATAGTTTTCTAATTGTTCTATATAGAGATTCTCTTTTTCTTGAACTAAAGTTTTGTATTTTTCTATTTCTTCTGTTAGTTTTTCAGTCTCTTCTAAGAGTTCTCCATGATCATAGGACTCTTCTAAATAGAGTTTTGCCATAGTTAAAAAAGCTTCTTCCATAGTCTTGTCTTCTGGAATTGTTACAGTTTTAATTCCTTTTGAAGTTTCTATTTCGTAGGCTCCAAGAGGAAATAAAAAGAATACTATAAATATAATACTTAATAACTTTTTCATTTTTAGAGTTCTCCTAAAGATCTGAAAAGAATTCTTTTGCTTTTTTTATTCTTTCTTCTCTATTGTCTAGATTGTCTTTTATAACTTTTTTAGTTTGTTTCAGTTGATCATCCACTTTCTTTTCTACTTCTTTTTTCTCTTTATCTTTCTTTTCTATTTCTTCTTCTTTTTTTAGAATTTCTTTTTTCTTAACTTTCAGTTCTTCTTTTATATCTTTTCTATTTCTACCGGAGGATATTGCAATAAAAAAACTAATAGTAGGAAGCAAGATGAGTGAAATTTTTATTAAAATTTTTCTAATTTTTTTCTTTAAATAATCAGTCATTTTCTTCACTTCCTCTTTCTTTAATATCAGAGATATCCTGTTTAAGATCTTCTATGTTTTGTTTTATAGTTTCTTTTTCAGAATCACTAGCATCTATAAGATCTCTTTTTAAATTTAAAATATCAGATTCTAAATCTAAAATATCTAATTGATCTTCTCTATCTAAAACTTCTTTTAATATTTTCATAACAGCTTTCTATCCTTCAATTTTTTTGTGAGCATTGAACTCATAGGATTTAAAAAGAAATCAATAGATCTAAATAATCCAGCTAAGTGTTTATCTAAGAAAGCTCCATCATTTCCATGTAAATCAGATCTATTCCAAAAAGTTGGTTTTATATTTGTAGGATAAATGGATCCATCTAATTGAGAAATCCAAAAGTTCACACCCTGCCAATGAAAAGAAGGTGAGTTATTGAATACCTGTATATTTGCACTTTCTAAAACATCTTTTATTTCTTTTCTAGTTATATCTTTTCCTTCCATAGAGTCAGGTCTTGTGTTTTTTAGCCAATCCATAAAATCTAGAATTCTTATATAAAGCTCATAAGTTTTACTAGAATTGTTTGAAAGTCTAAAATTATTTTCAGGATTTACCTCAGAAAAATCAGCATCATCAGGATAAATTGGTTCAGTTGCCTCAGTAAGAAATACAAAAGTAACATGATCTTTTACTGTATCTAGGTTGCATTCAATAAGTTTTGTATAGAAGTTCTCACCAGTACCTCTTCCATCATCTTTCATTGCTCTTTGTCTTTCAGATCTTGTATTTTTAGTAAAAGAACTTACTGCATCAGAATTCTGCAAATCTTTTAAAGTTACATATTCTTTAAGAGAGCTCTTTCCAAATAATATGGATTCTTTTTGAATTTGTAAATCTGGATCTCCATATAGACCGGAAAGATCTATAGAAATAAACATCATATTTCTTAAAGATCCATTGTATTTTTCAATGGGTAAAAGAGGAGTATGAACAACTTGTTTTTCAAATGGAAAAAGTTGACTAGAAAATAGATTAGAAGATCTCAGGACTCTTTGAGTAGTAAGAGGGATTGAATCTCTTCTTGAATCATAGAATACTACAATAAGTCTATGAGATCCTTCTAATAATCTTATAAAAGATACATATTTTAATTTTTCTAATCCTAGCTTTTTCTTTAGTTCTTCACCTGTTTTCATATTATTAATAGTTAGAAAAAATTGATAAACAGACTATTTATTTTTTAATCTTTTTAACTTTTTTGATACTCTTGATAATAGGTTTTAGAAATCCTATATCAAGACCAATTTCTGCTATATAGATTAAAGCTGATTGAATAATAGCAGTCCACCAAACTAAGGATTCTACTAAAGTTAAACCTACTCCAAAAAGAATAGATACTCCAGCTCCTATAATAAGATACCAACCTTTCAATTTGTTTTTAGGATCTAGATTTTTAATTGCTTCCATAAGTGCTAATACTACACCAACAGCCCAAGCTGTATGAGATGAAATAATTGGTTGCAATAATTCAATAAGATTATAAACAATAACTAAAAACTCTTCCATAATTTTTTCTCCTTTTTACCAAGTTTCTGTTCCTATAATCTCTCCTAAAGGAGAAACTATAAATCCATTTAATGAAGTAGAGTCTAAATCTTCATAGTATTCTTTAGTTCCATTTTCTAAAGTCATTTCTACTTGATCTACTCCTGATAATTCTTCTATTATACAGGAACCAAATTTAAAATAGTTGTCATCTGACCAGATTCCTAATTTAACAGTATAGCTAGAATCTATTGCTCCATAACTTGCTAAGATTAAACTGTAAACAATATTGTAAACATCAGATCTAGAGGATATTGTTCCTCCTTTAGAAGATTCTGTATAAATAACAGGAAGTTTATTATAAATAATGTTAGAATGAAGTCTATTTTTTAAAGTTAAGAAACTTGCTGAAGCAAAATTTTCATCTTCAAATAGTTGTTTGTCATCATTCTGCATTTCATCAGTTACAGGAAGATTTTTTACATTTCTAGAAGCATAAGAATCACTCATTTTTATTCTTCCTCCAATGTTACAATTTTATAATTTAGAGATTCAGTTCCTTCAAATAGTCCATAATAGGTTTCTAAAAAAGTATCATATGTCAAAGAAGTAGAATCTCCTTCCTCATAGTCTATATAAGAAACTTTGAAAGAAATCCTTATTTTATTAGGAGTTCCTGGAAGATGAAACATCCATCCTAATTCTGAAGATTCACTATTTGCATAAATTCTAATAGGAATTCC
>CAYZJM010000007.1:0-24312 GCA_964479015.1 Candidatus Woesearchaeota archaeon
CAGGGAATAGCAAGCCTTGCGAACATTTTTGATCCAGAAGTTGTTATTTTAAGCGGAGGGATTAAAGAAACAGGAAAAAAATTTATGAATAGTGTAAAAAAGGACTTTAAAAAATATATTTTCCTTCCAGAAAAAGTAGACATTAAATGGACAAAATTGAATCACCCTGGAACATTAGGGGCGAGTTTGCTTTTAGATTAATTTTACTTAAGCTTTTTTAATATAAAATTTATGATTTTCTAAAATTTTAAGAAGATTCTATAACTGCTTTTATTCTTCTAATTCCTGCAGAGGAAGATTCTTCTTTAATTATTTTTATTTTTCCAATCTCTTTTGTATTTTTGACATGAGGGCCTGTACAGATTTCTTTACTGAACCATCCTCTTTTTTCTGAGTTATCTAGGATTGTGTAAACAGAAACAATTTTAGGATATTTTTCTCCAAACTCAGCTTGTGCACCTTCCTTTATTGCTTCATTAAGGGGCTTATCTTGTTTTATTATTTTTAGTGAATCATTTATTTTTTTATTAACAGTTTCCTCTATTTTTTTTATTTCTTCTTTGGTTAGTTTCCTTGAGAAATTGAAATCTATTCTTAATCTTTCTGGAGAGATGTTTGAACCTTTCTGCCTTATATTCTTGTCTTTTAGAACTTTTCTTATGGATTCATTTAATAGGTGGGTCGCTGTATGAAGTTTTGTTGTTAGTTGGGTGTTATCTGATAATCCTGATTTGAATTTTCCTTTTGAGGTTGTACGAGAAAGTTTTTGGTGTTTTTCCTTTTCTTTTATAAATTCGTTTTCATGAACTGTTTTTCCTTTTTCTTTTGCAAGCTCCTTAGTCATCTCCAATGGAAATCCATATGATTGATATAACAGAAAAGCGTCTTTTCCAGAGATTTCTTTTTTATTCTTAGAAATTTTATTGAATATTTTTAATCCCCTTTCTAGAGTTTCATTAAACTTATCTTCTTCTTTTTTTAGTTCTTTAAGTATTTTCTTTTTGTTTTTTCTTAAATTTTCATAATCATTATAAATCTCAAAGACGGGTTCTGAAATTTTTTGGGTCATATTTTTTATCCCTATCTGTCTTCCATGTCTTATTGCTCTTCTTATCAATCTCCTGAGGATATATCCTTGTTCAGTATTACTTGGAGAGGTATTTTCAGAGAGTATAAAAACCGATGCTTTAAGATGATCTGCGATAATTCTCATAGATTTTGTTTCTTTCTCATTTATCCCATATTTCTTGTTTGATAAAATTTCTATTTTCTTTATTATCGGTTTGAAGATGTTTGTGAGGTAATTATCTTCTAGCCCATTAAGAACAGCTATTGTCCTTTCTACACCCATTCCAGTGTCTATATTCTTTTGAAATGCTTTTTCATAATATCCTTCTTTATTTTTGTAATATTCCATTAGGACATTGTTCCATATTTCTACCCAGTTTTTATCGTTAGGGTTAAATTTTTTTGGAGCGGGTTTATTCAATTTCCAATAAAATATTTCTGTGTCTGGACCACAAGGACCAGTCTTGCTTACAGGTCCCCACCAGTTTTCTTCTTTCCCAAGAAAAACTATCTTTTCTTTTTGAATTCCTAATGATTCCCAAATCCCTGCAGATTCTTCATCTTTTGGATAGTTAGTATCTCCTTTAAAACAGGTTACTGCTAATTTTTCTGTTGGGATTTTAAGAATTTTGGTTAAAAATTCAAATGAAAATTTAATTGATTCTTTTTTAAAATAATCTCCAAGGCTCCAGTTTCCTAACATTTCAAAGAAAGTGTGATGGTATGAATCTCCTACTTCTTCAATATCTATTGTTCTAACACATTTTTGAATATTTGTTAATCTCTTACCTAAGGGCGATTTTTGTCCTAGAAAGTATGGTGCTAAGGGTTGCATTCCTGCAGAAATAAATAATGTAGTCGGGTCGTTTTTAGGAATTAAACCTGCATTTGGGATTTCCTTATGCCCCTTTGATTTAAAAAAGTTAATATATTTTTTTATTAATTCTTCTCTTTCCATTATATCTATTAGATAGAAACTGAATTTAAATTGTTTTGGTTTATTTTTATTGAAAAATAAATAATCTTAAAATTTAAGATGAAAATTAATTCGCTACAGAATTATTAATTGCGTTAAGTCTTTTTTGGATATCCCTTAATTGATTTTCTAAACTATCTTCCGTTTTTTTATCTTCATCCAGATATGAACTTTTTTTATGCTTATCTGATTGCAATCTTTTTGGGAGTTCTGGTTCAGGGAGAGATGATTCTAATTCCTTTATTTTTGGGGTTATTCCTTTTATTTTTGTAAAAAGTTTTTGTTTTAATACTAATTCTTTTTTTCTTAAAAGTCTATATCTTTGAAGTGATTTAATTATCTTTATGATATCTGCTTCAGAAGAAAGAGTACTCTTTTTAGATTGAATAGCTTCTGAATAATCTAACTTTACATGAACTTGACTTTTTTCATTTTTTTTAGTCATTCTAACTTAGAAAAGATATTTCCATCTATTTTTTCTACTTGTTCTTTCATGGATTGAAGAGTATCTTCCCAAGAATTTAACTCTTTATCTTCTTCTCTTTTTGTTTCTTTAATATCATTAAGCATATCTCCTGCCTCTTTTATTTGACCTTTGATTTTATTAAACATTTTCAAACTTTCTTCAAATTTATCAATTCTTACAAAAAGAGGTTCTTGCTTTGTTTTAGGTTGTATCTCTTTTCTTGGAAGAGGTTTTTTTCTGATTGGAGGATAATCTTCTTGTTCTTCTTCAAATTTATCTTCTTCCCCAAGCTCTCTTGTAACTCTTTGATTTAGGGGAGGACTTATTGGTCTTTCTTCTTGAAAGTCATCCTCCTCTAAATCTTCATCACTCTCTTTTTCTCCAGAAACGGCTTCCTTGATTGTGTTTTGAGAGAAATTATTTCCAATAGAACTTGAAGGATATTGAGGTAGTGGAAGAGGTCTTGAAATATCGTTGTTTGTTTTTTCTTCTAATTTTGGAAGTTGAGGTAACTTCGGTAACTGAGGAGGATTTTCATTTTTACCCTCTTTTTTTTCTTTTTTATCTTTTTTATTGAACCAAGCCATATTAATTGTTTTCTTAACTTTTGTATACTAGAACATATAGGTTTAAAAACTTTATTTTTTTAACCATACTACTAAAAGCTTATTAAAAACCAAAAATTATTTATTTGGTTAAGGAGTATACAGAATATGTTAAAAAAATTTCTTGGGGAAAGTTTTGCATTGGCTGCAGGAAAGCCAGCGGAGAGTTTGGCTGAGTTTCTAGATACTAAGAGATATATCAATGAGTTTGTTATTGCTAAAAAATTAGAGATGACAATTAATCAAACTAGGAATGTACTTTATAAGGTTTCTGAAAAAGGATTGGTTTCCTCTACGAGAAAGAAAGATAATAAGAAAGGTTGGTATACTTATTTTTGGAAGATAGAGGCAGTAAAAACTTTAACATTTTTAAGAAATTCATTTTTAAGAAAAATTGAACAATTAGAAAACCAAATAAAAAGTAGACAAACTAAAGAGTTTTATCATTGTCCAAAGTGTAATATTGAATTTAGCGAGGAGAATGCCCTTTTACATGATTTTGAATGTATTGAATGTGGAAATATTTTGGAAAGAAAGGATAATACAAAATTAGTTTCAGTTTTTGAAAAAAATTTGAATTCTCTTCGAGAAGAATTAAAATTGATAGATATAGAGATTGAAAAAGAAAAGAATCTTATAGAAAAAAGGAGAGAAAGAGAAAAGAAAAAAATATTGAAAGAAAAAGCTGAAAAAAGAGCTGCAAAAAGAGAAGCAAAAAAATTAAGTAAAAAAGCAGAAAAAGATGCTTTAGAAAAGAAGAAACCTGCTGCTAAGAAAAAGTCTACAAACAAAAAGGCTGCAAGTAAAAGATTAGTTAGAAAAAAAAGTCAAAAAAAAACTGCTAAAAAGAAAACATTAAAAGAAGGAACAAAGAAAACTGCAAAAAAAGTTGCAAAGAAACCTACTGCTAAAAAGAAAACAGTAAAGAAAACAATAAAAAAGGAAGCAAAAAAAACAGGGGAGAAGTTAGCAAAAAAAACTGTAAAAGAAATTGCAAAAAAACCTACTGAAAAGAAAGAAAAAATAAAAAAGAAAATTATTAAAAATCCAGTAAGGAAAAAAGAAGCAAAATCTATTAAAAAAGATAACATGAGAAAGGGTTCAAGAAGCCCCTTTAAAAGAATTAAAAATAAGAGAAGGAGATAATCCAATGGCCCACCCTTATAATCTTTTTCCTAAAAGGTTGTTAATTAAAAATCTAAGAGTAAATACAATTCTTATCCTAGTAAATGTAGTTTTCTTTATCTTATTTAGTATCCTTATACTTATAAACGAAGGATACATTGATTATGTTGCTTTAAAGCCATTGAATATTTCACAAGGAGCTTATATTTGGACTTTTTTGACGAGTATGTTTATGCATGCAAATTTGTTCCATCTTTTTGTAAATATGTTTTCTCTATTTTTTATTGGTTCATTAATTGAGAGGATTCTTGGGCCTAAGAGATATCTTTACTTTTATTTAGCGTCAGGATTGTTTGCAGGAATCTTTTTTGTAGCTTTTTCATTGTTGTTTAATGTGGATGTTAATACTTTTGCAGTAGGTGCAAGTGGGGCTTTATTTGGAGTTGCAGGACTTATGACAATACTAACCCCTAATTTGCCTCTTTATGTTATGTTTATCCCAATCCCGATAAAAGCAAAATATGCAATTCCAGGACTTTTAGCAATTTTGTGGTTGATTTCAATAACTGGAGAGATTCCAATAGGCAACACAGCTCATCTTGGAGGTTTGATTCTCGGATTAGGATTTGGAATTTATTTAAGAAAAAAATATAAGAATAAAACAAGAAAAATTAGAAAATATTTTAGTTAATTACAATTAAAATAAAATTTTAAGATGGTTAAAAAAAGAGAGAAAAAAGAAAAGAAAAAGAAAAAAGAGAGAAAAAGTTTTAGCAAGGGTTTTAATCTAAGAGAAGAGTTTGATTGTGCGATGGATTACTTAAATGAATCAAGGAAGTTTATTTACATTATCATGGGTGTTTTTTTCTTTTCTACTCTTGTAGGATTTTTTATCCCTGCTCCAGAATCAATTTCACAATATATTTTTAAGATTATTAAGGAGGTGTTAGAGAGAACACAAGGGATGTCTACAGGAGAACTTATCTCTTTTATATTCTTTAATAACCTTCAAGTAAGTTTTCTTTGTTTAGTTTTAGGAATCGCTTTCGGACTTTTTCCAATTGTTCTTTCGATATCAAATGGGTATCTTATTGGTTTTGTGGCTAATTGGGGTGTTAAATCAGGAGGTTTTTCTTCACTATGGATGTTATTACCTCATGGTATTTTTGAATTACCTGCAGTTTTTATATCATTTGGGCTTGGATTGAGATTAGGAGTCCTTCTTTTTGGAATCGAAAAAGATGGGCAAAAGATAAAGAGAAAACAAAACGAGAAAAGAGATTATTTGAAAAATAATTTAATTTCTTCTTTGAAAGTATTCATATTTACAGTTATCCCCCTTTTGATTATAGCTGCAATTATAGAAGGCTTTTTGATTTCTCTTTCTGGCTGAAGATTAGATTAGAAAATTATTCTTTTAGGTCATTTATTCCTAAGAGGATGAATAAGATTCCTATTAAAGCTAGAATCCATACAGCTCCCCCCTTAAAGATTTCCCATGCAGCATGTCTAAAGTTCCAAAAGCTAGTCCATTCTGCGGAAAACCAAGTAAATAAAATAGTCCCTATAAGGATAAACAATCCAAGTAGTAATTCTATCCATTTATTCATCGTTTTGAAGAGATCTTTTAATTTAAAATATTTTCGTTTCTGTTAAAAAGTCCTTAATAAAAAATAAAATCTTTATATACTCGTTTTTTATTGGAAAGGTATGCTCACAAATAATCAGGTTAACCAAATTAAAGAACATCTTGAAAAGGCCCAAAACCCTCTTTTTTTCTTTGATAATGATCCGGATGGGTTGTGTAGTTTTATCATTCTCCAAAGATTATTTGGAAGAGGTAAGGGGGTTCCTATTAAGTCCTTTCCTGAATTGGATGAATCTTATTTTAGGAAAGTTTCAGAGCTTAATACTGATTATATCTTTATTTTAGATAAACCTTTAGTTTCAAAAGAATTTTTTGAGAGAGTTCGAGAGATTAACCTACCTGTAGTATGGATAGATCATCATGAAGTTGATAAAAGTAAAATCCCTATGTTTGTCGATTATTACAATCCCCTTTGTAATGAGGATAAAAAAAATGAGCCTGTTACAGCACTTTGTTATCAGGCAAACAAGAATAAGGATTTATCATGGTTAGCCCTTGTGGGATGTATTTCTGATAAATTTTTACCTGGTTTTTATGATGATTTTAAAAGAGAATATCCTGATTTATCTATTGATTCTAAAGATGCTTTTGAAGTCCTTTATAATTCTCAAATAGGAAAAATCGAGAGAATATTTAATTTTGCACTCAAGGATAGAACAACAAATGTTATTAGTATGATTAAATTTCTGATGCGTGCAAGCAACCCCTATGATGTTTTGAAAGAGAATAGTAAAAATCGTTCTATGCATAAAAGATTTGAGCAAATTGATTCAAAATATCAAAAACTTTTAGGTAAGGCTATTGAAGTAGGTAAAAAATCAAAAAATGTTTTGTTTTTCCAGTTTGGAGGAGATCTAAGCATTTCGGGAAATCTGTCTAATGAGATTAGTCATCTTTTTCCAGGCAAAAGAATTGTTGTTGCTTATTCTAAGGGGATCTATGTGAATATTTCTGCAAGAGGAAAAAATATTCGTGAAGCAGTTTTGAACGCAATAGAGGATTTAGAAGATGCTTCTGGAGGAGGGCACGAAGAAGCAGTTGGTGCAAGAGTGAGAGTAAAGGATTTAGAAAAATTTAAATGGAAACTTGAAAGTTTTTTAAGTAATATCTCTGATTGATTATACAAGATCAAATAAAGAAATCTTTATAAATCCATTTTACCCTTTTATTTTATGAGTGAAAGATTGAGGGATCTTAATTTGAACTTTTCAGGCTTTAATTCCTTAGTCTGCACTATATGCAAAATTAAACTAATGATTCCAACCTCAATTTAATCCGGTTAGGTTTTTCTTGATTTGGGTTGAATAGGGGTTTTTTTTCTGGTTTTACTTCTTAATATCCTTGTCAAGAATTCTGATTTAGAGGGTTTTAAAAATGGGAAAATCTACACAAGAAATGGAAAAAGAAATATTGGAACAAGAGCTTAGCTCGCTTATGGAAAGGACTCTTCGATTAGAAGATGAATTGAATGCTCTTGTTTGTCCAAATGATGAAGAGTAAGTAATTTTTAAGAAAACGTAGTTTTTGATAGATGTGATGCTGCAGGATGAATTTTTAATTTGGGTTTAGGTCATTATTCCGATACTAAAAACTAAGATCTTATTGATTACGGGATTAGTAGCTTCTTCCAATATAGACTACCTTATTTGCTTGTTTTTTACAAAGAGGGCATTTCCCTTGAGCTTTTTCATTTTTATTGGCCATTGTCCCTCTTACTTCCGCATTCATCTCTTTTTCTATAATCTCTGCACAATTTAATCCTTCTTTATCTAAGGAGCACCAATTTACTCTTGCAATTTTTCCCTTTTTTAATACAGAGAGAATCTCCTCTTTTGTTTCACAACTTATAACTTTATCATTTATTAGTTGGTCTGCATTTTGTTTTAATCTTTTATCAAATTCCTCTCCTATCTTTTCTAAATTTTTCAAACCTTTTAAAGATAATTTTTCTTTTTTCCCTGTATCTCTTTGAGAGAGGGTTATAGCATTATCATCTACTTCTTTTTCTCCTATTTCTATTCTGAAGGGAACACCCTTAAGTTCCCATTCATTAAATTTCCATCCCGGACTAAACTCTTCTCTTTCATCTATTTTTATCTTGATGTTTTTTAATTCTTTTTTGATTTTTTTAACATAATCCATTATCTTTTTTTTGTTGTCTTTTTTGTATATCGGGATGATTACTGCTTTTATTGGAGAGATAGAATAAGGGAGTACTAAACCATTATCATCCCCGTGTATTGAAATAATTGATACTAGTATTCTTGAGATTGCGGGGCCATATGCAGTAGTCCATAGATGTTCTTCTTTCCCCTCTTTGTTTTTAAACGTTGCACCAAAAGCTTTAGAAAACTTTTGACCCATAAGGTGAGTTGAAGGTTGTTGGATTAATTTTCCATCAGGCATTGGAACATCTGATCCAATAGTATATTCTGCTCCTGCAAATTTATCCCATTCTGGCCTTTTCATAGGAAGGAATGGAACCCCAAATTTTTGATGCATTACACTTTCAGTTATTTTAATATCTTGTTGGACCTGTTCTTCTGCTTCTTTTTTTGTTGAGAATGCATCATGGGCTTCTATCCATAATATTTCTCTACTTCTTATCAAGGGTCTTGTTGATTTTGTGTCCAATCTGAAAACAGAGCCTTTTTGGTATAGTTTTAAAGGCAAATCATTATAACTTCTAATCCATAATTTAAACATAGGAGTGTAAAGAGTTTCACTTGTAGGTCTTAATGCAAGTTTTTCTTCACTCTTCCCTTGATTTATCCAAAATACTTCAGGAGTAAATCCTTTAATGTGACTTGATTCTTTTTTTAAATTTGATTCGGGAATTACAGAAGGCATAATGGTGGGTTCATGTCCTTTTTCTTGAAGCTCTTTTTCATAAATTTTATACATACTCTCAATAATCCTAGCACCCCAAGGTCTTATTGTAATAAATCCCTTAATATCTAATCTAGTATCTACAATTTCTGCTTTTTGTATAACCTGAGTATACCATTCACTAAAATTTTCTTTTTTCACACTAAGTCCTTCTTTGTTTTTCTTTTTCATTATATTATTAAATGATTATGTAATTTAAAAACTTGTGGTGAAGCGTAAAAAATGAGAAAAAGGGATAACCTAAAATATAAAAACTAAATTATCTTTTGGTCTTATGGGCTTATAGTTTAATGGATAGAATATCGGGTTTCGGCCCCGAAGATCTGGGTTCAATTCCTAGTAAGCCCGTTAAAAGAGGATGGAAAAAAAGAAAAGAATAAAATTTTTAGCAACAGCCTTTACTCTTACTGGAACAGCCGTTGGAGCAGGAATTCTTGGAATTCCTTATGTTTTTTCGAGGTCTGGTTTTTTTGTGGGATTATTTTGGCTCATTCTTTTAGGGATTGTAGTAACTTATGTTAATTTATATCTTGGAGAAATCTCATTAAGGACAAAAGGAGAACACCAACTTTTAGGTTATTCTGAAAAATATCTAGGAAAAAAAGGAAGTAGGGTGATGTTGGTTGCAATTCTAATCTGGATTTATTCCGCTCTTTTAGCATACCTTATGGGAGAAGGTCAGAGTTTATCAAAATTATTTACAGGGGGTTTTGAATATTCCCTAGTTTTTGGTGCTTGTTTTTGGGCAATAATGTCTTTTCTTTTAACAGGGGGTCTTAGAAGATTAAAAAGAGTGGAGTATTTTGGAGTTATTGTAATCATCTTTATAATTCTAATTTTATCTTTAATCCTTGTTCCTAGTGTGGAGATTAGTAACATTGGTTATTTTAATCCTATTAACTTATTTCTTCCTTTTGGAGCGATATTGTTTGCTTTTTCAAGTTCTACATCTGTTCCTGAACTAAGAAATGAAATAAGAGGAGATGAAAATTTATTGAAAAAAGCGATTCTTATTGGGATGATTGTTCCATTTATCTTATATGCATTATTTGGTTTTGTTTTTGTGGGAGTTTTAGGGATGCAAATTGAAGAGGTTGCAACTCTTTCTTTTGGAGGTTTGTTCGGAAAACTTTTGATGATATTGGGAATTTTTACAATGCTAACGAGTTATTTTGTTCTTAGTTTCTCTTTGAGAGATGTATTCCTTTATGATTTGAAAAAAGGGAGATCTGTTTTCTTTTTTGTTTCATTTCTCCCGTTTATTCTTTATGTGTTGGTAAGTTTTTTTGAACTTGCGAGTTTTGTTGAATTGATGGGGATTGGGGGGGTTGTTTCAGGAGGTTTTGTAGGGATATTAATTCTTTTAATGAACATTTTTTCTAAAAGAAAAGGAGATAGAATCCCAGAGTATTCAATCCATATAAATTGGTTTATTGTTTTAGTATTTTTTATTATTTTTATTACAGGAATCATCTTTGAGATTATAAGACTGATCAGATAGTTTTATTTTTATTTATTTTTTTTAGATATGTTTTTAGAAGGAGTTAGAAGGGTTTAACTTTTGAGGATTTTTAGGTTCATTTCTGCTTTTTCTTTTTCGGGTTTTCTTGCTTCTGATACGACTTTTTTAAAACATTTTTCAGCGAGGTCCTTTTTTCCTATTTGGGCATATGAAATTCCTTTGTTCTGGATTGCTTCATAAAAAAGAGGGTCTAAAACCAATGTTTTATCAAAATATCTTATTGCTGCCTTGAATTCTCTTTCTTTATTGAGTAGACATCCTTTATTATAGAATATTTCTGGAATCCTTTTAGAGAGACTTATTGCTTCGTTTATATATTGCATTGCTTTAATAATTTGATTTCTTTTTAGTGGTAGTCGACTTTTTTTATTTAAATAAAGTGCAAAAACTTCTTCATCACTCAGTTCAGAAAAATAAACTTCTTTGTTTATGCTACAAAGAGGGATACCTCTTTTTATTCGGTAATCTTCTTGATTCTGGAAGGACCCATTTGTGGATTCAAGTAATTTTTGAAAAAAAGGAATTTTCAACATAGTATGTCCTTTAGCGGAAACTAAGTTATTTGGCACTTCTATTCTGTTTAATATGAAATGATAAAGAAGAGAAAGATCTAAACAATCTCCTTCTCTGTTGTTTATGTTTGTAAAAAAACTATTATCTGTTTTTTTGTAAAGAATCTTTTCATTCGAGAAAATTTCTTCTTTTAATATTAGGAATTTATCAAGATCTTTGCAGTTTCTTATGCTTGAAGAGATTTTATTTATTACTCTGGGTAAATGACTTTTTCTATCTTCATCTAAGATATAAACTTCTAAATTATTTTTTGGATTTCTCATTTCTTAGTTCATACTCCTTTCTACAATTTCCGAAACAGTAATATCTATCATTGCATTTTATACATTGCACATCAGGGGTTATTCCTTCTTCAAAATCTCGGAGAGTAGGATTATTTAGACTCCATATTTCTGTAAACTCTTTTTCATAAATACTCCCTAAAGGGAGATTTTGCATAAATGCACAAGGAAAAACATCACCATAACAATCAATATGCGCATATAATTTCCCTGCAACACAGTCTACATTTTTTCTTTGTATGTATTGATTATCAAAAGGCCCCGTTATTACCAACTTTGATTTTTCCTTAAGATCTTCAATCATTTCCTTCAATTTTTTTGATTCTTCTATTGTAAGAGAATTTTTGGGATTGCCCGAAATGACTTTTGCAATTCTTAAATTGTTTGCATTATTTTTTTCTAAAAATCTTACAAATTCTTTAAGCTGTTTTAAATTATTTTTTGTGATTACAGTATTAATGGAGTATTCTTTTTCACTTTTTTGACACTCTTTGATTGCTTCAATACTCCTTTTTGTTGCTCCATGATATCTTTTGTATTTATCGTTATATTCTTCTAGTCCGTCAAGAGAGATCTGATAATGATTGATTGAGGAAGAAAAAAGTTCTTTAGAATATTTTTTTAGATTATATCCTGTTGTTATCAATCTTTGAGAAAGACCAAAAAGTTTTAGCATTTCTGATATCTTGATTGTTTTTTCAAGTGTTTTTCTTGAGGTAGTTGGTTCTCCTCCACTAATAGATACATCCTTTGCCCCGAGTTTTGATATTTGTTTTATAGTGTTATACAAACTTTCTTCTTCAAAATTGGAGGTCTCTTCTTTTTGTATCCTATCTTTTGCATAACACTCCTCACAGTTGTAAGGGCATTGTTTTATCAAAGCAAATGTTACAGAACCAATATTCATTAAATCATTTTTCTTTCCTTTATTTTTTAAGATTCTTTCTCTTACTTTTTCATAGTTAAAATAATCATTTCGCCTGTATTTTGTTCTTTTTAGAAATCCACTATTTACAATGTTTATCGCAATTTCTTTTTCTTCTTTACTTAAATCTTCTTCTTCTTTTCCTATAATTTTTAGGGTCTCTGTTAAAAGTTTTTTATTAAACCAGTATTTCCCTCCAAGAATATCATTTATTGCAAATTTGTTATCTTGTTTTTTCACAATCGAAAAAGGAGGGGCATAGAGATACATCCTAATATTTTTTTCCCACTAGAATCAAAAGCTCATCAAAAAAAGGGGATTTATTTATTTTATCACCCTTTATTTTCCTATTAGAAGTAAAATGAGTTATTTTAAAATTTTTTAATAAGTTTTTTAGATTCCTTGGGGTTGGTAAATTAATATAGACTGTGTTCCCTTCCGCTTCATAGATTTTATCTTGTATCTTCTTTCTTCTTTCTTTGATTACCTTGCTCAGAAAATCTTTGAGATGCTCAAAATAGTAAGAGAGATTTTTTCCAGGATAATAAAAATTATTGGAAACAATTATAATTAGTCCTCCTTTCTTTATTGAGTGATGTACATTTTTGATAGTGTTTTTTCTTTTTTTATGTGATGGAATCTGGTTTATTACACAATTAAATAAAATTACTGCATCATACTTTTCTTTTTCTAAATTTATTTTAGAGATATCTCCTGTGTAGAATTTAGCTTTTATTTTATTTTTTTTAGAAATCTCATTGGCTTTTTTTATCATTTTTTCACTTATATCAATGCCGGTAACATCAAAACCTCTTTTAGACAAATCAAATACTTCTCTTCCGCATCCGCAACCTATAGAAAGAATCTTTTGTTTATTTTGAAGGAATCTTTCTATTATTTTTTCTTCGTATGGTTTTAACCCTCTCAAAGCTTTTTTAGAATATTCTTCCACAAAACTGTTGTCAGAATATCTCCTAAGAATAATATCTTGAAAATTCTTTTCTGGCATTTTCATTTCCTTGTTTAATGCCCTGTATCACAAGATCTACTCCAATTGTGGTACTTTGGATCACTGTTTAAATAATTTTTCAAATCCATTTCCTTTTCCCCTTCATATTGAAGATTCTCTCTTTCTTTTACCACAAATGGTTTTGCAGGGC
Organism: Candidatus Woesearchaeota archaeon; assembly: GCA_964479015.1. GTDB lineage: Archaea > Nanobdellota > Nanobdellia > Pacearchaeales > GW2011-AR1 > CAYZJM01. The sequence continues at coordinate 13,239 of CAYZJM010000007.1, forward strand.
TTTTTTCAACATTTTTTTCAAGTTCTTTCATATTTTTATAGGTCTTTTCAATCTTTAAATATCTTTTTATTTATTCTTTTTTTCTAGAATTTCCTTAACTATCTTATTATCCGCTCTCCCTTTTGTTTCTCTCATTACTTGTCCTATAAGAAAGTTTAGTGCTTGTTTTTGACCTTCAACATAGTCATTGAATGCTTTAGGATTCTGTTTTATTATTTGTTTTATTATCTTTTCAATTTCTTCTTTGTTAGATATTTTTCCTTTGCCTTTAAATTCTCCTTTCGGGGAGTAAGATTTTGGAATCCATTTTTGAATTGTTTTTTTTGCTTGTTGTTCAGTGATTTTTTTATTTCTCACCATCTCTAAAAGTTCAGAAAAGTGTTTTGGACTGATGCTAATATTTTCATCATCAATAGAAATTTTATTTAATTTTAAGATTCTTAAAAGCTCTATAGTAATCCATTCTGCAGCTAATATAGGGAAAGATTTTTTATCTATGTTTTTTTGTATTCTTCTTTCTTTCTTAGAAGAATCTCTTTTTTCAGGGTTAATCTCTTTTACCCTTTCAATTATAACTTCCTCAAAGAATTCTGAGATATCTAATCTCTTTGTTAAAATATTTGCATATTTCTCAGGGATCTTATGTTTTTTTACAAGTTTCTTGAGCTTTTTATCCGGTGTTTCAGGGGTTATCTTTTTTATTTCTTCTATTCTATTTTTACTAAGGATTATACTCTTTAAATCAGGGTCTGGGAGGAATCTATAATCTTTTGCAAGCTCTTTTTTCCTCATTTTTATTGTAATTCCTTTTATTTCATTAAACATTCTTGTTTCTTGTTCTTTAGGGAGTTCTCCTTGCTTGTTCTGTCTTTCGATTTCATAATCTATTGCTTTTTTTATGTTTTTTAAGCTGTTTACATTTTTTATTTCAACTCTTTCCCCTTTTTTTTCTGGGAGAGAGATATTAACGTCTGCTTTGAAGCCCGAAGTTTTATCTATTGATTTTATATATTCAAGAGTAACCTTCAATTGTTTTAACCATTTCACTACTTGTTCAGAGCTCTTAAAATCAGGTTCTGTCACAATTTCAATTAAAGGGCTTCCAGATTTATTATAATCAATTTCTCCAGTTGTAGGATTCCATGATGCAGGATCTTCCTCTAAGTGACATTCTGTTATTCTTATTCCCATAAGTTTTCCGTTCTCTCCTATGGGCATTGCATAAGTTCCTGAGATTGTGTTCTGGTATCCTTTGGGTAAATCAGACCAACTATAGTGTTTTCTCATCCAAATTAATTTATTGTTTATTTTACAATTAAGAATAAGTGCTGTTTGAATTGATTTATCTATTGCTTTTTTATTAGGGGGCATGGGTTTACTCCCTGGTTGAGCAGTACAAATTGGGCAGATGTTTGTATTTGGTTCTGCAACTTTTGCTCCATGAATTGATTTACAATCACAAAATAATTTTTCAGTAGTGTTTAAGTATCCATGAATTTCTAAACCTATTTTTGGCATAAAAAGAAAAGATTAAAATTGTTTATTAAGTTTTCTAAGTTAAGGAAAGTTTAATAGGGGATTTTAAGGTGTTATGAGATTTTAATGGTTAAGAGTGAGGATAAAATAGAATCTTAAACCTTTTAAGGAGATTTTGGTTATAGAATCTATGGAAAAAAAGAATTTAAAAATAAAAAAGGAGAAACCAGAACTTTTAGCACCAGTAGGGAATTTTGTTAATCTCAAGATTGCTATAGATGCTGGTGCAGATGCAGTCTATCTTGGGTTGAAAGAGTTCTCCTTACGTTCGGGAAATAAGAATTTTGAATTGAAAGATTTATATGAGGTAAGAGAAAGGTGTCAAAAATCAAAAATCAAACTGTATTTAACAATTAATTCTATTGTTTATAATGAGGAATTAGAAAAAATTGAAAGAATAATAAAAGAAATTTCTGAAAATAATTTAGTTGATGCAATTATCTGTTGGGATTTAGGAGTGATAAGGCTTTGTAAGAAATATAAGGTTCCCTTTCATGTTTCAACACAGGGTTCTGTTTCTAATTCAGAATCTGTAAAATTTTACAAAAGTTTAGGGGCAGAAAGAATTGTCTTTGCAAGAGAGCTTAGTTTGGAACAAATTGAAAAAATAGTAAAAGAAACAGGGATAGATGCAGAAATTTTTATTCATGGAGCGATGTGTGTTGCAGTTTCTGGAAGATGTTTTACCAGTCAATTTTTATTTGGGAAATCTGCAAATAGGGGTCAGTGTATCCATCCTTGTAGGAGGAGTTATATTGTTAAGGATAAGCAGGAAGGTTATGAATTAGAAGTGGAAAACGATAAAATCTTTTCTGCAAAAGATTTGTGTGCATTACCCTTTCTAGAGAGGTTGGTTGATTCAAAGATTAAATCATTTAAAATTGAAGGAAGAAATAGGGACCCAAGATATATTGATAGGGTTGTGAGGGTTTATAGAAGAGCTATAGACCTCTTGGATAGTAAAAGAAAATTAAGTGATAAAGAGAACAAAGAGTTGTTTGAAGATTTGAAAAAAGTTTACAATAAAGGCTTTTCTTCTGGTTTTTATTTTGGGGTTCCAACTTCAGATGATTTTTCAAATGTTGAGCATAGTCAAGCCAATGAGAAAAAGAGATATGTCGGGAAGATTAAACATTATTATCAAAAAAAAGAAGTTGCAGAAATTTTGCTTTCTTCAAAATTGAAAAAAGGAGATAAAATCGCGATTATTGGAAAAAGTACAGGTTTAATCGAATTTAATTTAAGGAGTATGGAAATAGAGAAAAAGAAAATTGATGAAGCTGTTAAAGGTCAGGAGGTTGCAATAAAAATTCCTTCAATAGCAAGAAAGAATGATGAAGTTTATGTTGTTGAAAAAAATAATTGAAGATTTGTAATTGAAATGTTATTTATATTAAAAGTGTTATTTATATTGAAAGGGTTATTTATATTAAAAGTAAAAAATAATGATTAAATAAGATTAATGGGAGATAAATAAGAATCTTTTTAAGTCCTCTTGATGTTTATTATAGAAGAGGATCGTTAGGATGTATAATATTAATGTTGAGGATTATGATCAGGTGATATTTTGTGGTATTGGCGGAAGCGCAGTTCCCGGGGAGATTGTTAAGGTTTTAGATTTTGAAAAACCTGTTTTGACTTTTAGAGAAAGTTTACCTAACCAGATAATTCCTAAAAATACTAATAAAAAAATTCTTTGTTTCATAGTGAGTTATTCAGGAAATACCAAAGAAACTATTAAGTTGTATAAAGAAGCTAAAAAAAGGAAATTTAAGATAATAATCGTTACTTCTGGAGGTGAATTGGCAAAAAAGAATGAAGACACTTTTATTGTACCAGGGGGTTATATTCCAAGAGAAGCATTGGTTTACTTGTTAGAGCCTGTTTTAAGAGTTCTAAAAATTTTGGATAAAAAATCAGAAAGTTTAGAAAAAATATTAGATAAGCTGAATCAACCAAATTCTAATTATATCTCTTATTCAAAAAAAGTTGCCAAAAGATTGAGAGGAAAAGTTCCTATTATTTACTCTCCTTCAGAAAAATTAAAAGTCATTTCAGAAATTTGGAAGACCTTGTTTAATGAGAATTCAAAGGTTTTGGCACATTCAAATTATTTTCCTGAAATAGCTCATAATGAGATAGAAGCAAGAATGGATGAAAGTTTTCAAGTTATTTTGTTATCAGATAAAGAGACAAGAACCATAAAAAGAGCAAAAAAAATAATTAAAAAACCTATTGAAGTAAAACTTAAAGGGAAGAATTTAATTGAAAAGATAATCTATGGAATCTATTTTGGGGACTCTGTGAGTAAATCTCTTGCGGAGATGCAAGGTGTTGATTATAAAGAAACAAAAAGGATAAAGATGTTGAAGCAATCTAGGATTTCTAATAAAAAATAAGTTTTAAATGATTTAAACTCAAATATTGTGGAAAGTTAATGCCTTGTTATTACCAAAATCTTTCTTTATATTTTGGCATATCGATTTCTTGACCTGGTCGGATCAAAGCAGGGTTATCTATCTCATTCTCTTTTCTTATATCCCAAATTACTTTTTGGGGATTATAATTATTATAATATGGGTCTTCTGTGACAATCTCCCAAAGAGTGTCTCCCCTCCTTACAGTATAAGTTTTATTTTCTTCAAAGCTTGGTTGGGAAGAACATCCTGTTAATCCGTTTAAAGTTAAAAAAGATAATGTTAAACCTAAAGCTAAGGGTGATATAACTTTTTTTAAACTCTTTTTAACCATATCAAATAATAAAAAAAGCTATTTATAAATCTTTTGTTTTGTTGTCACTAGGTAGTCGTTAATTTATTAAAATACTGATTGATACCGATTAATACTGATTAATTGATTAGAGAAGAATCTGTTAATAAATAGTTTTTTATATAATCCGTATTTGTTTATTTTATGGCAAAAGAGAAATCCAACATAAATAAAGAGGGTAAGCTTTTCAATAAAACCACTAAAATTGATAGAAAACCTAAACCTGGAGATTTTGTTGAAATTTCCTTGGTAAAGAAGAAATATGAAGGGATTCTTTTGGAGCCTCCCAAGGATGAACAAGGTGTTTTATTGTTTAAGTTAGATTCAGGATATAATATAGGATTTAAGAAAAAGGATATTTTGGGTGTGAGGGTTTTGAAAAAAAAGGAAGAACTGAAAAATGATAATGAAACAAAAAAAGAGAAAAAAGAGAATTTAAAAGAAATTTATAATAACTTTTCTAAACCAAACATAGCAATAGTTATTACTGGAGGGACAATTTCATCTCGTTATAATTCTAAAACAGGGGCTGCTTCTCCTTTAACTACCCCCGAAAGTTTATTTGAGACTTATCCAGAAATCTTTGAAAAAGTGAATATATCTAAAATAGAGGTCCCTTTTATGAAATCTTCTGAGGATATGGAATACAAAGATTGGAAAAAAATTGCAAAGATTATTCAACAGATGCTTAATGATTCAGATATAAAAGGGGTGATTGTTACGCATGGTACCGATTTTTTACATTATACCTCTTCTGTACTGTCTCTCTTTTTGAAGGATTTGAATAAGCCAGTAGTTTTGACATACTCTCAAAGGAGTTCAGATAGAGCAAGTAGTGATGCTAATCTCAATTTAAAATGTAGTGCATTAGCAGCAATTTCAGATATTGCAGAGGTGATGTTAGTTGGGCATGCGACAAGTAATGATGATTATTGTTATGCGATGCCCGGGACAAAAGTTAGAAAGATGCATACTTCCAAAAGAGATGCATTTAAAGTGATTAATGGAAAGCCAATCGCAAGAGTATTCCCAGATAGAATCGATGTTTTAAGAACTTATAATGTAAGAAATAAAAAGAAAGTGGAAGTAGATACTAAATTTGAAAGTAAAATTGGTTTGATCAAAGTCTACCCCGGACAGTCTCCAGATATTCTCGATTATTATTCTGAGAGAAATTATAAGGGGATAATTCTCGAGCTTTCAGGATTAGGACATACCCCTGTGGAGGGAAAAGGAATCAAATGGATAAAAAAACTTAATGAGATTCAAAAGAAAGGGATGATTGTCTGTGCTACCCCTCAAACAATCTACGGGAGATTAAATCCTTTGGTTTATTCTAATGGAAGAAAAATATTGAAAACAGGAGTTATTTATCTTGAGGATATGCTTTCTGAAACAGCTTTCATAAAATTAGGGTGGGTTTTAGGTCATAAGGATTGGTCAAAGGATAAAGAAACAATAAAAGAAAAGATGCTTGAAAATATTGCTGGAGAGATTAATACTAGATTGGAAAAGTGAAGAGATGTATTTACTTTAAGTTAATCTTATTTTTTAATAATTTTTTAACATACTTTCTATATTCTAATTGTTCTTTTATAGGATTAGACATTTCTAATGCAATATATTTTCCAAACACAAACCTTGGGAGGTTTTTTAGATAATCAAGCTGTTTCTTATTTTTTGGTTTATGTAAATCTTTTTTCCTAAATTTTGAATAACCATTGAGATGATTTGCTATAAATAATTCTGGTCTTTTTTGATATCTCATTGTAAAAAGATATTCAATTTTCCCTCTTTCTTTTGTGGCTTTAAAATGCGATAAATCAATACAAAAACCTTTAATCTTTTCAAAATCTTTTTTTAGTAGGAAAGGGTTTTTTCTTTTTTTTATGCACCCTAATTCTAAGAGTAATTTGTTATAATGTCCTTTCCATTTTTCTAAATTTTCAAAACCTTCTACATGAATATTGAAATATTTTGTTTTAAAATTTTTTTCAAGAAATTTTAATTCTTCTGAGTCCATATCATTTTTTATGTGTACAAAAGGAATTTCTTTTATTTTAGAACCTAAAATGAATTCGTAAACTTTTTTCTTTTGTTCTTTGGATAAAAACTCTAAAAATAATGAAACTCTCTTTATTCCTAAGGATTCACATTCAATAACCTTTCTTTTTATTTGATTAACATTCTTCCCGGTCAAACCTAAAAGAATTTCTGATTTAGAACTCATTTTTTAATTTTTTATCCTCTTTTGGAATGTCTTTTTTAGTTACCTCTTTTTTCATTTTATTACTTCTTTGTTAGTTTTTATATAGCTTTTGGGAATCTTTTATTTTGTAACTTATTAGGGGTTACAAATAGAAAAGTTTTTAATATAAAGATGATTAAGTTATCTATGGTAAATAGAGAGAAAGCTAAATTAATATATTCTGAAGCATCTAATGCACTAGATTCTCTTTTTAGAGGGAATTATCGTTCAGGATTAGAAAGTTCAATATCAAGGATTCCTGGTTTGGTTGCAGGAGGTCATCTCCCTATATCAGAGATTTATCCTTCCCACAATCGTGCTAAAGAATTGTTTAAGGAGATAATAGATTATTCTAAAATAAGAAATAATAGGAGAGAAAAGAAAATAGCAGGAGGTAAAAGACATGTTTTAACAGAAGACGATGTGTTAAATTCATTAAATATTACAAGTAGTCTAATTTTTAATTTAGTCATTGAAAAATTTAGGCGTAAAACAGATTTTTCTAATTCCCTTTTTAACGATTCTTTTAATCTTGGTCTTGCCTATTTACATTCTATTGTTAATGCTGTGGCTGATGAGTATATTGATCCAGAACATGTGGTAGATTCTAAAAACAATGCAGTAAATTTAGCTAAGGATGGAATAATTTTATCTGATAAATATCGCTCAGTACAAAATCTCTCTGAATTAAAAAAGAATGCAGATAAATTTGAAAAAAGTGTCTCAGAAACAGATAATGGGTTGGTTAGAGAATTTGAATTAACACCTGTTAGTCAAAAGAGGATTTACAAAGGAAAATTTTTTATGAATAAAATTTCTGAAGAATTAACTTCTAATCCTAATGGAGAACCTGAATTTTTGCCAGAAATAATTTTTCCTGTTGCACAAGGAGGAAATGAATTAGGATTAAGAATAGCAATAAGCTATGAAGAGAAAGGGCATAGTCCTCTTGTTTATCCTTTACTTTATTCTATCAAAACAAGGAAACATAAGCGTCCCTGGGTTGAAAATGATTTTTATTTTTTAGGTAGAAATTTAGAAGGGAAAAATCTTTTAGTTACTGAAGATTGGGTAACTACCGGGAATACTTTAAGAGGAATTTTGAATAATCTAGAGAATACTTTTCCAAGGGAAATAAAAATTGCCACAATAAAAAGAGATTTAGAGAAATCAAGAGTGCCATTATTGGATAAATATAATTTCTATGTTGGCGCTTTTTCAAGGTATAGAGGAAATAAAACAGACTCTATCTCAGAAAGGAATAGAAAATAGGTTATAAGTAATCTTAAAAAATTTTTAAATTCAAATTTTAGCTTCGTTTATTGTTTTGTAACTTCTTAGGGGTTACAGATAGAAAGATTTTTAAAATGAAGTTCTATCTATTTTGATGGCGAAAGTAGATGAATTAGAATTAAAATTAATGGAAGAAAACACATTTGATAAGTATGATTCAGATGTTAAGAGAAATTCTAAATTTGATACAATCCCGTATATGATGGCTCTTTCAGAAACATTTAGAGAAGTTTGTTCTAATGATGATATGATGATGATTGGAGGATCAGGAGTTTTGGTAAATCTTGTTAAACACAAGGGAGAGGAAATAATTCCTTTATGGAGAGGGACTCATGACATTGATCTCGCAATTTGGGACAAAAACTGTATTGAGATGGTCCCTGAGATTTTTGATATTTTGGATATCCCCCTCACTCATTCCCATTCAATTTCTGGGAAGTATACTACAAGAGGAAAATCACATGATTTTGAAGGAAGAGATCTTAGATCCATTCCTATAGATGTTTATGGTCCAAAAGGGGACCCTAGAGAAGGGATTACATTAAATGGGCATGTTCTTAAAGAAAATTCATGGGAGAACAAATCTGGAGCTAATTTTTTTGGAGTATGGGTTAATTCCCTAGGGGTTCTAGATTTGCTTTATTTAAAGACAGATATCTCTTGTAAAAAATCCCCCCTATTATTGAGGAGGCAAGATCAGCAAGATATTTATCATCTTTTAGCCTGTGCTGAAGAAGAAAATTATTCTCCTTCACAAATCTCTGGAAGATTAGGGGAAAAAAATTATAAAAGATTAGTATCAAATTTAGATAATTATTTAGAAAATTTAGAAGTTAAGGAAGATTCAGAGATTATCTTTAAAATCTCAGACCAGTACCTAAATCTTTTGAGAGAACAAGAATGAAAATTTTGATAGTAACAGATATCCATTCAGATGATGATTCAGCAAGAACAGCATATTTATCTGAAAATCCGGATTTAGTTTTAGATTGTGGAGACCATAAAGAAATGAGTAATATTTCAGAATTTGTTCCTCATTATTTTGTTCCGGGAAATCATGAACCTGAGATGGTAATGCTAAATTCTAAAGGATTTCCTCTCCCTCATTCTATGAGAAATGGAGTTATTTATCTTGCGTCAAATAAAAATGAGACTATTTCATTTGCAGGAATTGGGGGAAATTATTCAAATAAACCTCGTGAGAAACATGTAAACTCTGAAAGTTTAAAGAGTTTATCTGGGATAGAAAAAGGTTCTATTGATATTCTCATGTTTCATGAGTCTCCTTTAAATTCTATTAAAAAAAACAATTTAGCAAAAGAGATATTTAAAGAAATTAAAAGAATAAGTCCAACGTTTGTTTTTTCAGGCCACACAGGTAAATACTCTTATAACCCAATTAAAGGAGATGGGAGCAGTAAAGAAAATATTCACATGTATAACCTTGAAGATTCTGTAAGGGGTTATGGAATTCTAGATACTGAATTAAATTTATTTGAAAGAAAAATCTCTCGTTGGAGATAGTTAAGCAGTATATCCTTTGTGGTTTCTAAACTTAAAATCAAATAATAAAAATCAATAAAAATGTCTAATCCAAGATATATAACTGAAAACGGCAAACCAACCCCTGAGTTATTATCCAAATTAGATGCTGCAAAAAAAGCATATTATGGAAATCTTTGTTCTTTTTGTAGGCGCTATTCTATTGATGTAAACTCAATTGGAGGGGTTGAGAAAGTTTTTTTAGTCGGGTCCCAAGCAACAGAAGGGCAATGGACTGAAGAAAGTGATTTGGATCTTGGATTAGTTAATTCTTCTGAAAGATTAAGGCTCCTTTATGGTTATAAAAAGAGAGTCTTAGATCCAAAATTACTTCAAGGGCCGAAAGATAGATGGATAGATTTGTTTTTTGCTTCTAGTGAAGAAGATATCTCACATCCGAAAATGGATTTAACAGGTTATTGGGCTGGCGTAAGGAGAGAATAGATTTTTATGCAATTAATTTCTAAATAAAGATTTTCTAAAAAGACCTGAGTTGATGACTCATTAAATTAATAAATCCTTTTATCTCTTTGATATAATGGCTAAAGAGAACTCAACAAATGAAAGAGAAAAGAATGAAAAATTAGATTATGACAAATTGAATTTTAAGTGTGGGCTTGAGGTTCATCAGCAGTTAGATGCTAATGGAAAAAAGTTATTTTGCGATTGTCCTTCTTTTTTAAGGAGTGATGAATCGGATTTTGAGATAAAAAGAAAGTTACATGCTGTTTCGGGTGAACAAGGAGATGTAGATAATGCTGCTAGATATCAAGCTTCATTAAAAAAAGAGTTTTTTTATAAGGGGCATCAAGATACTACCTGTTTGATTGAGTTAGATGAAAGCCCCCCAAGGCAGATTAATAAAGAGGCTTTAAAAACTGCGATTAAAATTGCTCTTCTTTTAAATTGTAAAATTCTTCCAATCACTCAGATAATGAGAAAAACAGTTATAGATGGTTCTAACACTTCAGGGTTTCAGAGGAGTGTTCTTATAGCAAGAGGAGGATATGTAAAGAATGAAAAAGGGAATGTGAGGATAGAATCTATCTGTTTGGAAGAAGATTCGGCGAGAAAAATTTCTGAATCTGGGAAAGAAGTTGTTTATAATCTTGATAGACTAGGGATCCCTTTAGTTGAGATTACAACAACTCCAGATATAAAAAATCCTGAACAAGCAAAAGAGGTTGCATTACAGATAGGTGAGATATTAAGAGCTTGCAAAATTAAAAGGGGTATTGGGACAATCAGACAAGATGTTAATGTGTCTATAAAAGAAGAAAATAGGGTTGAATTAAAAGGGATGCAAGATATGAGGACTTTCGTTAAAACAATTAAAAATGAGATTAAAAGACAAAAAAAATTAAGCGATTCTAAAAAACCTACAAATGCAGAAGTAAGAAATGCCCTAAATGATAAAGGAGGCAATACTAAATTCTTAAGGCCGATGCCAGGATCTGCAAGGATGTATCCAGAAACAGATTTACCTTTATTAAAAATTGGAAGGAAAATGATTGATAATGCAAAGAAAAATCTCCCTAAGGTTTATTCAGAGTTAAAAAAAGAGTTAAAGGGGTATGGATTGCATGAAGAATTAACGAGATTGGTTTTACAAAGTAATAAAATTGAAGATTTTAAAGAGCTTGTTTTTGTAAGGAAAAATCCAGAGTTAGTTGCTAAAATCCTTGT
>CAYZJM010000008.1:0-20732 GCA_964479015.1 Candidatus Woesearchaeota archaeon
TTATCCTTGCCAAGATTAACTTCAGCAATACGAGACTCATTTAAAAAATCATAAGGATTGTTTATATAAAAATCAGTAAAACTTTCTTGGGACTCTTCTTGAATCTCTTCTTTTTCTTGGATTATTACATACCTTGGAGATTCTTCTGGCTTAGTTTCTTGAAGCTCTTGAGCATTAGCAATACCTGGGGAGAAAAAGTATGCTGCTCCTGCAAACAAAAGTCCTGTAAGACCTAACGGGTTTTTTGTTCTTTTAACCATAATGGTTTTTACAAGCCCATATTATTTATAAATCTTTCCCTCTGTTATCATTATATAATTACATACTCCCATCTTAATTTTAAAGTTAGAAAAACATATTTAATTTAATCTCTAATCTTATGGAAAGATTTTTAATTAGGATTAGACTTTTACTTTAATAACTTTTAAGATATAAGGACCCATAGTCCAACGGCAAAGACGGCGCGTTTACACCGCGTAGATCGAGGTTCGATTCCTCGTGGGTCCATTCTTATTCCATTCTTATTAATTCACTAAAACGATGAGATATAATCCTTCTTTAGAGTTTGAACACAAGATTAAAAAAGCTCTGAATCTTAAATATGTAAAAGGTATTTTATGTTAAAATGAAAAATAAACTAAGAAATGATTGGTATTTGGGATTTTTTGGATTCTTTGCATTTTATGGGATATTGGGTATTGCCAAAAATGAACCCGGATTATTGTTATGGTTTGTTTGGGTAGTATGGTTCACATTCTTTATCCCCAAAAAGAAGAAAAAATGAAAAAACACTTAATCCCTAAAATAGTAACAATAGTTTATATTCTGTTTATTAGTATGTTTGCACTTGACGAACCTTTCTTTACATTAGGGTTTTTAATGCACTTGCTTCCTTCTTTAGTTCTTGTAATTATTTTAGCCATCTCTTGGAAGTATGAGAGATTTGGAACAGTTTCCTTTTTAGTATTAGGGATAGTATTCACAATCTTTTTTAATACATATCGAGAATTAATTTCTTTTTTAATAATAACCTTGCCATTGCTTATAATAGCGATTTTATTTTGGATATTTAAGAAAAAATAAGGGGGTTATAAGAATGTTTTTATATTTAGATTCTATATAATATAAATTGATTACATCCCTGCGCGGGTAGTTTAGTGGTTAGAATATGACGTTGCCAACGTTGTGACCCGGGTTCGAGTCCCGGCTCGCGCATTTTAATATTTTAACAGATTGCTAGTAAACATTTATATTGAGCTGGTTCTTTTCTAAAGGATATGATTGATACAATTATTTTTGATTTAGGAGGTGTTGTTCTAAATAGAGGAATTTGGTTTTTTAGAGAATGGTTGGTTGAAACTTATGGTGTGACTAATGAAGACACAATTAATATTTTTATTAAAAAATATTACAAACAATATTTTTCTGGGAAAATCTCTGAAGAAGAATTCTGGAAAAATTCATTATCTGATTTATCAATAGATGCTGAATGGAAAAAATTACGAAGTAAACTTTTGAGTTTTTTCAAACCAAATAAAGGAATGTTCGAATTGATTGATTTTTTAAGAAATTCCGGTTATAAAATAGCATTATTATCTGATCAAACAAATGAATGGTGGCTGGTTTTGGATAACCAACATTCAATTAGTTCACATTTTGAAAAATGCATAATCTCTTCAGAAGTAGGTTTCCACAAACCTCAACCAGAAATATATAATCTAACTCTTAATAAACTAAAAAGCCAGCCTGAAACATCCTTGTTTATTGACGATTTAGAACAGAACTTAACTCCTGCAAATAAAATTGGTATGAAAACGATATTGTATCAAGATACTTCTCAGTTAAAAAAAGAAATGGCTACTTTTGGGATAAAGATTGAATAAGTTAAAATCCAAATTATAAATAACATTGGAGATAAAGAAAATTAATTTCTCTCACTGAACTTAGCGAATCGACTGAGAAAAAATTTGAAAAATTCGAGAGATTTCCTTTTTATTCCTTATTAAGTGAGAGTGGGATAAATCAATGCAATTGTTATATTAAAGGATATAAAATTATTTAAAGTTTATAGTAAAACTTTATTATATGAAATTTGATACAAAAATAGAAGACATGGTAGTTCTTGTGGTTGATAGAGAGCATCAAAGACATGGACAAATTGGAACAATGCTCTATCACGACTGGATGGGATATGGAGGAATTGGGGTAAAGTTTCCCGACAGGAATACTGAAGAATTTTATGATGGAATAATGAAAGGAGATGCCCCATCAAAAATACAAAGATTTTATAGACATTCTGATGATAAAGGGAGGAAGTTTGATTCTAAAGGTACTGGGCCTGTTTCTTTCCAGAGAAAATATTTAGAGCATGGAGGAGAGTTAGAACAATTGGCTGAACAGTATAGAACATTGTTCAATGAAGATTTACCTCAAATACCAGAGAATTCTAATTAAATAGTACTACCCTTGGGCATTCCATAAAATGAGCGATGCGACACATCAAGAACGAGAATCAAAGCTTGGGCAGATAAGAAATAATCTCATTTATACAATCTTGCAAAGGTTTAGTAACATCAATTAAAGTTCCATAATCAAATCCAGTAGATTTTTTATGGACGACCTTTGCAGCCATTTCTCCATGAGTTTTATTTCGTTTACTATCCCTATCAATACAAACTTCTAAAGAAGCTTTTAGAGTGAATACATAATGTGGAAAATCTAATCTTTTAATTAAATCATCTACTTGAGATTTCCAATAAAAGTTCCCATCAAAAACAATAGGTTTGCCTTGTTTGAGAATTGGAATTGCTTCTTTACATGCAATTTCATTAGCTTTCTTGAAACTTTTTTGAGAAACATATCCCTCTTCTTTTTCTCCAAGTAGATTATAATCATCAAGAACTCTATCTATTGAGAAATGTTTCCCATTTATTCTTTTTGAGAGTTCTTCAGATATTGTGGATTTTCCACATCCTAAAGGGCCTCTGATAATTATGTAGTAACTCATAAAATTAAAATATTGAAGTTTGTATATAAAGTTTGTCCAAGCCCTTAGACTATTTAGCCCAAAAGATTATTTAATTTAACCTCGGGGATAAGGAAAGTTCTTCTGACCTCGAGAGTTTCCAATCTCCGAAAATTCTTTGATATAGTAGTTGATGAAATAATTATTAACTTAATAGTAGTAAAAGAAGAAAGATTTATAAAAGTACAAGGAATTAATAAAATTATGGAATACACAAGATTAAATGAACAGTATTCAATAGATAAAAATGATGGTTCCGGACCATTTCCAGAAGACGTGGACAGCATTCTTATTAGTTATGATCCTGAATCAAAAAAGCCAATTAAGGCAACCATGACTGCAACATGTAGAGAAGATATAATAGATCACGTTGGTCCAGAAATGAGAACAGAAAAAGATCCATCGAAATTAGTAGAAATTGTAAACTATTTTCATAAAGAATAAATCTCGTTTTCCAAATTATTTCAATAGTGCCAAGGATTCCATATAAAATAGTGTATACATTAACCCCCTTCACTCATTCTGACATTGACTGCAGCTCGCGCATAACCCCTCATAAAAAATCTCTATAAGAATTCTTCATAAAAACTTAACAAATATTTTCTCCGAATTCATCTAAAAGATCTTCTGAAATATAGATTGGCTTATCTCTTCTTACAGCTACTGCAATCCCATCACTAGGTCTTATATCTAGATTAATCACTTTTTCCCCATCATCTAAGATAATTCTTCCAAAATAAGTCCCTTTTTTCAATTCTGTTATTTTTACCAATACAACTTCAATATCATACTCTTCAAGTATATCCCCAATCATATCATGACTAGAAGGCCTAAATCCTACTTTGGATTCTATCCCTTGTTCTATGTAATACGCTTGATTGGGATCAATCATTAAAACAATTGCATTACATTCATCTTTTTTATCTGAAAGAACTATCACGTTTCCATCTATTTCTATTCCTATTTCTGTAAAATTATCAAGAGAAAGATAATCTCTATATTGTTCCGGAACAAACTCCATCCTTTCATTTTCTAAAGTATCTAATTCCTCTTCAGAAGAAAAATGCCCAATGTATTCAAAAAGATAAAAAGAGATTCCAGATACTATAATTAATAAAAGTAAGAGAATTATTATTTTTTCTCTATTTATCTTTTTTTTCTTTGAAGTAGTTTTATGACTTACTTTTTTATTTCTTCTATCTTTTGATCTTTTTGATTTCTCTAATTTGTTTAACTTATTGTTTAACTTATTTTTTCTCTTTGATTTATCTATTTTCTTTGACCCCTTTGGTTTCTTCTTACTCGCCATAAAACACCTCCATTGATTCTTCTAAGTCCATTACGGATTTTATATTTAACCCTGAAATTATTAAATCTCCTTCCTCTACATAATCTATTTTACAGTATTCTTTTCCTTCAATATAGGAACAAGATTTTTTTCTAACATGATCTCTAGGTAAAGCCACTTGATCTGAAACAAGTAACTTTTCGAAGTTTTCTTTTTTTAATGCATCAGCTTTTTGTTCAATTCCCGATGCAGGACCAATTACTCCCTTTTCATCTATACTTCCAGTAATACTAGTCTGATTATTTATTGATTTATTCTCTACTAAAGATATTAATGAAATAGCCATTGCACCCCCTATAGAAGGGCCATCAACAAAACTTGCATCTGCCTTTATATTATAAACAACATCTAAATTGGTTAAGTTTCTGTCTAAATAAGACTCTGCTGCTTTTACTGCAGTTCTTGAAGAATGCTGTGTGGTATATCCTGCAATTACATCATTAATATTAACAAGAACTAACCCTGTTCCAGTTCTAATATTAGTTTCTAGTGTTGCAACAACACCCTCTCCTTTATTATCTATTGCCGGGACTTGCAATTCTATTTTTTTGGACCCCTCATCAAAAAATTCATTAGATGTTGAAAAGTCAGTATCTTCTTTTTTTTGATTATCTAAATAATCTCCAATGATTAACCCTCCTAAAAAAACTAACATAAATGTTACAACAAACAAGTATATATCCCTCTTTTTCATATTCGAATTAAGAGGGCCCTCTTTAAATATTTGTTGGAAAACCATTTTAAAAAATTAAAAATTTAAAAAATTTAAAAAATTTATTCAAATAGATTTTTAATAAAGGTATAAATTTTGTTCCTCAAAACATTTAAAAGTATAATTTCCATCGATTTGTTATGGCTTCGAAGGATCAGGGAATTCCTGAAATGGATGCAAAAAAAAATTATTCTCAAGAAAAACCTTCCGTAGTGGATAGGACTCAAAAGAATCAAGAACAGATAGAACATCTTAAAAAGGAATTAGAAAGTTTAAAGAATTTTATTATAAAAAAAGTCCCAAAGATAATTTCTATAGGAATTCTCCCTCCAAACTCAATAAAAACATTTATTGAAGAGGAAATAGGAGAAAATTTACCAAAAGAAGAATTTGAAAAAATAAAAAATAAAACTCATCTTTATATTATTATACCCGAAGAAAAAATTAAAGAAACACCAAAAATAAAATCAGAAATTTTAGAACATCTCAAAGAAACAAAACAAGAGGTTTGGATTCACATCAAAACACCTGTTGATGTTTGGGAAACCGGATTAGATAGTAAATTTGATTTGATGAGTGCAATATCTATGTCTTTTCCCTTGTATGATAAAGGATTCTTAAAGGCATTAAGAGTTGCAGAAGTGCATAAATCTCTTGTTTTACAAAGATTTGAAAAATTTGTTGTGAGTTATGTTATTGGGGGTAGTTTAGTAAGGGGAGATGCAATAAAAACTTCAGATGTCGATTCATTCATAATTATCAATGACACAGATGTTAAAAAGATGCCTAGGTTAGAATTAAAAGAGAGACTTAGATCTATAATCTATCAATATATTTCTGAAGCATACGCATTAGCAGGTGTTAAAAAAAATATCCTTAACGTTCAAGTTTATTTATTAACAGACTTTTGGGAAAGCGTCAAAGATGCTCACCCGGTTATTTTTACTTTTATAAGAGATGGGATTCCTATTTATGATAGAGGGACATTTACTCCTTGGAAAGTCCTTTTAAAGATGGGAAAGCTAAAACCTTCCCCAGAATCTATAGATTTGTTTATGTCTATGGGGGATAAAACAGTAAAAAGAGCAAAAAATTCACTTATGGATATCCTCCTTCATGAAATTTATTGGGGGATTGTTACACCTAGCCAAGCACTTCTAATGCTTTATGGACTGCCCCCTCCAACACCCTCGCAAACTGTAAAAGAAGTAAAAAAGATCTTTGTAGAAAAAGAAAAGATGCTTGAGTTAAAATATGCTAATATTCTTGAAAGAGTTTTGAAAGCATATAAAGATTTTGAGCATGGTAAATTAAAAGAGATTAAAGGAGAAAAAATTGATAAATTGATAAAAGATACTGAAGATTATCTTAAAAGAATCAAAGAATTAAGAAAACAGATTGAAAAAAGGGCAGAAGAAAAGACAATTCAACAAACATATGAAGATATCTTTAATTTATTAAAAACTGTAACAGGTAAAAAAACTCAAAAAGCAGTTATTTCTGATTTTGAAGAGTTAGTAAAACAAGGTAAATTTAACCCAAAACACAAAAAAACCCTTAATGAGGTGTTAAGTATTAAGGGGAGCTATAAAAAAAGTAAAACAGATATCCAAAAAATTGAAAATTTAAGAAAGAATTCGACAAGTTTGATTAATGATCTAATCGAATACTCTCAAAGAAAAGAGTTATTTGAAATAGAAAAAAGAAGGATGATTTTGAGATATAATAAAGGAAAAAAGAGTGCTGAGTTATTAATCGGAGAAAACAAAATATTTTTATTTTTAGAAAATAAGATAAAAGAAATCTCAGGAAAGAAGATTATAGACTCTAATAAAGAAGAGGTCTCCAAAATGGTTAGCTCTCAAAAAGGAGATAAAAGAATAAAACTTAACCCTGAAATATTTTCTCTTATAAAAGAAGAAATTGGTGAATTTGAGATTGCAGTATAATCTAATTATTTAATTGAACCTAAATCATAAAATCAAACATTTATGCCTCTTTTGGGGATATTATTTTAATTCAATAAATTTAAAAACTAAAACTCTCAGTATTTTATTATGAAAGGAAAAATAATTCAGTTTAGAAGAGGAAGACACACATTTCATAAAAGGCACTTTTTAATTGAAATCCCTGGAATTGATAATAAAGAAAAAGCAAAAGAAATCCTAGGAAAAAAAGTTAGTTGGGAGTCTCCTGCAGGAAAGATAATCAAAGGATATATCTCTAAACCTCATGGAAATAAGGGGGTTGTAAGAGGAATATTTGAAATTGGCCTTCCTGGACAAGCAGTAAATACTGAAGTTGAGATATCTGAAGAGAAAAAGTCTAAAAATGAAGGAAAACACATTCAAAAACAAAATAAAGAAAAGGAAGATAAAAAAAATGGTAAAAAAGATAAGAAGTAACCCGAGAAGAATGAGCTCCATGGAAGAAAGAATAAATTTTCTTGAAAGCTTAATAGGAATGAGAGTAAGAGTCCACATTTCTTATCAAAATCGCAATGGGAAAAGGGGAGATACTATTCTTCCTACAGATAAGCTCTGTGGGGGGTGGCGTTCTCCAGATAGTGAATTTTATTTTTTAGATAAACACAGAATAGATTTAAACCCAATGAATCTAAAGAAGGTATCTTACCTCTCTACCAAAGGGGGAGGATATATCCCTTTTTTAAATTTTGAAAGTTTTGGGATTAATAATGAAAATTAATTATTTAAAATGGCATTAAGAAAAGCTTCGGCGTATTCAAAAAGGAAGGTTGTCCCTTTTACTAGGATTAGTAAAAAGAGAGGAAAATCTTATGTAAAAACTGTTCCTAGTCAGAAGATTGTAAAATTCACTATGGGGGATGTAAAAATGTACAACGAAGGAAAATTGCCATATGAAATAAATGTGATTTCTAAAGAACATGTACAAATAAGACATAATGCTCTTGAATCTTGTAGACAGTATATTAATAAAAATATAAACAAAGCTCTTTTAGGGAGATATCTCTTTAAGGTAATTCCTTTTCCCCATCATATTCAAAGAGAGAATAGAATGCTTACCGGTGCTGGAGCAGATAGAATGCAAACAGGAATGCAATTATCTTTTGGTAAATCAACAAATAAGGCAGCGATTTTAAAACCTAATAATAAAATCTTTTTTATTGCGGTATCAAATGAAAAAGCCTTAAAGATTGTAAGAGCTACAATAAAAAAAGTTAATCCAAAACTTCCGTGTGATATAAAAATTATTCAAGAAGATAAAAGTAAAGTAAATGCAAATAAAACTAATAAAAATAAGACAAGCAAAGAAAAATCAAAAAAAGATAAATTGAGTAAATCTAATGAGAACCAAGTAGATAAGTTAAAAGAAAGCGGAAAATCAAAATAAGTTTAACTTAGAAGTAGTAACAAACAAAAGGTTTATAAAGTTTAGAATTCTACAATTAATATCAAAATAATTAAAAAAGGTTAAGATAATTAATCAAAATTTATAAAAATAAAATGACAACAAAAAAATCAGAAAAAGAAGAAAAAAGAGAAATAGGGTTAACAAACTTGAAAAGCCCAATTGCCCAACTTGGAGCTACATATCTTGTCGAAAATATTGGGGGATATGGTGAAAACGGAAACTCTGCAGTTGATCAATTTATTTATTCTGATGCAATGAAATCTGCAATGAGCAGTGAAGAAGGTCAAAATTTAATGTATGGGAACTTAATGAATTCAAGACAGGGCGGAAAAAGATACACTGGAAACGTTTCTGAATATCAAATATTAGAAAACTCTATGGCTATCGTTCAAGATTCTCTTAAAAATATAAAAGTTCAAGATGCACTTAAGATAATGGGTTCTAATGTAAGTGTAGAAAAGAAATACAATGAAAAATATGTTGGAGACCTTTTATCTTCTAAAAAAGAAGAAGAAAAGAAAGTAGGAGAATTAATTATTGGGACATATCAACAATCTCTTGCAGATCAAACTGTTTCAACTGCATTAGAAAATAGAGCTCAATCATTAAAAGAAGGTGGATTAGAAAGAGAGTTAAAAAAGATAAAAGATGAATCTAAAAAAAAAGGGTTCTAAATAAAGATTAACTTAAAATTTAATTTTTGAGGATAATTTCTTAATAAAAACGATTAGTTAGATTTAATTACCAAATTTTTAGAATAATTATTTCATTGATTCTTTAACAAGCCTTGACATTTCTCTTAAAAATTCTTCTGCTCTCTCTTGCCATTGGTCAATTTCAACACCTTTAAGATATGTTATCTCTCCTCTAGAAATCTTTTTATGTAAAACGGAAATATCTCTATACCAAGAAATATATTTCTGTTTTAATTGTTTCTTGCTAACAAATGTTTCATTTAAATTTCTTGGAATGTGTTCTGGAGAGGGAGGGAGTGTTCCTTTTGCAATTAATGCAGCATGAGCTGAATCAACCATTGACCAATAAATCCCTTCAATAGAACTCAATTCTGAAGCTTTACTCCTTGCTATATGCTGGGGTGCTCTTTTAAGAGAGCTATAAATCGCTTCTGGAGTTGATTTTATTTTTCCTTTAATCAATAAAAATTTTAATGGTTCAAAAAATCCTCCAAAATCAAGCATCGCTTGACCATATCTTATAACATTAATAACAACAGGGTCCCCCCTCATTAAATCTTCCCACCAAGTACTAAGTTTTATTGTATTAATATGTAGTTTTTTATCATAAGGATTTTTTCTTAAAATTTTATCTAGCTCTTCTCTATACCATACAATTAACTCTTGATCCCAACTAATAGAAACGTCGTCTATAATCATTACAATATCTATATCAGAATTTGGAGCATTTGTTTTTTTTGCTGTTGAACCAAAAAGGACAATAGACTTAATCATTTTATCAAATCTCTCATAAACTTTTGTGGCAAAGTCCATAGCAATATCTGTTTCTTTTTCTATCTTTAATGTTGGAAAATCTTTTTGGGTTTTAGATTTATGGACTGTTTCTTTCTTAGGCTTAGATTTAGAATTAACTTCTTTTTTAGACTTAGATTTGGATTTAGGCTTAGACTTATTAGACTTCTTCTTCACAGTTTTCTTACTTACTTTCTTTTTAGAATTTGTTTTCTTTTTCACCATCTTTTATCCTGTATTATACCAAATTATATTAAGTTTTTAAATATTATGAATTTAAAGGTTTGAAATTCTCCGAAAGCCCCATCGCCCCAGAGATAATTCCAAAAATATTAAAACTTAAAATTCCAAAGATTAAAGCCAATATTGAACCTTTTTTATATGTCTTTTTATGTTTCATTTGATTAGAAGCGAAAAAAAAGGAAAGTGTTACAATCAATAAAAATAGGAAATAAAACAAAATTAAGACAAATGCGTTTGATAAAAATTTATCATAAACTATCAATCCTATTAAAATAATCAAAACAAAAAAGGTTAAAATCCCTGATAAGATTCCTGCAATTAAGGAAAATACTGAGGGGGTATTGTTGTTTTTAATTTCCATAAATGATGACCTCACTCCATAGGTTTTCCAGATAATCTGCTCCCTCTTCCTCCTTGCTTGTTCCCTCCTAATTCCATTGGAAGCTGAGAAAATCCTGCACCAAATGTTTCATAATTTGTTTGAGGTAGCATCTGCCCGTATCCTGAAAAGTAACCTTGTTCAAATCCAGAAGATTGATTCCAATATGGAGCCATTTTCATTCCGTATATTGGAGAGCCAAATGCTTCAAGTGTTTCTTTAAATGGGGGAGACTTAAAATGTTGCCACCAGTTTCCTGCTTCAATAATCTTTTTTGCTTCAAACCCTTTTTCTCCTAGTTTCTTCATAATCTCTTTCATAGGGACATTCCCCATACCCATTGGAAGTTCTGTATGTTCATAACCAAAGTTATCTGATAAATGGACATGTTTTAAAATAGGTGCAACTTTTTCAGATTCTTTTATTATATCCTTTTCTGAGAAACCATATTTCCTAAGCATATTAATATGCCCCACATCCCATGTTACTCCTATAAGCTTCTCTGCTTGCTTTTTTGCTTGCTTCTCGCTCATTCCTTCTGAAACTGCCTTTTCCACAAATTTTGCTCTTGAAGCATTTACAACATTCTTAAGATCTTCAGCCCTAGAAAAACCTGATGTTCCTGCAGGAGGGTTCTCCACACTTATTATTGGAGCACTATCTTTAAACTTATTATATGATGCAAAAGCGACATTTGCAAAACTCTGTGCTGTTTTATCTAAGGCAAAACCCTCTACACTTTTATATAATTCAGGTTGAACTCCTTTTAAATTAACCATCAAATCTTGAAGTGCTTCTGATTGCCCTTTAGGATTAGGATTTTTGGATAGTTTATTTGCGAATCTATTAGAAATTTGCTCTAGTACTTTTCTTTGCTCTGGAGAATATTTCCAAGCTTTACTAAAAAGGGAATTAAGATGTTTGCGAATTTCAGAGAGTTCTGAAACTCCATTGCTAAATTTGTTAAAAGCTTCTTTTTGGGTTGAGCCTAAATAATCTGGATTAATTTTTCCTGAATTGACTTTATCTAAAAGTGGTTCTACTAGAGGGGCAGTTTCACTTATCATCCTGTCAGCTCTATCTTTTATAGCTATAAGTTCTGTAAGAGAATTATCCCAATCAGTATCATTCATAATTCTTATTTGCTCTTCTGCAGAATATTTGACACCTTTTTTTAATTCTTCTTCAGTCATACCAGGATAATATTTTTCTTCAGCTTTTACAACATTTACCTGGCCTGTCTCTTGATTAATAATGGGGATTTTACCTTTTTCCTCTACCTTTCCTTCCTTGTTATATTCAATTGAAGGTAAACTAGCAGAAGAATGAAATGTTACAGGAATATTCCCTTTAGGATTTAAATCATGACTTCTTTCAATTGCACTAATCATCTGTCTTTCTGCTTCCTCTCTTGCTAATTCATTATATCCTTGTTGGGTAAACCCTGAAGGTTCTATCACTGGTCCATGAAAAGTTGGTTCAACACCGGTAAGTTTTGCTAATCTATTAACATCTTTCAATTGCTGTTTTGGCATTGACTCAAATATCTCTGGACTTACTCCTGAAACTTCTATGGCTTTCACCCCCATTTGAAGTTTAGAAGAAAAATCTTGGAGGACATTTGCTGTTCTTATATCTGTTGTCATCCCAAAATCTCCTGCAGGAATTTTATAACCTGTAAAATTATTCCCCTTTTCAGAATCAAAAGAAGAGTACCCTCCCTGATATAAATCATTAATCTTATAATCTGCCATTTAATTTCTCCTCTTAATTTTTTTCTCTTTTATTTATCTTATGTATTAGAGTATATTTATTAATCTATTGTTCATCAGAATCTAATCGAGCACTTTCTTTAGTAGTTTCATTTTTTCCTATATAATCCGGTGTTTTTTCGTCATATCTATTTTCTGAATATTTTTCATTATAACCAGTACCATCATACTTTTTATTTTTAAATCCCTTAGTATTTGAAATAAATGAAACATCCTGCTCCAATGTAATATCTCTTGAAATAGACAAGTTTTCTAATCTTGAAGAATTCAGATTCATACCCCTCCTTATTGAGTTTTTGCCTGAAGAAAAAGTAGGAGATTTATTCAACTCTCTTAGTCTTATTTGATTGACAATCTCTTTTATCTCTTTTTCTTTTTGTCTATCTTTCTGTTTATCTTCCTCTTTACCTTCCCTTTTGTTTTTCTCCTTATCTCCTTCTTTATTCTCTTTATTTTCTCTTTTAATCTCAATCTTTTTTAGTATTTCTTCTTTTATTTTGTTATTTGATTTTTTAAAAATCTCTTCAAGAATCTTTTCTAAATTTTCTTCTTCATTCATATAATTTTAAAGAATTAAAAGTTTATAATTTTTGCTAAGAGGAATAAAAAAATTTTAGATTATGTATAACTCGGCATTCCGTGTGCTTTTTTGTATATATCGAATAATCTAAAATTTGTTTCTTGAGCCTTTTTTTCAGAAAGGGGTCTTAAATAATTTGATTCTATATAATCATCCGGTCTAATTTTTTTATGAACATTTTCTTCAACGTTTTTGTTATCTTTGTTTTCTTTTGTGCTCCCTCCCTCCTTGTTGTAAAAACCAAATAATGCTAAAAAAGGATTAGACCCATTATTAGAATTTTCATTTTTCTTTACATCCTTCTTTTCTTCTTTTACTTCCTCTTTTTCTTCTAAGAATTCGTTTATTTCATCTTTCATCTTATCTAAACTTTCGGTCGTAGCTCCTTCAATCAATTTGAAGGTATCTTCTAAATCAGAATTCTCTAATTCTTTTTTAACTCTATCTAATTCTTCTTGATTTAATGAAAAACACTGGAATGTTATTTCTGCTCTCCCCCCAAAGGCATAGTGTGGTTGTTGTGAAACTCTTTGGGGAATACTCCTAAATTTAAAATCAATAACAACACAACTATGATAATCTCTTTTTAATTTCATTTTTTTAAAATCTGGAGGCAAATCTTCTTCTTCCGCAGCACTATCGGGTTTTAATTTTGATTTTCCAAGTAATGTTAACTGGAGTATTAATGTATCAAATACTTTCACTAAAGAAGCATCTTTTGACTGTTGGGGTTCCAACTGTTCTGCAGCCCTTAAGTATGGCTTTGCCCAACGAGAGTACAACTTTAAGCTATTCACTTGGCTTCTTAGATACTCTTTTTCTACACCATATCTTTTTCTTAATTCTCTCTCAGACTCTTTAATCCAAATGTTAAACTCATTTATTCTAGGAAAGAGTATCCTTTTAACAGCATCGTTAAGATCTACTTTCTCAACATCCTTTTCTGTATCTGTTGCAAGAAAAGCATGAATAAGTGTCTGGTATCCTCCTTGGCCAAACGACATTGCCTTTAAACTTGAATTGCCTTTTGTTATGTCTACTTTATCCATCCAAATTTGCTTTAATGCTAATCTTGCTGCTTTTTTCTTTTCTTCATCTTTTGAATTAAGATCATCATATTGTTGAATCCTTGATCTCATTTCTTTTAAGTCATATAAAACACTTAAAACACTTCTAACTACATTGTTGATATCTCCAAAAAGTTTTGAAGCTTGTTGTTGCATTATCGATTTCCTTTGCCCTAGTTCTGCAAAGTGGCCGCTTCCAGGAGATGAAGAGAAATTATCAACTATCTTTTCAGCAGAAAGCCCAAAATCGTTCATTAAATCTAGTATAAAAAAATAAATGGGTTCTAAGGTTTCTGAAGAAGAATCGTAAACTAATTTGTGTTCTGATAATGGTTTTGGACTTACTTCTTCTGCAGGGATTTTATCTATTGTTCCATACTTCTTTAACAACTCCTTCCCATTACTAGAATATGCTTTAGGATTAACTTTTCCTATTATATTTTGTATATTTGCTACCATTCTTATTAATCTACTCTTTTTTAACTAAAGGGATATGAGTTTAAAAAATGTTTCTAATTATTAGTTTATCAAGAGTTAATTTATTGATGAAAACTTTTCAAAATCTTATTTATTTAAATCTTAAAATTTGTCTAAACCCTGAAAAGGTAAAAAGTTATGACTAGTTTTATAAAGAGTTTTTACTTAGATTTTATATGGGTCTTTTTAATTTTAAGAAAAAGAAAAACGACACAGTTGATTTAAGTGAAAGATATTTCAAAGAGCAAGAAAGATTAAAGCAACTTAAAGAAAGTACTCAAAATTCTGGAACCAATAATAAAGAAGAAGGAACTCAAAATGAGGGTCCTTTTGGTTTTTTTGGAAGTATAGCAAATTCAAGTAAACAAAATAATTACAATAACCAAAATAACTTTAATAACAACCCCAATAATAAATCTGAAGAATATAAAGATTTAACAAATCAAAATTCCTTTAAATCTAATTATAACCATTCTAGTTCTTATGATATAAATATTGATGAGAAAAGGAAAAAACTTGCCAAAAGATTAATGGATATAACAAATCGTTTAGAAGACTTATCAAACCAGATTTATAGGCTACAACAAAGGGTAGAATCTTTGGAGATAAAGAACGGAAAAGGATTTTGAATAAGATTTATTTTAAAAAATTCTAAAACTTTTACTAAATAATTTTATTTCATATTGCATAAATTTATTAATATTATAATTTTCTTTTAATAATGATAGATGACTTGAAAAAAAAGACTCGAGCTTATGCACTCAAAAATGCAATAAGCCATGAAGGGAAGGCCCAACAAGGAGCAGTAATTTCGTCTCTATTCCATGAAGGTTTAAAAAAAGAAAATTTAAAAGAACACATAAAAGATATCTCCTTAATTGTAAAAGAAATCAACTCTCTTTCTTTGAAAGATCAAAAAGAAGAATTTGAAAAAATAAAAGAAAATGTTAGTGAAAGAGAAATTAGGGAAGGGTTAGAAGAATTGCCAAATGTTCCTAAAAAAGGAGTTTTTATGAGATTTGCTCCTTCTGCTTCTGGACCATTACATATTGGACATGCTGCAACAGGATGCATCTCTCTTCTTTATGTGAAAAAATATGGAGGAAAGTTTTATGTTAGAATAGAAGATACAAACCCCAAAAATATTTACTCTCCAGCATACAAAATGATTGAAGAAGAATCAAAATGGTTATTTGATGGAGCTGCAGAAATTGTTATTCAATCTGATAGGATGGAAAAGTATTATGAATATGCTAAAAAATTAATTAAGAAAGATGCGGCCTATATTTGCACTTGTTCTCAAGAGGATTTTAAAAAATATATCTCTAACAAAAAAAACTGTCCTTGTAGAGAAATGTGTATTGAAGAACAACTTGCTAGATGGGACAAAATGATTTCATTTAGTAAGGACAATTTCAAGAAAGGGGAAGCTGTTTTAAGATTTAAATCTAGTATGAAAGATAAAAATCCAGCATTTAGAGATTTTCCTTTAGCAAGAATTAGTGAAACCCCCCATCCAAAACAAAGTAAAAAGTATAGAGTTTGGCCACTTATGAACCTAGCTGTAACTGTTGATGATATCGAATTGGGGATAACCCATATAATAAGAGCAAAAGATCATAGAGATAATGCAAAAAGACAAGAGATGATTTTTAAGGCTCTTGGACTTGAGAAAAAAGTTCCTTGGACTGCTTTTTTAGGTAGATTCAAATTTAATGACTTAGATTTATCAACAACAAAAATAAAAAAAGAAATTGAAGAAGGGAAATATTCTGGATGGGATGATAAAAAATTACCCACAATTGCTTCATTAAAAAAACAAGGATACAAACCTTCTGCTTTTTGGAAGTTTGCTGAAAGAGTTGGATTGTCTGAGAATGATAAAGTAATGGATAAAAAAGAATATTTCTACTTGCTTGATTATTTTAACCAATTAAAAGAAAATAAATAAATTAGATTAAAGAAAAAATTAATTCTTTGGAAAACTGAAAAATTTTATATTAATGGATTTACATTCGTCTCAGAAACATTTATAAATAATTTAAACTCTAAAAATAAATGATAAAAGACAAGAGAGGTTTATCAGCAGTTATAGTCACTCTTATTATGATTCTTCTAGGTGTTTTTGTTTCAGGTATTATATGGATGGTTGTTCAAAATGTTGTTGAGACGGGAACAAGCCAGATAGAATTTAACTCAAATTGTTTAGCAATAAATATAGAAATTTCAAGGGTTATCTGTGACCAAAATGGAGATAGTTGTAATATTACTATTGAAAGAAAAGCAGGAGGGGATGAAGATATTGAAGGGATTAAATTAGTGTATGAAAATCTTGAAAACAGTAATCCTGTAACTCAGGCAACTGATCTTGTTGTTAATGCAAAAAGAACATTCGAACATGCCCCAGAAATTGTTAATGTTACTTCAGTTAAAGTAATCCCTTATCTTTTAGATGATTTTGGAAACACAAAAGATTGCCCAGAACCGGTTGATGTATTTAACGATGTGAATATAGCGTCTTAAATAGATATAATACTCTAAATAAATATATCTTCTTAAATAAATTTTATTTTGATTATTCTTAAAAATTTAATAAAGCTATAAAAAATAAAAATTATGGAATAAAAGATTTATTCTTTTAATCCTTTCAGATTCTCTTTGATTGATTCTGTTTCCTCTTCAATCACTTCTTTTTCTAACTGCTTTAATTCTTCTAAACTTATGTACTCTCCATCTTTTTGTTGGATATATGGGATTAAATTGTTATTCTTGTTTTTTATAACAACATCTGACCTGTTATCTTTATTAATGTCTCTTACATAAACTGAATCTGGTTCCATTAAATACATCCCTCCAAACATTCCTATAATTCCTCCAACCACAAAAGGGATTGCATATTTCATAACTCTTGACATGGGGTCATTCTCTAATTGGGATGGTTCCTCCCCCAATATTGTTTGATATTTCTTTTTTTCACTCGTTTTTTTATCCATCTTAATTTTCCTTTATCATAGAGCCACCCACTAGTTTATAAATTTTTTGTTATTTTACTACTTTAAAATTAATAATCCCTCTTTATAACTATAATAAAAAAGATTTGTCTAACAAAAGGTTAAATAATTCTATCTTATGATTTTTTATCTTGATTTTCTAATCAAATATCAATCAAAAATTATCTAATAAAAATCTTTTTATACTAACCTTGTAAGTTTAATCTATGGCGGTTGTAGTATATTGGTAATACGTGTGGTTGTGGTCCGCGAGAAGAGGGTTCGATCCCCTCCTTCCGCCCTGAACTAAAGTGTTCTGTTTAAAAGATTTTAAAAAAGGAAAATTTTAAAATTTAAAGGGGATAATTCATTTTATAAAGTTGTTTTTTATAGATAAATATAAGGAAAAAATAAAATGAAAACTGATTTAGTCAAGGGATTTAATGATTATTCCGGGAAGGAAGCTGAGAAGAGAATGGTCATTCAAGAATCTGTAAAGAATATACTTGAAAGGTATGGATTTCAACCAGCTGAAACACCTGTAATAGAATCTAGAGAGTTTGTTAAAGGACCCGAAAGCCAAGATAAAGATGAAGCTGTTTCAAGTATCTTTAGCTTAAAAGATAAAGGAAAAAGAGATCTTGCATTAAGATATGAATTTACATTTCAGCTAAAAAGATTGATGAAAAATAAGAAACTCCCATATAAATGTTTTCAGATGGGCCCTGTTTTTAGAGACGAACCTGTAAAAAAGAATAGGACTAGACAGTTCATCCAGTGTGATGCAGACATAGTGGGCACTAGCATAAAAGATGAAGCAGATTTATTTGCAGCAATGAATGAAATTCTTAATAAACTAAAGATAAAAGGGACCATCTATTTTAATAATCGTAAACTAATCAATGAAATTCTTGAAAAACAAAATATCAATGAAAAAAATAGAAACCAAGTGATAAGGGAAGTTGATAAGTTAGATAAACTTCCAGAAAAAGATGTCCAAGAAAAACTAAAAAGATTAGACGCTGGAAATATTTTAAAAATTTTAAAACAAAAAGAAGAATCGTTTAAGGAATATTCTTCTTATAGTGAAATTATCAAATTAAAAGAGATATGTAAAAATTATGGAATAAAAATTGTTTTTTCACCTTATCTTGCAAGAGGTCTTTCTTATTATGATGGGACTATTTTTGAAGTTAAAACAAATAAAATTCGTGAAACTATCTTCGGGGGAGGAGCTTACACTTTTAACGATGTTCCTTCTATCGGTTTTTCAGCCAGTTTAGAAAGATTATCTGTTGTAACAAATCTAGTATTAAAATTAGATAAGACCCTTCTTGTTTCAATAAACAAAGATAAGGAAACAATAAAACTTGCTCAAAGATTAAGGAGTAGAGGAAGAAATGTTACAATCTATTACGGAAAACCTTCTAAAGCTTTAGAATATGCAAATTCATATAACATCAACCGTGTAATCTTCGTTGGAGAAAAAGAGATTAAAACAAAGAAGTTTAAGATTAAAGAAATGAAAACTGGAAAAGAGGTATCGGTTGTTGAAAGTAAATTGTAAAATTTTTAAACTGTTTTTAATCCTTTTTTAATATATCATCTAATTCAATCTCCATTCTCCAAGAATTTTCTCCTTCTTTTAATATCTCTTTATTTTGGATATTTAATGATTTTTTGAATAAAGGAGAGTTTAGTACAAAACTCTCAAACTCCCCTCCCTCTCCTGCAGGAGATATCTTATATTTTTCATTCATTTCTTTAACATCCTCCAAAAAATTTTCATTAATCTCTCTGCCAAGCCAAGTTTTATCAAGAGGATAAGCAAAAACACCTGTAATTATCACTTTAAAATCATTCTCAATTAATTCTTCTAAAAGTTTAATTTGGTTTTTCTTCCAAAGAGGATTTATACAAATTAAATCAAGCTCATCACAAATTTTTTTTATCCTTGAAGATTGATATACTGATTCAACCGCCCCTGTAACAATCCCTTCAATACTATATTTTTCTTTAGCTTCTTCTATTGCTTTCTTAAGATCTTCAAGCTCTTCCTCTTTTTCTCCTTTTGTTTCCTTTATTAAAAGGGGAACTTCCATAACTTGAGATTGTTTTTTTACTTTTGAGATAGAAGGGGTATGAAACATATAACTTTCTTTATTCTCTGAAAAAATTGAGATTAGGCAAGAAATTTTATGCCCTTCCTTTTTAGATAAATACGTTGAAAAAACAGAATCCTTCCCTCCTGAAAAAAGTACTGCTAGATTCATATATTTATATCGAAAAACCGTTTAAAAATTTACCTAAACCGTTTTTAAAACTTATTCACTATCTTTTTTACTTCTTTTTTCAACTTTCTCTTTCTTCTTTTCTTCATTTTTCTCTTTATTCTTTCTTTTCTTTGCTAGATTTTTCTTTTCTTCTTTTTTCTTCACTTGTTTTTCTATTTTCTTCTCTATTTTTTCTTCAATTTGCTCTAACTCTTTTTTTAACTCTTCCAAGGGGTCTGGATTGTTCTCTAGATAGGTTTTTTTAGACCAAACATAAATATCTGAAAAATGGTTTTCTTGTTCTAACCATATTTTTTGTTGATTCTCTAATTGCAAAAGTAAAACAAATGAGATTATTTTCTCTTCATTATCTCCTTTGATTAGTTGGCTAAATGGAATTTTTTTTGTTTCTTTATTTTCTTTTAAATAATCAATTAATCTTTGATGAATTTCTCTAGATTTACTTTGAAGATTGAATTTTTTCTTTGGGAGTGAAAAAGAGGTTTCTCTTAATGCATTTCTGTTTATTATCTCTTTTTTTATCCTCCTATTTTCTGTTGTAATAGCTTTGTCTAAAGATTGTATTAATTCGTTTAATGTAACCCTTTTAAACCGCGGTATAGGGCTTTTAGGGATAAGAGGAGGGATTTCTTCATCAATTTCGATTATTGTATCATTTATCTCTAATTTTTGCTGTTTCTTTCCAAAGAGAATTTCATCAACACTTTTGATGTATTGATTAAGAAGAATTTCTGATTTTATTCTTAAAAGAAGTGCAGCCGCTAAAAGAACTTTACTCGAAATAAAAAAATCTTCTTCAAGCTCTTTAATCTTTTCAAGATACTTATTTGTTAAAGTAGTAATGTCAATATCCCACGGATCTAACTGCTCAGAGTTAATCAAATCATAAATAATTTCCTGCCATCCGATTTCTCTACTAAACAAAAGATCATGAATCTGTTCCTGAGAATTATTTTTTACCTCTT
>CAYZJM010000009.1:0-19523 GCA_964479015.1 Candidatus Woesearchaeota archaeon
ATACTTCTTATTTAAAAAATATTATAAAAGATTAAAATGGAAATAAAAAATGAAAATAAAAACAGTAAGGTTCTAAGATTTAATCAAGGAGAGGAGGTAATCAGTGTATTAAAAGAATACTGCAAAAATAATGGATTAAAAAGCGGATTCTTTTTTGGATTAGGTGCTTGTAGAGAAGTTAGCTTATCTTATTACGACCTAAATGTTAAAGAATATCTAGAAAAAGAATTTAAAAAGAATTTAGAAGTAGTCTCTTTTTCTGGGAATATTGCAAAATCTAAAGA
The DNA here is from genome assembly GCA_964479015.1 of Candidatus Woesearchaeota archaeon. Lineage (GTDB taxonomy): Archaea > Nanobdellota > Nanobdellia > Pacearchaeales > GW2011-AR1 > CAYZJM01. The sequence goes on from CAYZJM010000009.1 coordinate 285, forward strand.
AGATTTAGTAATCCATGCTCATGGGGTATTTTCAGATTCAGAAATGAAGACTATTGGAGGACATGTTAATAAAATGATTATCTCTGCCACTCTTGAGATAAAAGTTACTTTTTTTGAAGAAGATATAAAAAGAGAGTATGATGAAAATACTGGTTTAAAACTAATGTCTAATTAATCAAAAACAAGAATTCTTAATAATCAATCAATTTCTTTAATTTTTTAGAAGGATTTTTCGATTTAGTGATGGCTGATGAAACTGCAATCCCTGAAGCACCTAAACTTATAGATAATTTGACATCTTCTGAGTTTTTAATCCCTGCGCCTACAATAAAATTTTTCCCAAACTTTTTATGAATCTTTTTAATCAATCCTGGTTTTGCCCTCGAAACAGAAATACCCCCTGAAACTAACTTTGGAGGTTCTACAACCAAATAGTCTGGATCTAATTTTTTTATTTTTAAAGCTTCTTTTAAATTAGAGGCAAAAATTACAGTCTTTAAATTAATCTGCTTACATCTTTTTACACTTTTTTTTAAAACATCAAAAGATAATCTGTGCTCTGAATGATTTAAAAAAACTCCTTTTGCCCCTTGTTTTTTTACTGCTTCAGGAAGTATGAATCCTGTATTCCTTCCAGGATTAAAATAATCAACATGCTGAGCAAAAACCCTCAAATTTGTCTTTTCAGAAATCTCTTTAATGTCTGTTGATTGAACTCCTATAATAATCTTTTTATTGACTTTTTCGATTGATTTAGCAAGTTTTAAAACATCTTTCCCTTGAAGATATGTCTTAAAATTAATTATTGTAATCATCCTTTAACCTTAACCTTATTTTTGCATTTCCTTTTATTTGCAATACAATTAATACTTTCCAATGTTGTTTCCATTATTCTTTTTATAGATTCTTTACTATTAAAAGCGTTGTGAGGGGTGATTATTACATTATCAAATTTAAGCAACATATGATTTTCGAGAAGATTACTTAATTTTTCTCTTGGAAAATTTTTTGAAAGTAATTGTGCTTCTTCTTTTATCAAATATTCCTCTTCAAGAACATCAATCCCTGCTCCTCTTAATCTTCCTTCATCCAACGCTCTGACTAATTCTTTTGTGTCAACGATTCCTCCTCTTGAGGTATTAATTAAAAAAGCTCCTTTTTTCATTAAATTAATTCTTTTTTTGTTTAATAAGTGGTATGTTTTTTTATTATAAACTAGATGGATACTTACAAAATCAGAGTTTTTTAACAAACTCTCTAAATCTACATAATTAAATCCAATTTTTTTAGAAAGTAAAATATTTTTCTTTATATCATAAACTAAAACATTCATCCCAAAACTTTTTGCAATTTTAGCAACGTTACTCCCTATACTCCCTACTCCTATTATCCCAAGCGTTTTTCCTTTCAGGTCAACTCCCGACAAACCTTCTAAAGAAAAGTTTCCTTTTCTTGTTCTATTAGAAGACTCTACAATCCTCCTAGACAAAGAGAGGACTAAGGCAAAAGTATGCTCTGCAACGGTATGAGCCCCATAAAGAGGAACATTAAAAATAGAAATCTTCTTTTTTTTACATTCCCCTGCATCAATATGATCAAAACCAGTAGACCTTGTTACAATTGCTTTTAAATTTTTAAAATTGCCTAAAACTTTCTTATTAATCTTTGAATAAATAAAAACGGAAATAATGTCTGCATCTTTAACATCATTTAACTTTCTGTTTCCTATATCTTTTTCTATATCCTTGTTAAGAGGTTCATCAATAAAAACTAAATCATGGTCTTTTAAATTGCGCTTAAAAAAATTTTTTTCTTCCTCTTCTGCTTCAAAAAATACAATTTTCATTTTAATTAAAACCTACAAGATTTATTCACTAAAAACTATCTTTCTAAGTTCTTTAGTTACCTTCATAGGGTTTTTAGATTGCCAAACGTTTCTACCTACTGCTAAGCCTATAGCTCCTGTGCTCATAATATCTTTAACTTCTTTCAAAAATTCCTTACTTTCTTTTTTAACACCTCCTGACAGAACTATTTTCGTTTTTCCCGCAGATTTTACAGCCCACTTTAAATCTAATTTCTTTCCCCCATATTTTATCTTCACTATATCTGCCCCTAACTCTAAACCTATCCTTGCACTATAAGCGATAATTTCTTTTGAAACATCGTTTTTAACAGCTTTACCTCTAGGGTATATCCACGCAATCACTGGTAATCCTTTAGAATGAGCATCTTTTTCTATCTCTCTAAATTCCTCAAACATCTTAGGTTCATATTCACTCCCCACATATAGTGTATAGCCCACAGCACTAGCTCCCAAATCCAAGGCCTCATCAACGCTCCCTAATGAAGGAGAATAAGGTTCCCCTTTTCTAATCTTTGTCTTACCATTCAGCTTCACAATTAATGGAACTTTTGATTCCTTAATCTCTTTATAATATTTTTCTGCTATACCTTTTTGGAAAACTACTCCATTATATTTCCCTTTTTTAGCAATATCAATTATATATAATGGATCAACATTTTTATCATTAAACTCTATTGGCCCGTGTTCTAATCCGTGATCATAAGCTAAATAAATTGCCTTTCCCTTTCGTGTTATTCTTGACAAAGAAATCTTTTTCATTTCAATTTCCTCCTAATTAAATTGTTTTTAGCCCCAAAGTACTTAATTACTGACTCCCCTTCTTCTAACCCTAACTTTAAACTTTCTTCAATACTTTTATGCTTAACTTGTCCTGCTACAAAACCAGAAGCAAAAGCATCCCCTGCACCGGTCCTTTCAATAACCTTAATTTTATTTGGAATGATTTCATAAACTTCTCCATCTTTATACGCTTTAACTTTTTTGTTTTTATCAGTGATTACAACAATATTCGGGCCCAACTTATTCAATCCTTCTAAAAGATTATCGGATTTAGTCAACATCTTAGCTTCTTCTTTATTCAAAACCAAAATTTCACAAATTTTTAATATTTCTTTCAAATTCTTCTTTTCAATAAGATAACTACTCGGATTAAATGCGATTTTTGTTCCTTTTTTATGCAATCTTTTTGCTATTCTTTTTTGGGTTTTAAATGTGTCTTTTGAAGAAGAAGAAAGATATAACCATTTGGTCTTTATTTTACTTTTATTTAATTCAGAGAATTTCAGATTATTATTGGCCCCTTTATGGGTAAAGATAGTCCTATTATTTTCTTTACTATCTAATATGATTGAGTATCCACCTATAGACTTTTTTTCAATTACTCCTAAAAATTTTATCTTTTCTTTTTTTAATAGTTTGAGAATCTTTTTCCCTCCAAAATCATCAGAAAGTTTACCAATATATCCTGTCTTTAAATTCAATCTTGAAAAAGCAACAGCAGTATTAGTTCCCCCTCCTCCTACATCAAAATGCATATTTTTCACCGCAATCTTACTACCTACCGGATATGAAAGATATCTGCCTTTTTCAGGGATACCTGTGTCTACAAAAATATCTAAAACTGCTGAACCAAAACTTATTATATCAAACATATTTCTCCCTCTTTAATCTATTTCCTTAAAGAAATAAGCATAAATTATAAAGGTTTTGTTACCCTCTTGTTTTTCCTAATTCCTTAATGCTTCTAACCCTGGAAGTTTTTCTCCAGATATATATCTCAACAAAGCTCCTCCTGAGAGACTAACATATCCAAAATTTTTTCTAGGAATTTTTGATTTTTTTATCGCTTCGGTTAAATGCCCTCCTCCTAACAAGGAGAAACCTTTATTCTTTGATATCGCTTTTAAAATTTTAATTGTCCCTTTTGAAAATCTTTTGTTAGAATAAAATCCTACAGGACCTTTCATATAAATTGATTTTGCCTTACGAATCTCACGCACATACTTTTTTTGTGTCTTTTTACCAATATCAAAAATCTCGTGCTTACTCGGAAAATCTTTTAACAATTTTTCTCTTCTCTTACCCTTAACTTTTACAGCAAAATCAATAGGAGCAGAAATATTCTTATTAGATTTTTCTTTTAATTTACCCAAAATTCCTTCGTAATCTGAAATTTGTTTTTTCAAAAATTTATTTTGAGCGCCCAAATCATTGCCCCTTGCAATCAAAACCATCTGTCCAAAAAGTCCACAAGAAAGAATTTTATTTTTCCCAACTAGTTTTATATTATCCTCTGGTTTAGCCCCCCCAAGAATACACAAACAGTTTTTCAAATCTATCTTAGAGAGAGCATCAATCTCCTCTGATAAAAGGAGTCCGGGATAACTTTTTAGATATTTGGGAAAACTTATAATTGAAGTATGTTTTCTATGACAAACAGAAAAAGCATCATTAACATAAAGATCAAACCAATCAGAAAATTTTCTTATAAGTTTATTGCTCTTTTTATTTTCAGGAGTAAACTCTTCATTAAGATTCCTTATATTTTCTAATAAAATGGCCTCTCCTTCTTTAAGAGACTTGATTTTCTTTTCTGCTTTTTTTCCAATAATATCTGGAACAAAACCGATTTTAACAAAATTATTCAATAACTTTGCATGTTGTTTTAATGAAACAAAATCATTTTCTCCATTTCTCCCTTGATGAGAGATAACCACTACTTTAGCCCCCTTACTTTTAAGAAACTTGATTGTTTTCACAGATTTCTTGATTCTCTCAGAAAGTAAAACTTTTCCATTCACAACATTAGAATTTATATCTGACCTCAATAAAACAGTTTTATTTTTAAGGTCTGCTTCTAAAAGATTATTCAACCCTTTCTTTATCATTTTACATCTTTTTCAGAATATCAATCAACCTATAACTATATGCATACTCATTATCATACCATCCCATCACCTTTACAGTATTTCCCTTAACCATAGTCAAAGCGCTATCAAAAATACATGAAGAATTATCTCCTATAACATCTGAAGAGACAATTTCTTCCTCGCTATATTTAAGAATTCCTTTTAGTTCTTTGTTAGAAGCTTCTTTAAAAATTTTATTAATCTTTTCTTTATTCACAATCTCATTTAATTCTGCTACAAAATCAACAATACTCCCGCAAGATACAGGAACCCTCATAGCCAATCCATCTAATTTCCCATCTAATTCAGGGATTACTTCTGAAACAGCTTTACTTGCTCCAGTACTTGTTGGAACAATATTCATTGCTGCAGCACGACCTCTCCTTAATTTCTCTCTAGGACTGTCCACAACACTCTGATTTCCAGTATATGCATGAACGGTAGTTAAAAATCCTTTTTTAATTCCAAATTTATCATTTAAGATCTTCACCATGGGGGCTAAACAATTTGTAGTGCAACTAGCCATAGAAACAATTTTATGAGCTTTCCTTAATTTGTTATCATTAACCCCTTTAACCACAGTAATATCTGGGTTCTTTGCAGGGGCAGAAATTAAAACCCTTTCAGCTCCAGCCCTTAGATGTTTTGATGCTTCATCGTTAGAAGTAAACATTCCCGTAGATTCAATAACAACATCTACTTTCAAATCTTTCCATGGTAAATTTTCAGGATTTTTTTCTGAAAAAACTCTTATTTTTTTCCTCCCTACTTTAAGGAAATCTTTATCAAATTCTACACCTCCATCATACGAACCATAAACAGAATCATGTTTTATTAGATATGCAAGAGTTTTAGTATCTACCAAATCGTTAATTGCGACGATATTAACTCCTTTTTTTAAACCAATTTTTAGAGCAAGCCTTCCAATTCTCCCCAAACCGTTTATTGCAACCCTCATTTTTTTGTCTATTTTTTAAATATAAATATACCACTACTTTTTGTTTTAATAAACTTTTCCCAAATAATAAAATATCAATTCATATTATAACTTCTAATTAAACCATACTTTTCTCCTAAACGATCTAATTCCAATTTAGATAAAAGATTAATTGCTCCTTTTTCTTTAAAACCTTCATTTATCTTTCTCATCTTTTCTGCATCCTCGTATTCTTCAAGTCCTTTAGGAAGTGAAATCCCCCTGGTTAATACTAAAATTTCCGGATTAGATTCTAAATTAATACCCCCAACATATCTTATTGAAGAATCCGTAATAATTGCAGGACCACTTGTTTCTACAAAACAATATCCGCTTTGATTCAAGCTTTCTTCTACAGGACATTTTATTCCCAAAACTTCATGATTCTCCTCAGAATAATAAATTATTGCTGTTCCATAACCAATTTCTTTTAATAACAAAGCAAGTAATTCTGATTTTTCTCCACAAACTCCTTTTAGATCATAAAGAACAGTATAAGGATATCTTGTTTTATCTATAGTATTTTCTCCCCATGAATTTGTCTCTCCAGAACTCCCCCACGGAATATTCTGTACAATACTTATAGCAATTCTTGCCTGATCTACCTTGCTATCAGGGACTAGATTTTGGATTTTTTTAACAAGAGATAGAATCAATTCTCTTTGAGTCTCTTCTTCTATTTTTCTTAATTTAAAATTTCTTCTTAAAGGTTTTTCTCCTTTAGAATAATAAATAAAATCCGGAAGTTTTGAAAGATAATCGACAAATTCTTTATAAACAGAAAGCTCCATCTTTCTTTGTTCCCCCTTAAAAGTATAATTTAATGTAATCTTCTTGGGTTCTTTGAGATATTCTGAAGTGCAGGACTCTCCTTTTTTTACAAACCCCTCTGGACAACCACACATAGAAGATTTTCCGATTAAAGTCCCATTTGAACAGAAGTAAGGTTCATCTAAAGAACATTTATTATAAAAAGTTCCATCCCCACATTGTGGTAAAACCTCTCCTTCTGAACTTTCTTGAAATCCAAAAATTTCAAAAAAGTTTATGCTAAAAACTAAAACCAAAATAATAAAAAATAAGATGCTTATCATTGAAATTATCTTCCTCTTTTTGTTTTTAAATCTTAAAGAGAATATCTTTTTTTTATAACCAATACCCCTTTTATTTAACATATCCTTCATAAAATTAAAGAGAAAAATAATTATAAAAACTTATCTACTCTTATTGATCCCACTGACTTCATAAAAGCATTTAATTTTAATAATTTTAAGATTAAATTTCCTTCTAAAAATATTCAAAAAATCTCTAAAAAACCGAATTATTCTAAATATATCCCTGGTTTTCCTGGCTTTACTTTTTTTGATTTCTTTTCGGGATCTAACTCTCCAGATTTAATCCTAGGGTCATTGACTGCATAAAGATTTATCTCTAAACCTGTTCTCCTTTCTAAAACTTCAAACCCTCTTTCAAACTCTTCAAGTTCATTAGGCAATACATAGATAGAAGCTTTACTAGGCGTTTTTCCTCTATCTTTAACCATCTTTAAAACAGATCTTATATCTTCAACTAAATTTTCAATCGCTTTTTCTTCCCTTTCAAATTTTTCATTAATTTTGTTTTTATCTGGTTCAGGCCATTTTTCGGCACTAATAAATTCCCTATTTCCTAATCTCTCCCATAACTCCTCTGTGATATGTGGGCAAAAAGGGTGTAATAATTTCAAAAAAGATTCAAGAATTTCTTTACTTGTTTCTAACGGAAAATCTTCAAAAAGTTTCTTTAATTTAATAACTGCTAGATTATATTTAACATTTTTTATGTTTTCTTCAACTTCTATAATTGTTTTATTAAGTTTGCTCTCAGTCCTTTCATCTGATTTACCGATTTTTACTTCTTTGAAATAACTGTATACTTTCTTAAGAAACTTATGAGCCCCTTCAACTTCTATATCACTCCAATTAAAATCACTTTCAGGGGTTGCAACAGAAACCAGAAACATCCTTAATGAATCCGCACCTTTTTCTTTAATAATCTTCATTGGGTCAACAACATTCCCTAATGACTTTGACATTTTTCTTCCATCTTTTGCATGAATCATTCCTTGATTAAATAATTTCACAACAGGCTCATCAAAATTTAATAAACCAAGGTCTCTTAAAAATTTAGTATAAAATCTTACATAAATAAGGTGCATAGTTGCATGTTCTTTTCCACCAATATAAAAATCGACAGGACACCAATAATTTATATTTTTTTTATCAAAAATTTCTTTATCATTATTTGGGTCGCAATACCTCAAATAATACCAACTACTATTAACAAAAGTATCCATCGTATCTGTTTCTCTTCTAGCATTTCCTCCACATTTAGGGCATTTCGTGTTAATCCAATCTTCATTTGTTTCTAAAGGATTTCCCTTTCCAAAATCAACCTTATCTGGAAGCTCAATTGGAAGGTCTTCTTCTGGAACACTCACAGGACCACATTTTTCACAATGGACAATAGGAATTGGAGTCCCCCAATATCTTTGTCTTGAAACTAACCAATCTTTTAATCTATACTGCACCTTTTTCTTTCCTAAATTTCTCTCTTCAAGATATTTCACAATCTTTTCTTTTGCTTTTGTATTATCTAATCCATTAAACTCCCCCGAGTTAATTAAATGGCCCTCTCCTGAATAAGATTTTAACAACTCACTATCTTTCTCGCTATCTTTCTCGTTACTTTTTCTGTAGATATCCTCATTTTTTTCTTTTGGTTTAATCACCTCTTTTATTGGGAGTTGATACTTCTTTGCAAAATCAAAATCTCTTTGGTCGTGTGCAGGAACAGCCATTACCATCCCTGAACCATAATCTGCAAGAACAAAATTCCCGGTATAAACAGGAACCTTTTCATTAGTTAACGGATTAATCGCATAACTCCCTGTAAAAACGCCCTCTTTTTCCATTTGGTCAGAACCCTTTGATTTTTCACTTACTGTTTTTAACTTCTTAAGAAAATTATTAACCTCTTCTCTTTTTTCTTTTGTAACTATTTCCATCAATTTTGGATGTTGAGCAGAAATAACCATAAAACTAACCCCGAAAAGAGTATCTGGCCTTGTAGTAAAAACAGGCCATTTCTCTCCGTTTACCTCAAACAAAATTTCGCTTCCATAACTTTTCCCTATCCAATTCTTTTGTAGTTTTTTAATTAATTCTGGCCATCCTTTTAATTTAGAAAAATCATTTAACTCTTCAACATAATCAGTAATCTTAAAATACCATTGATCAAGATGTCTAATCTCTACATCAGTATCCCCGTGATACTCACATTTCCCGTTATGTACTTGCTCATTTGCTAAAACTGTCTTACATTTAGGACACCAGTTTACTGAAGCCTTTTTCTTATAAACAAGTCCTTTTTCAAAAAGCTTTAAAAAAATCCATTGATCCCATTTAAAAAATTTAGGGCTATGCGTTGAAATCATCCTACTCCAATCGTAACTTAATCCTAGTGCATAAGCTTGTTTTGAAAAGTAGCTTATTGATTTTTTTGTATACTCTTTTGGATGTTCTCCTGCTCTTATTGCTGCATTTTCTGCAGGCAAACCAAAACTATCAAAACCCATAGGATAAAGGACATTTTTTCCTTTTAATCTCCAAAATCTTGCTTGAATATCTCCAAGAGTATAATTGAATGAATGTCCTATATGTAATCCTGATCCAGAAGGGTATGGAAACATCTCTAAACAATAAAACTTATCCTTCTCTGAGTTTTCTTTTACTTCAAAAATTTTCTTTTTTTTCCATTTATCTTGCCATTTCTTTTCTACTTTAGCAAAATCTATTTCTTCCATATTTTTCCATAATTATAGATTTTAAATTATTTTCCATTTGAAGAAGTTTTAAATATTATGCAATCTCACCTTAAATATGAAAAAAATACAATCCTATATGTTAGGAGGAATTGTTTCAAGTAATTCTGAAGAAGCATTTACACTTTATAAAAAAAGTAACTTTGGAGAAAATATAGGGGAAAAAATCCAATACTCTCCCTCAGAAGTAATTTTTTTAGTAGAAAAGAAAAAGATGGAAGTATCATCAACAAAGAAAAAGTTATCTAAGGAAGAACTAATGAATAAATTCAAAAGAAAAGATAATAAAATAGAAACAAAATATCTTGTGTTTAAAGATTTAAGAGAAAAAGGTTATACTGTTAAAACAGCATTAAAATTTGGTGCAGAATTTAGAGTATACGAAAAAAATTCACGTCCAGGAAAGAGTCATGCAAGATGGATTGTTTTTACAGATGAAGAAACTAGAAGATTCAACTGGCATGAGTTTTCATCAAAAAATAGGGTAGCACACTCAACAAAAAAAAGACTCTTGATTGCAATTGTTGATTCTGAAGGCGGGATTGTTTACTACGAAATAAAATGGATTAAACCATAGTTAACAGAAAGTTTATAACCCTCTTACTTTTTTTTATAACATGCCTCAAAAAGATACATCTCAATTAAAACAGAAGATAATCTCTACACTTGAACAAAAAGGTCCAAGTTTGCCAGTTCATATATCAAGAGAGATTGAACAAAGCATTTTATTTACTTCTGCTTTTCTTTCAGAATTATTATCTGAAAAAAGAATAAAGATTTCTAGCATGAAAGTTGGAAACTCCCCCATTTACTATTTGCGAGGACAGGAATCTCAATTAGAAAATTACTCTTACCACTTAAAAAGTAAAGAAAAAGAAGCTTATACCCTTTTAAAAGAAAAAAGATTCTTAAAAGACACTCAACAAGATCCTGCAATAAGAGTAGCCTTAAGAGCAATTAAAGATTTTGCAGTACCTTTTAGAAAAAATGAAGAGTTAATATGGAGGTACTATCTTACTCCTCAAGAAGAATACAATCTAAGAATAACATCTAAAGAAAAGAAAAGGGAAGAAGGAAAAGAAGGAGAACAAAAGGAACAAAAATCTGAAAAAGAGTCACAGCAATTTGAAAAAAAAGCTGAAGAATTAGACATTTTTGACAAAGAAAAAAAGAAGCCAAAAAAAACTAAAACAAAAAAAAGGAAGAAGAATTCCTCACAAAAAGATAACAGATTCTTTAATACTATAAAAGAACATCTCTCAAAAAATAATGTTGAGATCGTTGATATTGTAGAAATAACTAAAGAAAATATAACATTTAAGGTAACCAAAAACGGAGAAGAATATTTAATTATTGCCTATAACAAAAAAAGGATTAGTGAAGAAGAAATTAATAAAGCGTATAAAAAATCTTCTGAACTAGAGATACCTTATAAGATTATTAGTTTTGGGGAACCTCTTAAAAGAGTAAACAATCTAATAAATGCTATAAAACACCTTAAAGATATTGAAAAAATAGAATAAGAACCAATAATTCTTTTTGTCTTATCAGCCATTATCTACCCATTTCTTCCTTTTAAAACGGAAAAAATTGTCTATTTTCAAGAGCAAAACCTTTAAATAATTAGGCAAATGGAGACTAAAATGGGAAAAATTAAATCAAAACTAATCAAAAGAACAGCAAAAACGATTATGGAAGAAGGGATAGAGATTACAGAAGATTTCAAAAAAAATAAAACAATCTTAAAAGGAACTCTCCCCAGCAAAAAAATCAGGAACCAAGTAGCTGGGTATCTAACAAAAACTAAGAAACAAGAAAAAGAAAATCTGCTCATTTAGTATATTAACTAAATTAAAAACAGAAACCAAATGACAGAACAAGAAAAACAAGACGACAATGTAGTTTATATCGGTCAAAAACCGTTTATGAATTATGTTACAAGTGTTGTTGTCCAGTTCACTACTCAAAATAAGAGTGAAGTGACAATCAAAGCAAGAGGTAAGCTCATTAACCGAGCAGTAGACGTTGCAGAAGTTGTCAAAAGAAGATTTATGAAAGAACAAGAAGTTGAAGTGAAGGACATACAAGTTGGCAGTGAAGAACTTGAAAGCAAAGATGGGAAAAAAGTGAACGTGTCAACAATAGAGATAGTTTTAGCAAAGAAATAACAAATCAACACTAGTAGGAAACTTTAAAACTTTTTCTTATTATTTTTTATTTACGGCGCTGTAGCTTAGTGTTTAAAGCGCGGCTCTCATGAGGCCGAGATCGAGGGTTAGAATCCCTCCAGCGCCATAACCATAATATCTAAAAGATTTATTGATTATTAATCAAAAGAATTTAATAAAAAATTTTCAAAATTAAACTAATTTAACTCCATCATTTTTCCTTCTTGGAAGAACATGGAAATGAAGATGGTTAATAATCTGTCCAGCTACATCAAAATTATTACTCAAAACGTTAAACCCCTCAACATTTTCTTCATCCATTAGTTTAGATGCAGTATTTTTTATACAATCTAAAAGGTCTTGAGAAAGATTGTCTGGTAAACTTAAAATATTTTCAATATGATCTTTGGATATTACCAAACTATGTCCTTTTACTTTAGGGTTGGCATCTAAGATTGAAAAGAAATTGCAATTTTCATAAATCTTTTTAGAAATAATCTCTCCATGAGAAATTTTACAAAATATGCACTCATCCATTAAAAAAATAATAAAAAAAAGTTTAAAAAATTATTGAAAATATATAAATAAAAAACTAAAAAATTTTAAGAAGATTATCTTCTTTTTTTAGCAGTTTTTCTGGAGCTAGATTTCTTTGCTGGCTTTCTTGCAGTCTTTTTCTTAGCAGCAGGTTTCTTTGCAACCTTTCTTACAGTTTTCTTTGCTGGCTTTCTTGCAGTCTTTTTCTTAGCAGCAGGTTTCTTTGCAACCTTTCTTACAGTTTTCTTTGCTGGCTTTCTTGCAGTCTTTTTCTTAGCAGCGGGTTTCTTTGCAACCTTTCTTACAGTTTTCTTTGCTGGCTTTCTTGCAGTTTTCTTTGCTCCTTTCTTTGCTGTTTTCTTTTTAGCAGTTTTTTTTGCAACCATTAACTCAACCTCTTTTTAGTTATTAATTATAAGATTTAATTGTTTAAAAATTCTTCGCTTTATTAAAAATACAAAAAATGTTTTAAAAATTAAAACCGACGAGAAAAATGTAAAAAACTAATCAACAATTTCTCCTACTTCCTCAAAATCAATTTTTTTGTTGATTAATTTTCTTAAAACATCCTTAAGTTCTGAAACTTTAACCCTAATCTGCTTTGCCGTATCCCTATCTCTTATTGTAACATCATTTCTATCTAAACTTTTTTCGTCGACGGTAATACAAAAAGGTGTACCTACTTCATCATTTCTTGCATAACGTTTTCCAATACTTCCACTCTTATCATAAATTACATTCCATTCTTCACTTAATAATTCAAAAACATCTAAAGATACTTTTTCATAATCTTCTTTTTTTATTATTGGAAAAATTGCTGCTTTTATTGGAGCGAGTTTTGGATGTAGTTTTAAAACAATATTCTTTCTTTTCTCGTCGTAAAAATATGAGTCAAATAAAAAAACCAATAAATCTCTTCCGACTCCTAAACTAGGTTCACAAACAACATGAGGTAATATTTTTTCTCCCGTTTCATCATCAAATATCTTTAAATCTTTTTTTGAAAACTTTTCATGTTGAATTAAATCATAATCGGTCCTATTAGCCATCCCTAAAAGTTCTTTCCATCCAAAAGGAAATTCATATTCTAAATCCCATGTGTCCAGCGCATAATGAGATTTCTCGTCAGAGACGTGTTGTCTTATCCTAAATTTAGAAGGATTTGCTCCCAAATTGACAAACCAAGAGAATTCTTTTTCGAGCCAGTAAGCATGCCATTTAGTTTTTATTATCTTTTTTTCATAAGCTTCTTTAAAAGTCATCTTTTTTGTTTCTTCTTTTTGATTCTGCATCTCTTCAGAACAAACAAGAATTTCTGATTCTCCAATTTCATAAGGACAACTTTTATTCGGATTAATGAAATACTCTATCTCCATCTGTTCAAATTCGCGAGTGCGGAAAAGGAAATCACGAGGAGCAATTTCATTTCTAAAAGATTTTCCTATCTGGGCGATTCCAAAAGGTAATTTCATCCTTGCATTTTCCTGAACATATTTAAAATTAGTAAAAATTATTTGTGCCGTTTCAGGCCTAAGATAAGATTTTAATGAACCTTCTTTAACGGGGCCAACTTGGGTAGTGAACATTGGATTAAACTCTCCCTTAACTTCAAAATTAGAATCTTCTTTATAATCATTCAACTCATGTTTATCAACTTTAAATTTTTCTTTTGTTTTTTTATTAATCACTGCGATATCCACAAAATGTCCAACATGACCTGAAGCTTCCCAAACCTTGGGGTTTGTGATTATACTCCCATCTATCCCAACAATATCTCTTCTTTTATAAACATGGAAGTTCCACCAGTATTTCTTTAGATTATTATTCAACTCAACACCTAAATGACCTAAATCCCAAAAACCGGCTAACCCTCCATAAATATCTCCTGAAGGATAAACAAATCCCCTTCTTTTACAAAATGTTGCCATTTCATCTATAGAAATATTGTTCTCTTCTTTTTCCATTTTTGATTTCTGATTTTTTTCATCCATTATATTTTTCTCTTTACTAAGCTTTTTAAGAATTTCTTCTTTTTTCTTTTCTGCTTCTTCTTTTGTTTTTCCAAGATATGCAAGAGTTTTAGTTTTTACTTTTGTACCACCTTTCTCATCAAGAACTCTTTTATTCTCATTAAGATAATAATACTCTCTACCATGAATTTTCTTTTTAACTATAAATACCATTTAGGACTCAATTTTGATTTAGGCACTACTATTATGTGAGAGAAGTATATAAATTTTTCAATTATTTTTCTCTGTTAATTGTCTTTAAATTCTCTTTCTAAATTTTTTATCTGATTACTCCCCTAAAATTTTTATAAGAATTCTTTTTTTCCTTTGTCCATCAAATTCTCCATAAAAAATAGATTCCCAAGGGCCAAAATCTAACTTCCCATTAGAGATTGAGATACTCACCTCTCTCCCCATGATTGTTCTCCACAAATGTGCATAAGCATTATCCTCTCCGGTTAGATTATGATTATATAAATCCACATTCATTGGAGCTAATTTTTCAAGCCATTTTCTAAAATCTTCTAACAACCCTGATTCATTATCATTGATAAAAACACTCGCAGTTATATGCATTGCATTAATTAAAATAATTCCTTCTTTAACTTTTGATTCTTCCACAATCTTTTTGATTCTTTCAGTAATATTAACAAAATCGATTCTTTTTTCGGTGTTAATCCATAATTGTTCTGTATGAGTTTTCATTTTTTATAATCTTTTAACCTCCTTAAAACTTAAATACCTTTAATATGCATTTTTCAAAAGCATCTTCTGATAATAAATTTTATAAGCGGAGGGCGGGACTCGAACCCGCGAAAAATCGGGCTGCAACCGATTGCAGTAGCCGCTGTGCCACCTCCGCATAATTACAATAAACCAGTTTTGTTTAAAGAACTTTTGTTAATGAAGTTTTTAAGTATTTATTCAAAATAAAACATATTAAAAAATATATCCAAAAAAGGTTGTAGAACATATTAAGAAAAATATTGGACTTATATTAATGATATCTCATAACTGCATATTAAAAAACGCCCTCGACAGGATTCGAACCTGCGACCCTTAGCTTAGAAGGCTAATGCTCTATCCAGCTGAGCTACGAGGGCTTATATGCTTAAGAAAAAATTATCTTTAAAATGTTTCTCTTTTCAAAATTAAACCCTAAAATGCATGTAAATATTAGATTAACAAAACTAATCATTTTCTTTATTACCCCGTTCTATTTTAATGGAATCAAAATCTTTTGCAATTGTTGTTTTCTTAAAAGCGCCTTTTGTGTCATTCAGTATTGTTTTTATTTCTTTCTCATAACGAGGACTAATATGCATTAAAACAAGTTTTTCTGAATTTGATTTTTTTGCGATTTCTCCTGCTTGTTTAGCTGTTAAATGGCCTGTTTCTTTAGCTTTTTTTTCTAAACTTGAATCCAAACTAGATTCACAAATCAATAAATTAGAATTCTTCACAAAAGGAATAATTTTTTTATTCATAGATGTATCTAAAACAAATGAAATCTTTTTTCCTTTTTCTTTAAAAGTCAAATCTTTTGCATTATATTTTTTTCCATTATACTTCACATTTTTTCCCAATTTTAATTTTTGAATTAATTCATTTTTTGGTAATTCTGTTTTTTCTAACCTTTTTTTATCAATTCTAATTTTATCTTTCTTTACAAAAGTATAAGCATTACAACGAATCCCGTGAGTCATCCTTTTAGATTCTAAATAAAAATCCTTCCCTTTAAAAAAAATCCCAGAAGAAACTTCCTTTACTTGAATGTTATAATTTCCAACAAAACTAAAAATCTCTTTCATCTTTTTTATGGACTTTTTTGTTCCTTTTGGTCCGTAAATATAAAGTGTTTTATCATATCCATTTAAAGAGAGAGTCTGTAAGAGTCCAGGAATACCCAAAACATGATCTCCATGCCAATGAGTTAATAAAATCCTAGTAATCTTTCCAGGATTTAATTTAGCTTTTCTAAATTGTCTTTGGGTTCCTTCTCCGCAATCTATAAGAATATTTTCTCCCTCATATGTTAAAAGAACTGCGGGATGATTCTTCTTGGCAGTAGGGATTGCATTCGAAGTTCCTAAAAAAGTTACATCTATCATTAATTAAAAACGTATAAATTGTTTAAATAGGTTGTGACTACTCTTTCTTCATAGCTGTAGATGCTGGAGAAATGAATATTATTGTATCTCCTCTCAAGAATCCTAATCCCAAACTTTTTTTTATCTCGCCATCTTCAATCTCTTTGATATTATCCAAAACAAGATTTATGTGAATATCAAAAGCCATTAAAGTTCCAACATATTGCTTATCTCCCTTAAGCTGAACTAAAACTTCTTCTCCTTTTGAATTATTCAGCAAATCCAGTGGACGCTCAATTCCATTAACCATTATTTAACTCGCACGAATGAATTTATAAATGTTTTGATACTGGAGTATATCATATTGTTCTAAAAAAGATCAGTCCCAAATAAAAAATCTCTTAATGAAAAATTTTTAATACAGAAACTTATTTAAATCAAAATTTTCATATTCTTCTATGGCATATGGAAGAAAATTAACGGGTGGAAGATATCAGAAACAGAAAAAAAAGAAATTGCATGGAATGCGAGGGCAAAGGAAAGTTGTTAGACTCGGAGAGGAAAAAAGAAAGAAAACAAGGGTAAGAGGAGGAAACGAAAAAACATTTTTACTTAAAGGCCAAACAGCAAGCATCAAATCTAATGGAAAAATGATAAAAGCCACAATAAAAAATGTTTTTGAAACACCTTCAAATAGGTTTCTTGCAAGACAGAACATAATCACAAAAGGGTCAATTGTAGAAACAGACAAAGGAAAAGTAAGGATAACCAATAGGCCTACTCAAGAAGGAATGATTAATGGGGTCCTAATAGAATAAACTTGTTATAAAAATCTGCAGATAATAAATCTACTAAAAAAATAAATTTCAAAATATTGATAATAAGCAATTTATAACTCTAAAATTAGTATTGTTTTTTTACCACTTTAAAACAACCATAAAAAACGAAACATTTATAAACACTTTCCTTTTATAAAGGTTACTGTTAAATTATATTCTAAAATGACACATATAAAAAAATGTCCCGAATGTGGGAGTGCTAATATAACCCATGACCCTCAAGTAGGAGAAATCATTTGTAATGATTGCGGTCTTGTTATAGAAGAAGAAATGGTAGATTCTGGAGTAGATTTATCAGGTAAGTTTGATAAAAATAATAAAAAAGGGAGGGGTGGAGCTCCTATAAGTATGCAAAAATTTGATAAAGGATTGATTACAAATGTGGGAGAGGTTTCAGATATCTATAAATTAGAACCTGGACAAACAAGAAAATTTCTAAGATTAAAAAAATGGCAAGAAAGAGTAAGCACTTCTATTGAAAGAAACTTGAGATTAGCGATGGCAGAATTAAGAGTTATATCTTCTTATTTAAATCTCCCTAACGTTGTAAGAGACGAAGCTTCAAGAATCTATAATTATGTTCTCCAAAGAGGATTAGTAAGGGGGAGAAGTATGGAATCCGTAATAGCTGCTTGCCTTTATACTGCATGCCGTTCATACAACATTCCAAGGACTCTAGATGAAATGGCTACTGCATCTGATGTAGAGAGAAAAGAGATAGGTAGAACATATAGATTTATTATTAGAAAGCTTGGGATAAAGATAAAACAAAGTTCTCCAAAAGATTACGTTTCTAGATTCTCTTCTGTTTTAAGACTGTCTCCTCAAACACAAAATGATGCATTAAGTATTCTTAAAAAAGCAGAAGAAGTTGAGTTAACATCTGGAAGAGGACCTGCAGGAATTTCTGCAGCAGCACTTTATGTAGCAGCGTTAATGAATGATGAGAAAAAAACTCAAAGAGAAGTTGCTGATATTGCAGGAATTACAGAAGTAACAATAAGAAACAGGTATAAAGAACTAATAGAAAGACTTGAATTAGAAGACAAAATAAAACAAAAAGAAAAAGAAACTGGGCCAAAAAAAGAAAAGTAGTTTTGCCCATAATAACAGATACTTATTTTTAAACATCTCTTAAATACATTCTAAACATTTTTATATTCGATTTACAAGAAATAACTATGCGGGGGTGCCGGAGTGGACAAACGGGCTGCGTTTAGGCCGCAGTGGCTTAGTGCCTACGAGGGTTCGAATCCTTCCTCCCGCATTTAACTATATTCATCAATATACCCTCTCCACATATCTTGTAATCTTAGGACTCCTTTAACCTCTTCCATAATCTCTTTATCCCTAGAATCGTAACTTTCAAATAAATATATACTTAAGATGCAATTAATCTTCCTCCCTACATCATCATTATAACAAGGAGCATAATCTTCTTCATTTTCATCAAATGCTCTTTTTAAAACACTAGAAACTCTCTTAATTTGTTCTGTTCCACTCTTAACATCTTCATTTCCTGTATCATATCCCATCATCCATCCTTCTCCCTTCTCATCAAAATTACTACTATATTGTGCAATTGCAACTAACAATGCCTTGAAATTTACATTTCCCAATTCTACAGGGAAATCCCTTGAATTCTCTTCAAAAACCTCTTCAAATTCTTCATAACCTCTTATATTTAATTCAAAAGTTTCATCTCCAGTTTCTTTATTTATTTCTTCTTCAATTTCATCCTCGTTTCTTTCTTCGATTTCTATTTCAGATTTTTGAAAAGCTTCAGAATAAATTGAAAAAATTAATATTGCACCTTTATAAAAACTTTTTCCTTCTAAGGATTCAACTAACTCCGAAGGACATCTAGTAGAAGTCTCTTGATTACTTCTTCCGATTATACTGCAAATCCATCTCCCTTTATTTCTATCATACTCAAATCTAAATTCATCTTCTTCATAATCCATTTCAAAAACACCTTCATG
>CAYZJM010000010.1:0-19469 GCA_964479015.1 Candidatus Woesearchaeota archaeon
AATGAACCTGCAAATAAACCAAAAGATGAGATAGAAATGATAATCACCCAAATTGGAAGGTTGCATCCACAACTAGTAGAGAAATTTTCTTGAGTATAAAAAACTGTAAATGAAACTATAAATGTGAATAATGTTATTATGATAATCACCAAAATTATTGGATTTAATTCATTATTTTTCATTTCTTTTTCATTTAAACTCATGATTTAATTATAAATCATTGTTATATAAACTTTTTTAAGAAATTAAAATATATTCAAAAAAAGAAAAAACCTCAAAAACGATAAGCACAATTTCCACAGCTATTTTTACACTAAATAAGGCTTTTAGTAGTTGCGAGCTGAAATTCTCGCCGGAGCTTGAATCTTACACAGCAACTCTATCAACGTCGTCTTCTTCGACGGCCTTAGTTGTCTCGTTTTGCGGTCGGCTTCGAGCTTAGATGCATTCAGCTCTTATCCGTTCAATGCGTAGCTACGCGGCCTGCCACATGACAACCGCACACCAGAGGCATCCGAGCCTGGTTCCTCTCGTACTACAAGCTCGTTCCACTCAGACAACAACACACCTAGTAGATATCATACAAACTGTCTCACGACGTTCTTAACCCAGCTAACGATCCCTTTTAATGCGTGAACTCCGACACCCTTGCACGCTTCTGCACGCGCAGGTTAGGGAGAGCCGACAGCGAAACACCAAACCGCCCCGTCAATATGGACTATCGGGGGCGACCAGCTTATTATCCTTGGGGTAACTTTTCTATCAGACACGGCTTCTATTAAAAAAGCACGTGGGTTCTCTGAGCCCGGCTTTCACCTCTGTATTCTTTGCTTTTGAGAATACAGTCAGACAAGCTTTTGCCTCTGCACTCAACTCCAGATTTCCAAGCTGGATGAGCTTGTCTTTGGGTCCTATCGATATCTTTTCGACAGGGCACCGCCCCAGTCAAACTGCCCGCCTGCTGGTGTCCTCTAAAGAGTAAGCAGTCTTAGTAAAAGTGGGTGGTATTACACAATCGCTCAGCAGCCACCGAAATGACTGCGTCGACGCTCCCACCTATTCTATGCATTTTTACTAAGACCACAACAGCAAGTTGCAGTAAAGTTCCACAAGGTCTTCGCTTCCCACTAGGCGTCCGTGGCCTTTTCACCACGGGGTATTTTCAGAAGGCTCCAACTAGGGACAGTAACAACCACGTTAAACCATTCATGCAAGTCGTAATTCATACGACAGGGCATTGAGCTACCTTAAGAGCGTCATAGTTACGCCCGCCGTTTGATGGGGCTTAGTTCCCTTGAAAAGGAGTTTTACACACCACCACTGGGCAGGTCTCACCAAGTATACACATCCTTTCGGATTGGCACTTGGCTACGTTTTTGGTAAACAGTCGGGCCGTCCTTGTCACTGCGATCTATAAATGCATAAATTACAAGATTGTAAGATACACAAAAATAGACACCCCTTCATCCGAAGATACAGGGCTAACTTGCCGAATTCCCTTAATTGGTTTGACCTTTCATGTCTTAGCCTATTAAGCCAGAGCACCAGTGCTGGTTATGGGTACAGTTGATTAAACTCGTTAAGCAGCGTGTTTTTCACGGGCTCTTGGACTCAGCAATTTTGTCTCATAAATTCATTTGCGTCTAAGGATTACCCTCAACAAACTTCTTTATGAAAACACTCTTTCAAGTGCTTGCTTATCCGAAAGCTTCACTATACAAAAAATTCAATCAGCGCAGGAATATTAACCTGCTGTCCATCGTCGTACTCAGTTAAGATACGACTTAGGTACTGACTAACCCTTGGCTAAAAATTATTGCCAAGGAAACCTTGCTCTTTTGACACTTTCCATTCTCAGGAAAGTCACTTCCTACTATTACCAGGATTCTCATTACTTATCGCTCCAACCTTCCTCTCGGAAAATCTTCTGCGCAATAAGTACGCCTGCTTACCAAAACACTCTTCTGAGTGTTTCTAAAGTATCGGTACTGTGCTTAGCCCCGTCCATTTTCAGGGCCTTGAGCCTCAATGGGTGAGCTGTTACGCTTTCTTTAAATGATAGCTGCTTCTGAGCTTACATCCCCACTGTCTCAGGTTCAAGACACCTTTTACTAACACTTAGCACAGATTTAGGGACCTTAACTTTAGTCTGGGTTATTCCCCTCTCGGAACAGTATCTTACATACCGCTCCTGTTTCTTGTTTTACGCAGTTGATAGCTTCTGAGTTGGAAAGAATTCCGTAAGCTTTTGCCCCTGCAAATTCCATCCGTACTTTACACCTTCAACAAGCTAAACAAGACTATACGTAGGCATATTTCAGCAGGAACCAGCCATCGCCAAGTTAGATAGGCTTTTCACCCCTATTCACAGGTCATCCAAGTGCATGTACACAACACTGGTTCAGACCTCCATCCCTCTTTCGAGAGACTTCATCTTACCCATGAATAGATCACCTGGCTTCAGGTCTTACCTATAAGACTAATGCCCTTTCAGACTTGCTCTCGCTTCGGTTACTCCATTTAAGGATTAGCCTCGCCATATAGATAAATTCCCTGGCCCGTTCTTCAAAACGTACGTTACAACACCATGTCAAATTAATGACTGGAGCAGTAACAATCTGTAACTGTTAGATTTCAAATCTTTTCACACCCTATTAAGGGTACTTTTCAGCTTTCCCTCGCGGTACTAGTTTGCTATCGGACTTTGGTTTTATTTAGGGTTAGCAGTTAATCCTGCCATATTCAGACGTCCAATCCAGGACGCCCTACTCTTTTTGAGAATGGCCATATTATCTTTATCTACGGGACTATCACCCTCTAAAGTATCCCATTCCAGGGAATTTTGATTCAATAATTTAGGCTACATCTCACCACATCTCTTACTTCTTTTCAAAAGCAGATTCAGTTTGCCCTGTTCCCTTTTCGCTCTCTGCTAATAAGGGAATCACTTTTGTTTTCTCTTCCTGCCGGTACTAAGATGTTTCAATCCCCGGCGTATTTTTCCTTTTCAGGATGATTCAGAAATCCTGGGTTCAATGTTTGCATGCAACTCGCCCAGGCTTTTCGCAGCTTGCCACGTCTTTCATCATAACCAAAACCAAGCTATCCGTCTAACAGCGTAAGTAGTAGTGCTCTAGCTGTGGAAATTGTACTTATCTCATTGTCTTTTGACTCAAAATGATATCATAATTCGTTATGATACCATCTCAGTTTTTGAGCGTGATATGTGATTGTTGATTATATTTCTTGGGCACCTTTTTGAAGGTACTTTTTTCTATTTTTTACTCTTGCACTAAACTTTAAAGAGTATTTTGAAACCCATGTTCTCTCTCCATCATAATATGTCCATGAGTATTCATTTGATTTTCTTTCTTCTGTAGGAGGGACTGTGGCAACTATTAGTCTATTTTTATTTAGGCCAGTAATGTCGGGATTTTGAGAAGCTATTTTATATACTGCTTTTCTAACTTCTTCGATACCCATGCAATATTCTGCCATGTTAGACATTATCTCTCCTCCGTCTAGTACTCTAATATGACTCTCCGAAGAACCCACTTTTTCTTCCAGTAAGGCAGTCCCAACTTCTCTTAATCCTTTTAGGACTTTTAATTCTAATTTTCTTGCCATCGGGTTCATCTTCGTCTATCATTTTATTTATTTTTACCAATTTTTATTTGTCCATTCAGAAAGAATGGAGCTGCCGTGAATTGAACACGGAGCTCCTCGGTGCAAAGCAGGTATTTTGCCGTTAAACTACAGGCCCGTATATTAAGTTTACGATCTGTAGTTTTTAAACTTTATTTTTGTGAAAGTTTTGTTTTATTCTTTGTCTTTTCATTGATTATAAGATGTATGTAAAAACAGCCTCGCTGTTATCTTTTAATATTATTAGGAGGTGATCCAACTGCAGGTTCCCCTACAGTTACCTTGTGACGACTTAACCTACCTCATCGTGTCAAGACTCTCCTCCGAAGAGTTTCATCCTAACATGACTTGGTTGGTTTGACGGGCAGTGTGTGCAAGAGACAGTGACTTATTCACCGGGCGTTGATAACACCCGATTACTACGGATTCCAGCGTCACGAGGCTGAGTTACAAACCTCGATCTGAACTAAGGTGGACTTTAGAGGATTAGCTTCTCCTTTCGGAGTCGCATCCCATTGTATCCATCATTGACGCGCGCGTGTTGCCCAGGGGATTCGGGCTGTACCCACCTGACATTGCCCACACTTTCATCCATGTTACCATGGCAATCTCCTTATGGTACACTTGGTAAATAAGGATGTGGGTCTTGCCTGTTACCTGATTTAACAGGTCACCTCACGGCACAGGCTGACGTCAGCCATGCAACCCCTCTCAGCGTGTCAGGTAAGCCCTTTAGACTGACCTTCATTCTGCTGTCGCTCCTGGTAAGGTTCACGGTGTATAATCTAATTGAACCGCACGCGTCACCCGTTGTAGTGTCTCCCCGCCAATTCCTTTAAGTTTCGGCCTTGCGACTATACTTCCCAGGTAGCACACTCTTCGGCTTCCCTCAAGCACCAATACCTCTCGAGGAGGTACTGATGTTTAGTGTGCAGTGTTTACTGCTAGGACTACACGGGTATCTAATCCGTTTTGCGCCCCTAGCTTTCATCCCTTACTGTCAGAACCGTTCTCGTAAGATGCCTTCGCTGTTGATAGTCCACCCGAGATTAACACATTTTACCGCTACTTCGGGCGTACTCCTTACGTCTCCCAGTCTCTAGCTTGATAGTACTTCCTGCACGCCTGACTCTTAGAAAGCCAGATTTCACAAGAAACTTACCAAGCAAGCTACGGATGTTTTAGACCCAATAAAAATGGCTGCGACTCGGACCGCTAGTATTACCGCGGCGGCTGGCACTAGTCTTACCCAGTCCTTATTCGCCAAACTTTTTACATTTAGCAAAAGCTTCTCAATAGAGAAGCACTTCGACTCACTCTGTCACGCTTTCGCGCATTGCAAAAGATGCCTCACTGCTGCACCCCGTAGGGCTGGGAATAGTGTCTCAGATTCCCTCCTAGGGCTTCTCCGCTAAGAGCCCTTACGGATCAAAGGCTTGGTGGGCATTTACCCCGCCAACAACCTAATCCGCCGCAGCCCCATCCTTAGGCACGAGTTTCAGAGATAAATCTTTCCAGGGTAAATCTCTTATCAAGTATTAACCTCAGTTTCCCGAGGGTATCCTTGACCTAAGGGCAGGTTAGCTACGTGTTACTAGGCAGTTCGCTCCTAACTTCCGAAAAAGATAGAAACTTGCATGTGTAAGCGCAAGTCGAAGAGCCGCAGCCGCCAGCAGGATCAACTGGAATTAACCTCATTTGCAATAAAAATTACATCAGCGCATTTTTCTTGTAAGAAGAAAAATACTTCACACATCCTCCTATTGGCTTTGGCCATCAAAACAATTCTATAAAAGAATTTTATTGGCTTTTTAGTTTAATATAAGAAATACAACTAAGATGACTGCTTTTACATACCTCATACCTTAACATTCATATTATGTTCATTCATTAAGGCACTCATCTTAATGATAAAAGTACGAATTAATGAGTATTTAAATATTTCGGATGGGTTTTAGAGAAATTCTCGTCTATAAAAGAGGTTTTTGTTCTTTTATTCCTATTTATTTGATTTTTAGAGTTTAATAAACCATAAAAAATAAGATTTATAATAATAACAATCTTAGAAATTAAATGCCCAAGAATAAAAGATTTGTAGTCCATAAACATTATGCTTCTAGTTTGCATTACGATTTTAGATTGGAAAAGGGAGGGGTTTTAAAATCTTGGGCAATCCCAAAGATACCCCCAAAAAATAAGGGGGTAAAGCGTCTCGCAATACAAGTTGAAGATCACCTCAAAAGTTATATTAATTTTGAGGGGGAAATTCCTGAAGGGAGCTATGGTGCAGGAAAAGTTGAGATATGGGATAAAGGAGATTATAAATTAAGAGAAATAAACGATAACAAGATAGAATTTTTTTTGAACGGAAAAAAACTGAAGGGGGATTATGTTTTAATTAAAACATCCTACGGAAAGAATAAAAAACAAAAAAATAAAAGTTGGTTGTTTTTTAAGACCGATAAATAAAGATTTTGGAGAATTTGAATTATTCTAAAGATTAGTTAATAATTAATTATTTTCACTTTTTAATTGATTTTTATAAGCTCTTTCAATTTTTTCGGATAATGAACTCCACCATTCTTCCCATCCTTCTTCTCCTACTTTGATATCTTTTGCAACACAAATTCTTGGTCTATTTCCCATACCAATATCTGAAGAGACATATAAATCTTTTTCTTTTTTCAAGTTTTCTTCGACTTTTTTATAGGATTCATCTTCTCCTTCAGGCATCCTAAAAATAACAAAAGCAACCCTCTCTTCATTTTTACCTTCATCAGTGGACCTTATTTTAACATCCAAAGAGTTTAGTCTTTCTAGCCACTCTTCTTTTAAATTTTCATCAACATCCATACCTCTCCAAACTTTTTTAGGATTACTTGTTCTTCCCATTAAAGGTTCTTTTGGATAATGCCCATAAACAGTTTTATAAGCCATAGTTGGAGCATTAATTTTTTGGTTCATAAATAGAAATAGAATCCTTTCCTTAAAAAAGCTTCTTAAAACTAAATCCCATATTTTGGGCCTATTCTTGCTTTCTTTTTTGCTTCTTGTTCACTATCACCTACTTCCCCTGTCCATTTTTCTAAATCTGGCATTTCATCAATATTAATCCCTTTTTCTTTACAATATCCCCTTGCAAGAAGATAATATATTAATCCAAGACTTTTAGCACTTTTATTGTTTCCAATCATAATTTTATCTGCACCCTTAGAAAAATTATTAGTGTCGCAAATCATTAAAACATTTTTGTTTACTTTTAAGGTATCTTTTAGCGCATTTTTATCAAGCCAGGCATCTGTTATTATTGTTAATTGATTCTCTATAAATGTGGGAAGATTTGGATTCGTTAAGATTCC
Source organism: Candidatus Woesearchaeota archaeon (assembly GCA_964479015.1). Taxonomy (GTDB): domain Archaea; phylum Nanobdellota; class Nanobdellia; order Pacearchaeales; family GW2011-AR1; genus CAYZJM01. The sequence continues at coordinate 7,005 of CAYZJM010000010.1, forward strand.
TGCAGGATATTTTTTTGAAAATACTCTAATCCCTGTAGCTCTTGAAAACATTTCAGCAGATTTCCAACCTGCTTGTCTTTTACAAACAAGTATAATTTCTTCAGGAGCAAATTTTGTTAAATACTCCACAGCTTCTTTTATTTTAACATCAATTAAATCTGTATTAAAAATAGCTAGTCCGTCAGCTCTTCTTCTATAAACGAATGGCCTCATATCAGGAGTAACAACCTTTGTCCCAATGTAAATTCCAGATTTAACATATTCTTCTAAAGGAAGAAGCATTTCTGTTCTTTTCCCTTTAACTTCTTCTTTAAGCTCTTCTGTTTTTGTTTCTTTAAGTTGTTCTGCTAATTTCTTTGCTCTTTCTTGAAGTGCCTTTTTTTTATCTTCACTACTTCCTGTTTGATTATTAGAATTATCTTTTTCAGTTTTAGTGGATTCTTCTTTAGCTAATTTTTCTAATTTTTCTTTAGATCCTTCAGGTTCTTCAATTTTATCAGACATTTTTTCTTCTGTTTCATCTAAGTTTTTTGAATTCCCTGAATCTTCTTTAACTTCTTCTTTCTTCTTTTTAGGCATACCAAATCAAAGAAAAAGTGTATTTTTAAAGCTTATTATATTGAACAGAAATTTAAGGGGGCTATTTATTGAAACTTTCTTCAATTTCAATTAATCTTTTTATCTTAGATTCCCTCTCTTTTCCAGTAATTCCTGTTTTTATAAAATCGGCTTGGAAACCAAAAGCTAAATCTGCAAGAATATTCTCTTCGGTTTCACCACTTCTGTGGGAGAATATAACCTTTATATTTTTCTTTTTTGATAATTCACAAACCTTTTTTACATCAAGAAGAAACCCTGTTTGATTGGGTTTAACTATTATTGCATTAATGCTTTTCATCTCAATAGCTTTTTTTAACCGGTTGTAATTTGTAACTGTTAAATCATCGCCTACAATTAAACTATCTGGGAACTTTTTAACAAGTTTTGCAAAATTTTCAAAATCTTCTTCATCAAAAGGATCTTCTATATATAAAATGTCAAAATTTTCAATAAGATTAGAGATATACAAAAATTGTTCTTCAGGGGTTCTTTTTAAAGGAGGGTTTAGATAATTATATTTCTTTCTTTTATAGAAAGTAGCACTTGCGATATCTAAACCAAGGGGTAATTTTGTATTTGTTAAAATATCTAAGATCTCTTTTTCATTAAGGGAAGAAACCCATGCGTTCTCATCGTTTTTTTCTTTATAAAATCTTTCATCTTCTTTTTTCAAAATTTCTCCAACTTTCTTTTTTCCTTCTTTCATTTTTTTAAAAGATTCTTTAATATTCTTTTCTTCAGGGATTAGTAAAAATTCTTGAAAATCTGGATTTTTATTCTCTTTATTCTTTAAACTCTCGTTTGATTCACTATGCTTACCTCCTCCTACACAGTTACCAACAAGTCTAGGGAATTTACTTTTTTTAGAAAGTTCAGGATTTATCAACTGCCATATCTCTTTTTTTTGTTCTTTTGCAATTGCTTTTAGAACTGCCGACTCTAAAGCAAAAGTAGTGTTTGCCCCAAGATGTCCATCAACAATATCTTCAATTCTTCTTAGATCCTTAAATCCTTCAACGATATCTTTAGAAAAATAATGACTGAATTTTTTGAGTGTTTTTATATCATCAGAAATTGATTTTTTATATGGATTAGATTCATGTTTCCCGGTGGATTTCCCTGTAGGAGAACTTGCAGAAAAAATACCCACATTGGTTTTTATTAAAACAGAGATTGTTTTTTCTTTTCGGGAATCTAAAATTTCTTTTCCTGAAACAGCTTTTATTACAACCATAAAAAAAATAACTAAATGGCTTTTATATATTTTTAGATAGGTCTTTTTTTAGAAATTTAATTGAAAAAATAAGATAAAAGATTACTCCTTGTCATCTTCTTTTTCGCTTTCTTCTTCAGGTTCTGCGATTTTCATAATATCTCCACTTTTTGCAATTTCTTCTTCTTCAGAAGATTCTCTATTTTCAATTTCTTTATCACTTTTCTTTTCAACGATTTTTTTCAATTGGTCCTCTTTCTTTTGAGGTAGAGGTCTCGTTACAGAAATAGGAAGAACTCCTGCCTCAAATTCCATAATTGCAATTTTTAATGGGTCAAAATGAATCTTTTCTAATTCTTCTTTATCAACTTTTATTAAAACAGGTGCATTCATAGCTATCTGCAAAGCTCTTGCTCCGAGAATTCTAGATCTTTCATATCTTGAAAATTTTTCTTGCATTTTAAATTATATGTACTCTTTTATTTTTGGGATTAAGTTTTCCCTCACTTTTTGAGAGAGGTCAAGAATTTTTTCCATGTCTTCTAAAGGGATACTACCTTTTCCGCCTTTTTGCATAGAAAAAACTTCATTTTTTAATCCTGCACTAGTAACTCTTGCTTCACTAGCTTCCTCTTCTTCTTTGCAAGGATCAACAACAAGATTTTTTCCAATTCTGTAGATTGTAACAGAAAGAGGGATATCTTCTTTTAAAGGGATTTTTTTATCGCTGTATTCCCCATATAAAACCCTCTCATTTTCTTCATCATATTTTGGAATTTTTGAGTTTTTTAAAGCAACAATGGCCCCAATTCCCGAAGCATCAAGAAGATTTCCATCATCATTTATAGGATAAATGTCAACAAAGATATTCCACACCTTTTCACCTTCTTTTATGCAAAGTTTTTCAAATTCAATGAATCCACTTTCTCTTAATCCTCTATCAATTACTCTCCCTAACTCGATTGATTCCATCTTAGTGGAAGAATCCCCAAATCTTAAAGCACCAAGAGATATTAATTCTGCACTAGTCATAAGATTTCCTTTATCTGGATTATCCGGATAAGGTGTTACCACATTCATTTTTACACCTACAATAACCTCTGTTTTTCCTAATTTTACTCTAGCAGAACCTTCTGCCTTCTTTGAAACACCTGTTTCTATTGTTAATTCTCTAAAATCTTCAGAACTCCTCTGATCTAATCTTTTCTTTTCTGATAAGTATTTGCTTATCCTTTCTTCATTAACCTTAATATTTGAGATTTCTAACATTTTAATTATTTAACCGCCTCTTTTAATGCATTTTTTTGAATTTCATATACCTTTTTTGTTGCCTCTCTCCCTATTTTCATTGCTTCTTTTAGTTGTTCATTACTTATTTTCCCATCAAGTTGGATATGGGTTAGTTTTCCTTCAGAAGTGAATGTTATTGGTATATCTGTAGCACCCTCTCCCTCTTCCCAATCTTCTTCATCTTTATTTAAATCAACAACTAATTGTTTATCCAGTTTTCCCATTGAAACACTGGAAGCAAGATTATTCATAGGTATCCCTGCATGTGCTAAAGCCATTGAAGCAGCATTTATCCCAGCACATCTTGTCGAAGCATTTGCTTGGAGTATATAAACATAAACATCAATAACAGAATTGGGATATTTTTCAGTCATTACTATTGGTTCTAAAGCCCATTCAGTAATCTTGCTTATTTCACTACTCCTTCTGTTCATCCCAGGCCTTATTCTATCAGATACCGAAAAGCTCATCATATTATATTCACACCTTAAAACTCCTTTGTCGGGGTCTTGTTGATGTTGAGGGTGCATCTTTTTTGGACCATAAACAGCTGCGATTGCCATAGTATCTCCAAAAGAGAATATTGCACTGCCACTTGCATTTGGGATTACCCCAACTTTTGCCTGGACAGGTCTTAATTCATCAACTTTCCTTCCATCTGGTCTTTGAAATTTTTCATCCATTTTATTATTTAATGTTTTATACTTGAATATAATTAATTTTGGTTTTGTTTTAATTGATTTATGAAACTTTTTACATCTTCTGTTAACCCGTGAAGGGAAACATTTTCTGAGATATGCATTATTGTTTTTTTAGCATTTATTTCTTTTTCGATACTCTCTCCTTTTATCCATATTAATCCGTTTTGACCCACAGTGATGTTACATCCTGTTTCTTCTTTAATAACATTAATCATACTTCCTTCTTTACCAATAATTCTAGGAACTTTATTAGAATTTATCTTAACAATTATTCCTTCATCAACTCTCTCAAGACCTCTCCCTTTAATGGTTAAATCAATTCCTCGTTTATCGATGTTTGAAATTTTAGCTACAACCATATCTCCTCTGTCAAGAACATTTTTTAATTCACCTTTATGAACATATTGTGGAACTTCACTTAATGAAAGAAATGAATTTTCAGGAGTATCTATATCAATAAACCATCCATTCATCGTTAAAACTTCAACTTTACCTATGACTACATTTCCTCTTCTTGGATGATAAGGGCCTGACAATGGAATAACTCTTACTAGATTATTACTTTCCTCTGCAAGTCCGTACCTTGTTGATATAATTTCATCTTCTTTCTTTTTAGTCCACTCTCCAGGAAGGTAATCTTCTCCTTTAAAGAGTACTTCTCCAGGAATTACTACTTTTCTTATTTTATTACTTTCATTATTTTCTTTTTGATCAATTTCTTTTTCTTCCATTATTCTTTAACCTCCTCTGTCTGAGCAGAGCCGTGTGTAACTGAATTAAGTTTGTCATAAAATTCCATTATTGCACCAACAGGAACATTAACAGTGACTTCTAAACTCCCATCGTTAAGCCAATTTTCTTCTCCCTTATACTGGTTTAATAATCCGTATGCTTTTCCAGTGTGGATTGCGGGGATAGTTATCTTTACTTTTTTTGTTTTTATAGTTATCGGAACTATTTTGCTTAATTTTTCCAAAATTTCTTTAATTTGGCTTTCAACAGGCGCGTTCTTTATATTAATATTAGCTTGTTCTAATGCATTTTTAATCCTTTCGCTTGAGTGAGGATTTCCTGATTGAGGGTCAATAGCATTTTTTGAAAGAAAATCAACAATTTGTTTTCTCTTTCTTTCTTTTTCTTCATCCCTATATTCTTGAGTGACTAAAACCTCTCCTTCTTTTATAATTCTTTTTGCTATTTCATCAATATCTGCAGTTCCAAAAGCAGATTCTAATTCATCTTTTGAAGCAGACATTCCTTTCTTTGAATCTCGGAATATCTTATCTCCTTGTATCTCTAACTCATTAGTTTCTTCTTTTTTGAATTTTAAAGCTTGGTCTAAATCAACTAGAATTTCAAAATTTTTCCCTGCCTTTTTTATTCTTGCAGTTGTGTCTACCATTTTATTTAGAGTAGAATTCTTGTAGGTCTTTTCCCTTTATTCGTTTAAGCTTTCCTTCTTCTTTGTCTATATAACCTAACTCAAATCTATTTAAATTAAATTTACTTCCTTGTATTTCTTTGAATATATCAAGTGCAATTTTTATACCTTTTTTGATATTTGAATCTTTTTTATACCTCTCTCTTAATTTTTCTTTTATTTGTTCATCATTTTCTCCAATAGCTGTAGCATAATATGAGAAATAATTTCCGGTTATATCACTAGTATACAAAGAAGGAGCTTTATTTGATACCCCTGCAATTATGAAAGAAGCTCCAAATGGTCTCGCTCCCCCATACTGGGTAAACTGTTGTTTTATATCTGAGATTTCTTTTGCGATAACTTCTGGCTCTACAGAGGAGTCGTATGCTACCCTATTCTGTTGAGCTAAAACTTGAGCTTTTTCAATTAATACTCTTGCATCTGAAACAATTCCAGCAACACTTCCTATTATATGTGAATCAATTTCATAAATTTTTGTTGCAGATTCTTCAACAATCAAATTATCCTTAACCCTTTTATCAGCTATTATAAAAACACCATCAGAACAAACCATCCCAATGCTTGAGCTCCCAAGCCTAACAGTCTTTTCAGCATATTCTACTTGCAATAGATGACCATCTGGGGAGAACATTGTTGCAGTACGGTCATAACCCATTGTTTGGTGTTGCATATCTATATCCATTTTAGAAGTTAATAATTTTTTATTTAATTACCTTTCTACTTAATCTTAATCCTGAGAAGTAGACATTTAAAAGATTTTCTATTATTTGGATTTATTTTAAATTTAAGTTGATACTCTTAGGGTCTTAATAGTTTATAGAATTATGGGATTATCTTTTTACTTTTTTAGTCCTTTTAATGTCCCAGAAACTCTTTCAACACTAATTTTTTCAGGCCAGACACAAAAAGAAGCTCTTACCTTGTTAACCATCTCTCTATTAATAGAGATAATAGCATAATTTTCTCCTTTTTTTATCCAATTAAAACCGGTCTTAGACATTCCTAAAACCCCTATAAAATCCAAAATTGCTTTTTGAATGTCATCTATTTTACCATTAACTGATAAGTATCTCTTTTTTTCTCTTAAAGAGGGTTTTAAGGGTTTCATACCTACTCAAAGAGATTGAGACATAAAAACTTTTCTAAAAATTTTAATGATAGGATATAGATTTTTTAGATTTTAATGTTGGAGATTAGATGCCATTTAAGATTCAAAAGAAATTTCAAAAGCTTTTTTAAATACCTATATTTTAGATAGTAAAAGAGAGTGTATAAAATTAGATTAACCAAAACACAATTAGGTTTTGTTAGAGAAGTAATTTCTCTTTGTTAGGTTAATTTTAAGAAAAACCTATCAATTAGATAATAAAGGAAATTAGATTAAGGGATTATAAAAATGGAGATATGTACTGTTGGAGGATTTGAAGAAGTAGGAAAGAATATGACCGCATTGAAAGTTGGCGATGATGTAATGATTTTTGATGCAGGACTTTTTATACCAGGAATAGTTGAGCTCCAAGAAGAGAATGTTCTAGAATATGCAAATAGGTTAAAAAATAAAAAAGCACCAAATCAGAACACCAATAAAAAAAACAATCAAAAACAGCAAGGACAATACTCCGAGAAACAGTTAAGAAGTTTTGGGGCTATCCCTGATGATAGGGTTTTAAATAAATTAGGGTGGAACAAAAAAGTGAGAGCTATTTTTATAAGTCATGCTCATCTTGATCATGTTGGAGGAGCGCCTTATATTCTTTCGAGATATCCTAATGTTCCTGTTTATGGAACTCCTTTTACTATGGAGGTTTTAAAAACAATTTTACAAGATGAAGGGATAAAAATAAATAATCCTTTAAAGACGATTCGCCCAAACTCTTCATTTTATGTAAAAGGGAATTCTGAGAAGTATAAAATTGATTTTATCCATACCACTCATTCTACACTCCAGTGTGTTTTTATTGCAGCACACACAAAAGAAGGAGTATTCTTTTATGCAATGGACCTTAAATTTGATAATTATCCAACGATAGGGGAACCTCCAAATTATAAGAAATTTAAAGAAATTGGGAAAGAAGGGGTAAAAATAGCAATTATTGATTCTCTTTATTCTGGTACAGAAGAAAAAACAGGGGGAGAAAGAATTGCTCAACACATGCTCCAAGAAGCAATCTCAAAGATGAGGGGGAAAAATTCAGCATTTTTTGTCACAACATTCTCTTCGCATATTGAGAGATTGATTAACATAGTTAATTTAGCTAAAAAAACAAAAAGAGAAATTGTTTTCCTTGGAAGAAGTTTAAGTAAATATGTTGAAGCAGCAAAAAGAGTGAATGCTTGGCCATATAAGGGGAAAATAAAGTTGGTGAAATACGGCAAACAAAGGGAATCATTTATGAGAAAATTAGAGAAGGATAGAGGGAAATACTTTGTTATTTGTACAGGGCATCAAGCAGAAGAAAATTCTGCGATGGATAGAATAGTAAAAGAAGAACTTCCATTTAAGTTTAGAGAAGGCGATCATGTTATCTTTTCATCTTCAATAATTCCTACTCCTGTAAACATAGCCATGAGAGAAAAGATGGATAAAAAACTTAGGAGGATAGGGGTCCGTTTACAAACAGGAATTCATGTGCACGGTCATGGGAGTAGAGATGATATGAGGGATTTAATTAGGATAGTTAAACCAAAACATATAATCCCTTCACACGGAGATTTGCAACAAGAAGCACCCATGATTGAATTGGCTTCAGAATTTAAGTATAAATTTGGAGAGACTGCACACTTATCTTCTAATGGGAAAGTATTAAAATTATAGTTTCATTAAAAGGAAATGGTGAATGAAGATATCTTAGGTGGTTTAATCTCTGCTCTATCTAGGGGGGAGTCTCTTAAGAGAGCTATGCTTACTCTTTATAATTCTGGATATGAAAAAGCAGAGATAGAGAAAGCTGCAAGATATTTACAGAATAATTCTAAGGGGGTTCAACAAGAACAGAAAGTTCAACAAAAAGATGGAAGTCAAAAAAGAGAATCTTCGAAGTGGACCCCAAAACCGATTTGGAGAAATAAGAAGAATGAAGCTAAAAAAATAAAGGAAAAAACAAAAAGAAAGGCAAAACAAAAATCTCAAAAAGAAGATATACCCCCTTCTTCCCAAACTGTTAAACCAGTTAATTTTTCTAAGTTGCAGGAGGGGAAACAAAAATCTCAAAAAGAAGCATCTACTCAAAAGATAAAACCACTTCCTAAAAAATCTCTCCCGAATGCAGGACAACAAAAACAAGAAGTTTCTAATTATAAGGGGAAAAGAAATGAAAGGGGTAAAATAATAATCATTATATTAATAGCCCTTTTACTTATATTTGTGGGATTATTGATAACCACAATAGTATTTAGAGAAGAAGTAATCAAAATTTTTTCAGGGTTAATTAATTGAAATGTTTAATCTATCTAATCAATCCAATCTATACATGCCGGAAGAGGATTCTTATTTTTTATCAGAATTTATTGAAAAAGAAATAAGAGAGATGTTAGAAAATAATCAAGTAAAATTTTTGAATGTTTTAGATATGGGTTCTGGAACAGGAGTTCAAGCAAAAACACTATTAAAATCTGGAATTCCTCAAGAGAATATAATTCTTGCAGATATAAATAAGAAAAGCACCAATTTTTTGAGGAATAAGTTCCAAGATATCAAAATTGTTAATTCAGATTTATTTAACAATATAGATGGGAAATTTGATTTGATTGTATTTAACCCTCCTTATCTCCCAGAAGATGAATATGATAAAGAGAAAGATACAACGGGGGGTAAGAAAGGAAGTGAAACAATCAATAATTTTTTAGAACAGTCTAAGAGACATCTTTCTGAAAAAGGAAAAATCCTTTTATTGACTAGTAATCTAACAAAAGGGATAAAATGGGAAGGGTTTAGAAAAAAGCTTTTAGGAACTAAAAATCTCTTTTTTGAAAGATTATATGTTTGGAGAGTTATTCAAGATTACAAAGAATAAAAAGTTAAAATTTAATTTCTCAATATCAATTATCTTTTCAGTTCTCTTATAAGAAATCCAGCTTTATGAAAAATATCTTAAAGGTTATCAAGATTATCCTCTAACTTCTCTATTTTTAAGTAATTCTTAACTTTTACTTAATCTTAAACATTTCATAACTTGTTCAGTATCTTCCATCAAAACTTTAGGTATTTGGTAATAAGATTCGTTATATTTATCTCCTTCAGTATCTCCATTAATCCTTCTATCCCAATCAACCGAAAAAGTCCTTTTTCTTAGGTTAATCTGACCTATCTTTCTTTGAAGATATCCAAATTTCTCTTTATATTCTCTTCCAGGAATATATTCTATATTTGTATTCCCTGGTCCTTGGTTATTATTAAATCGACATAATCGCACTTTTCCAACGAGGGGACTTTCTCCGCCATAATTAGTTTGCCCTTTTGGTTGTGCTCTATAAAGTGATTGAATAGCGTTGTTTAGAATATCTTCAAAATCCCAAGAATCTTCAGCTTGCATTGCCAAGCCCCTAAGTCCTCTGTTTAATCCATCTATATCTATAAATGCCCTGTCATCAACTTCTACATTCATAGTCCTTTTTCCCATATCATCAAAATTTCTGTTATATATTTAAAGATTATTGTGATGGGGTTTCTTAGCGATTTTCTTATTGATTTCTCTCTATAATCTGCAAAGATGATTTTATACAATATCATATAACAATATCATATAACAATATCATATAACAATATCATATAACAATTTTATATTATGCAATCACAATAGATTTTATATATCTGCTTTCAATTTTTTTAAAATGGTCAAATTTGCACATATCGCTGATGCTCATCTTGGAGGGTGGAAGCAACAGCAATTACAGGATTTGAATTTTGAATCTTTTAAGAAAGTCGTAGATATTTCCATAAAAGAAAAAGTGGATTTTATTTTAATCGCAGGAGATTTGTTTGATGCAGCATATCCCCCAATAGAAACTCTTAAAAAAACATTTGCAGAATTTAGAAAACTCAAAGAAGCGAAAATACCTTGTTTTATAATTGCAGGGAGTCATGATTATTCTGTTTCAGGAAAAACTTTCTTAGATGTTCTTGAAGAATCAGGTTTTTGTAAAAATGTTACAGATTTTGAGGAAAGAGAAGATAAGATTATTCTTAATCCCACAATTTATGAGGGGGTTGCTATTTATGGATATCCTGGAAAAAGATCTGGATTAGAAATTCCTGAACTAAGGAGAATAAAATTGAATGATTCTCCAGGAATGTTTAAAATTTTAATGCTTCATACTACAATTGATAAAGCAAAAGGGAGTATTCCTACAGATTCAATCGAAACTGAAATGTTGCCTAAAGTAGATTATTATGCTCTAGGACATTTACATATTGATTACACAAAGAATGGTTTTGTTTATGCAGGCCCAGTTTTTCCAAATAACTTTCAAGAGCTTGCAGATTTAAAAAAAGGGAGGTTTTACATTGTAGATACAGAAGCTCAAGAACAGTTAAGGAGAGTAGATGTAAATCTAAAAGATGTTCTTTTTTTGAAATTTGAAGTTAAAGATGCAACAAAAATAACAGATGAAATAATTTCGGAATTAGACAAACAAGATCTTTCAGATAAAATACTTCTTTTGAAAATGGTAGGGGAGGTAGAGATAGGTAAAAACTCGGATATTAAATTTCCTCAAATAGAGGAGTTTGCAAAAAAGAAAGGAGCATATTCTTTATTAAGAAATACCCACGATTTAAAACAGAAAGAAGTTGAGCTAGAAGTAGAAGTAACAGAATCAGAGGATATTGAAGATGAAACAATAAAACTTTATTCTGAAAAGAATCCTTCTGAGTTAAATGAGGTATTCTCACAACTTTTAGAATCTCTTTCAATTGAAAAACAAGAAGGAGAAACAATAGAAAATTTTACTAAGAGACTTTTAGGAGAATCAAAAAAAGTTTTGAATTTTTAGGTAAGAACATAATCTATAAACATAGTCTAAAAAAATACCAATAGAAAATTGGAAAGAATGAAGGCAGAATTAAAAAAATCAAACAGAGATTAAAAAAAATTAAACTAAAATGAGAATAAAGAAGATAATTTTAGAGAATATAAGGAGTTTTGAGCACCAAGAAATAGAGTTTAGAGAGGGGTCTACACTACTTTCAGGGGATATTGGTTCTGGTAAAACATCTATCTTACTTGGAATAGAATTCGCATTATTTGGATTACAACCAGGACAGAGGGGTAATGCTTTATTGAGGAATGGGAAAGAAACAGGTGCAGTGATGCTTGATTTTGAGATCGAAGGAAAAAAAATAATTGTTGAAAGAACCTTAAAAAGAGGGAGCAAATCAATTTCCCAAGATAAATGTGCAATAACAATCGATGGAGAAAGAAAAGAAATTGCAGTTACGGAGTTAAAAACAAAAATACTTGAATTGATTAATTATCCCCCAGAATTTTCTAGAAAACAAAACATCTTGTATAAGTTTACAGTATATACACCTCAAGAAGAAATGAAAGAGATAATCCTTCAAGATGCTAAAACAAGGACAGACACTCTAAGATATATTTTTGGGATAGATAAATATAAACGAATTTTGGATAATACTTCTTTAATAACATCAAAGATAAGAGAAGAAAGAAGAAATAAGGAAGGAGCAACAGAAAATTTAGAACAAGATAAATTGAATTTGGTTGAAAAAGAGAACGAACTTGAATCAAAACAGTACAATTTATCTTCTGTTGAAAAAGAACTTTTTTCAAAACAAGAAACAAGAAAGAGAATTCAAGAAGAAAAAAATGAGATTGCAAAAAAGATAGAAGAAAAAAATAAATATCAACAAGAAATTGAAAAAACAAGATTAATGATTTCTAATAAACAAAGCACAGTTTCAGATAATAAAAAAGTTATAGAACAAATAAACCAACAGATATCTGAATTAAAAAGTATTAAATTTGAAGAGTCAAGGATACAAGAGTTAGAACAAAGTAGTATTTTAAAACAAAAAGATAAAGAAAAAATTAATGAAAAAATACTTGAGATAACTTCTCAGATAAACTCTCTTAATTATAAAAATGAAGAGAATCAAAAATTAGAACAGAAGATGTCGGACCTAAAAATATGTCCTACTTGTCTACAAAATGTAGATGCTGTTTATAGAGCAAACGTTCTTAACAAATGCCGTTCAGATA
>CAYZJM010000011.1:0-18093 GCA_964479015.1 Candidatus Woesearchaeota archaeon
TGTAGCTTCTTTATAAAGATCATTTTCTAAAGTAGAAATAACAATCTCTTTTTCATAGAAGTCGCTGATACAGAACATCCTATATCAACTCCTATTAAATTAGGAACTATATAATCTGTCAAATTTGCTGTATAGCCTATTACACATCCAGCTCCTGCATGAACATCGGGCATAATTCTTATATGAGAATCCTTTGAAATAGGCTGATCACATAAAAATCTTATTTGGTCTATAGCTTCGTTTTCAACAGAATCATTGTAAACAACAGCTGTTTCATATTTACCCTTTATTTTCATTAGAAATCTCCTCTTCATTTTTGAGTTCTTCTCTTACTTTCATAAGAATCTTTCCTAGATGGTTTTCTCCTTTTCTATTACAAACCCCCCAAAAAGTATCATGCCAATAGTTACCTTCTTCAAGATAAGCATCTTCTGTTAATAGAAGATTTTCTTTTAAAAAATTATTAGAAGAAAATTTCTTCTTTACAACTTTATACATGATTTCTAATTTTATGTCTTCCCAGTCTTCTCTTAGATTTATTTTTCTTCCTTTCTTTTTTGCTTCCATAGGAGTTAACTCACTAAAAGAAGTTCTCTCTTTTATGTTGTCAGTTTTCATAGATTGATAAGCAGACTCTGCATTTCTATAAGGAACTCCTCTAAACTCCATAGAAGAATTAAAAAAATTGCTAAGAAAAACATACTCACCTTTAAACTCATTTATTCTTTTCATTTTTGATTTCCTTATCAGAATAGATAATCTAATTCCGATTCTTATAGTCTTCTACTTCTTTTTCATACTCTCCATGTCCAAATGGATTGTTCCAAGCGGCAAATGGGTTGTCTCTTTTTGCAGGATCATTCCAAGGTGCAAAGGGATCATTTTCCTTCATTGGATCATTCCATGGTTTAAATGGATCATCTCTAAACATAAAACCCTCCTATACTAAATTTTTTATCTTTTAAACTTTCTTTACAGGAAGCAGGGAATCGAACCCTGCAACTTTCCGTCTCTAAAACAGTCGGTGGCGCTTAATTACATGTGGTTACGCAAACCAACAAAACCACCTCGTCACAGTGCCTTGCTTAACAAGTAGTTTCATACACAGACGGACTGTGTCTGATATAGACTCCTCGGCCAACAGATGCTTCTTTGAAGCTAATTGTTTACACGGTTGTTTATCCTAGTTCATAGTCAGTGTTTCCTTTCCACCACTCCTGTACGCTGTTCTTTCCAGCTGTCATTAGGTTCTGTGTATTTTTGATAAGGTGCGACTCATTTATCTAAAAACCAACCCACCTTTACTACCGGCAGGATTTGAACCTGCTTTATACTTAATCATTTTGCAATCGTAAGACGGCAAGTCTCTTACTACTTTGAATCCGAACTACGACAAATGCTTTAAATATAATGTCTCCCAAGACACGGTGGTCTATAGCATGATATAGGAATCGAACCTATGTCCTCTGCTTACAAAACAGATATTCTACCATTAAACTAATCATGCATTCAAAAGTCATTCACTTTGAGAAGAACCAGAACTACTAGAATCTACCATAGTATAATGTTTCTTTTCTCCCATAATAGCAATAATGATAATTCCAATTAGACCAAGAATCAAACCAAGAAAAAATCCTAAAGATTTACTTCTTCCTCTCTTTTCAGCCATTGACATTCCAATAAATGCCATTATAACCCAAATAATTACCATTAGAACATTAATATCCATACTCATCTCTCCTTTTTAAAAAATATTTTTTTATCTATTTAATAGATCAAATTCTTTTTCTTTATAGTGGTGTTTCCATAAAGAAAATTTTTCTTTTTCATCCAAATAGTAACACTTTATAGGACTTTCATCATAATCAATAACATATATATAATCTACAAATCTACTAACATCAAAAGCTATTTCATAAGATCCAGATTTCCAACAATAATCAAATGGATCATCTTCAACAAAGTTTTTATCTATCTTTGTAGTTGTTCCATATTCTTCTGCACCTATCAATACCAACCACCCCGCAGACTGAGAAACATTATCTCTGATTTTTTTATTTCTCAATAAACTGATAAATTTCTTAAGAGTATCAAATACTCCTTCCGGATATCCATCTGAATGACGATAAAAAACTAAGCTATTCTCACCCTGTTTAAAAACAATATTTGCTCTTGTGCTCATTTAACATACCCTCCTGAAGAGCCCAGATGATCTAAGAAGCTATTAGTTTCCTTTATCTCTTTTTCAATTTCTTTTAAACTGTTTAGAGCTTCTTGTTTTTTAAGAGTAAGATCATTCAATTTATTATTGTACTCTTTTTCTCTTATCTTATTTGCTAGAATTGGCTCTACTTTTTGATAAATATTAAGATCAATATCTATGAATAATCCTCTATTAAACTCTAGAATATAGGTCTTTCTACCATAGGTCTTTCCTTTGTCAAGAACTTTACAAAGAATAGGCTCTCCAAGTTTTCTATTCAACATAAAATCAGGATAATCTTCTTCTCTTTTTTGATAAATAAACTCTTCATCAAACTCTTTTTCTTCATTTATTTCTTCAAGATACTTAAGAGAAACCTTTCCTTTTACTCTTTTTCCTTTAGAAATATAAGCATAAACAGAATTTCTACTTATTCCTAAAAATTTACCTGCTTCATGAGCATCTTTAAAAATTACTTTAGAACAATCATTCCAAATTCCTACAATTTTTTTACTTTTCTTTTTCATAGAAAGCTTCTCCTTATTCATTTGTGAAATCATCTACAACTTCATATACTCCATTCATTCTTAGAGTTTCTGAATTTTTTAAAGCATCTTCATTATCTAAGAGATCTTCTTTTTCAGCCATATCATCTATTTGTTTTTGAAGTCTTCCAATCATTTCTGCATCTTGTTCTTCTTTATCATTATATCCATTCTTGTATCCAGTATTATACTGGAAACTCTTCATAGAAATTCCAATAATGATTCCAGTGACAAAAGCAATTAGTCCAATTAAAAAAGTTATCATCTCTATTCTCCTCTACTATTTTTAGTTAATTCATTTGGATTGATAAGAAACTTTCCTTTTCTATCAGTCCATCCTTTTTGGATATTTTCTATATCCATTCCTGATTCCCTCATAAGTTTCAAAATAGAATCATGAGAAATGCCTATATAGATAAAATCATCTTTTTTTATTGCTGCTCTAATAGGCATTCTTTTTACCTCCTTTTTTATATTTATATAATACTCAAAAATTAAAATTTTTTTAATTTTTTCTTAAAGTTTTTCTTTTTTCTTCTTCACCTTTATATATAACTCTGTCATTATTTCCTTTTAAAGATTGTTCTAAATCTCTTATTCCTCTTACGAGTTTGAATAGACCAATAGGCTCCACAGAAGAGGACTGATCTGAGCCCCAATCTCTATGATCTTCACAAATATGAACCTCTACCCATTTAGATCCTAAAGCCACTGAAGCAAAACAAGGCATCAAACCAAAAAAATGATTACTATATCCAATCTCTTTTTCAGGAAACTTTTCTTTAAGATGTTCGATATATTTTAAGTTTAGATTCTCTACTGAACAGGGATATGTAGAATTTGTATGCATTATTACTTGAGGATTCAAAGTCTCTACAGCTTTTTCTATTTCTTTTTCAGTAGACATACCTGTGCTCATGATTCTTCGTTTAAATAGTCCTTTACATTTTTTTAAAAGTTCAATATTTGTTATTTGTGCTGAAGGGATTTTTACTGTATCAGTAAGTTTAGACATAAATTTACAAGAAGAGATATCCCAAACTGAAGAAAATAGAAAAAGTCCTTTTCTAAAAGAATAATCTATAAGCTCATTGTATTCCAAATTCTGAAATTCTATATCTTTTTTATATTGTAGATAAGTTGTTTCATCTGATCTCCAGGGAACTCTTTTTGATTTATTCTTTTGTTCATCAGGAACACAAATATCAGGATCTCTTTTTTGAAATTTAACATAATCGCAACCAGCAACTGAAGCAATGTCTATCAATCTTTTTGCCTTATCTACAGATCCATTGTGATTAATCCCTATTTCTGCAATGATATTTATACTATTCATATTACCCTCTCTTTTATAAGAAATTCTATAGCTTCTCTAACAGCTCCTTCTCCACCTCTTCTTTTAGTAATATAAAATTCTGATTCATTACCCTCAGATACAAAAGAATCTCTAGGACAAAAGGATATAATTGAATTTTGTAAACATTTTAAATCAGAATAGTCATCACCTATATATGCAACTTCACTCCATTCTATATTATGAATATTCAAAAAATTTGAAAGAAATTCATATTTGTTCTTTATAGCACAATAGACATAATCAGACTCTATTTGTTTTCCTCTTAAATTATGAATAGACATCTTTTCTTCAGAAGACAATAAAAAAGTTAAAGCTTTTCTTTCTCTTAAACGTCTAAAACCATCTCCATCTAATTTTGAATAGGCTATAGTTTGTTCCCCTGTAGTAGAGATATAAACCTTTCCATCAGTAAGAGTTCCATCTATATCAGAAACAAATAACTTAATTTTCATTGTAAAACATTCCTTCTTTCAGTTCAATTACACTTTTTCTTCTTTCTTCTTCTACAGAATCCATAAGCTCATTGTATTGATTTTTAAAGTTTATCCCAGGACGATCTGTAATTTGATAAATGTCAGCTCCTCCAAAATCAAAACCAGCAATATAGATTCTATCATACCTCTCTATCAAAGCTTGAGCCAACAATAGATTTCCTGTACTCCATCCATTTTCAAGTAGAAAAGCTTCATCAGCCCCATCTTTTATATATTTCTTTTTAGATATAATCAAATAATCTGTTTTATAATAATTTCTAAAATATAGAGCTTCTTCTATAATTTCAGAATGAACTGTGCCTACTCTTTGTACATTAGGGAGAAAGTGAACTTCTCTATAGGCTTTGTTACATACCCAAATTGGACAAGTAAAGGACTCTATTTCTTTCTTTATTCCTTGTCTAGACATTCCATTTCCAAGAATTAAGACATCATTCATTGTTTTCCACCTCTTTATAAATAGTTCTAACAACCTCTAAATCAAGAGAAGTATCTATTTCCCACTGAGTATACTCTTCTTCTTGAACCGACAAATAAACAGGAGGGGGTATTCTAAATCCAAGATCTTTAAAAGCTCCAATAGAAGTTAAATAGAAAGCTCCATTTTCAACAAAAAAAGGTTCCTTATCTAGATCTTGTCTTCTTTTTCTAGATTCAGGATCATAATTTAAAGAAATTCCTGTTCCAACTTTTGATTGTTTCATCCAAAAAAATCTATGAGTCTTTGTAACTGATAAAGCACTTAGAAATTCCAATTGTTGAATTTTTTCTATAGATTCATCTAGTTTTTTAACATTCAAAAAAGGACTAGTGCACTGAATTAAAACTATAATGTCTTCTGAGTCCATCCCTTTAAAATCTACGAACTCTTCCATAACAGACTCTGTAGAAGCAAAATCAGAAGAGGTTTCTTTACTTCTTTCATGTATGTTTACTTTAGGATAAAAGTCTTCTATAAAATTCTTTATAAATTTATCATCTGTAGATACCCAAATTTCATCTATTAATAGAGATTTTTCTAATCTTTGAATAGTATTGTCTAACAAGTTAGTTCCAAATCTTTTTCCCTTATACAATTCAGACATGTTCTTATAGGAAATTCCTTTACTGCCCCCTCTGGCTGGGATTAGTGCAATTCTTTTCATATAGAACTTCTCCTTTTTATAAAACCCCAACTTGTATCCTTTCCTTTTATTTTAGGAGTTCCTAGTGCTTCTTCCACTGCATCTATGCACCCTTGAAAAGCTGTTTGATAGTCATGTCCAGCGATAATCCCTCCTATTTTAACTTTAGGAGCCCATGCTAGAATATCTTCTTTTACAGCTTCATACTGGTGTATTCCATCTATATAGACCATATCTATAGATTCATCTTCAAAATATTTTACTTTTTCTAAAGAAAAAGATTTTATTTTCATTATATTTAGATTCTTCTTACAAAGATCATCAAATTGTTTTTCTATCATATACATAGGATATCTATAACTAGAGGCATCTGTATCATCATAACTGTTTTCCCAAGGATCTATTGCAAATACAGTTTCAAAGTTTTCTGCAAAGATTTCGGTAGAATCCCCTACATAAGAGCCAATCTCAACTATCGTTTTTAAGTCTACTTTAGCTATCTTTTTACAATCCTTTATAAACTTTCTTAAGCCAGATTTTGCTTCTTTAGCTTTTCTTATACTAATTTTTTCCATAAACCACCTTCTCCATTTTCTTTTTACATACAGGATCTATTGTAAACCTAGGATCTCCTTCCTCCATTTCAAGAATAACTTTTGTATCTCTATACTTATCATGTAAACTCACTGGTTTTCCTAATCTATTTTTTCTTTGATTAAAAGTAAATTTGGGGAGATATCCTGGGACATACTCTTCATTCTTACCATCTAATAAATCTGGTATTGATTCATAAGCATCTATTCCTGTAACATACAAAGATTTTATATCAAAAGAAAGAAGATCATGTATAAGTGTAGTTCCTAAGAATAAAGTAGGAGAAGGTAACTTTGGTTTTCTTGAAGTATGCCTCCACTTAAAAGGAAAGTGTATCTTTGGTCTTTTATTCATAGCTTTACAAACTATTTCAATTCCCATTTCTTTCCACTCTTCAGGATTCCACTCTTTATAAGCATCTCTTTCATACGTTACATTTACATATAAAATATTATTTTTTGTTCCATAGTCTTCCTTTAATTCTGGATTAAATAAAAGAGTATTCATCATATTATTAGTACGAACAACTAAATCAAAAGAATCTATAAACTCTCCTAATTTTTTTCCTTTTAGAATAGGAGCTGGTCCAACAAATATAATAGATTTATCTCTAAGAAATTCATTATATTCAAAATTAGAAATTGGATCTTCTGGAATTCCACTTGAAGGAAAAAATATATTTAAATCAGATTCTTTCTTAATAAACCTCCAAAATTCACCATCTCTATAATCAAATTTTCTTTTAAGAAGTTTTATTAAAGCTCCTGGATACTCTGTAGTTTTCATAGAAAAACCATCTCCACACATAATCCCCCCAACTTCAAGATGATTCATAAAAGCTTGGATTATAAAACTACTTGTGTATTTTTCTTTAGAAGACAAAAATATTGTTTTATATTTTCCATCAAAGAAAAGAGAAGACTGCTTATTAACAAATTTAAAAGGTTTTTTAAGAAGATCGTTTGGAATATCTTCTCTTATTTCTTTTGGATCAACCTCAATTATAGAGTTCTCTTTTAATTCTTCTATCATAATATCCCACCATTTACTATAAACTGAATAATAAGCTTTTTCAAGATAAGCTTTTTCTTGCCAAGGCTTTACTCCTACAAAATGTAGACAAACCGCTTCTTTATAGATATCTCTAAAATTTCTTGAGTATAGCATCCTTTTTTCAACATTATAAATCTTAGGTAAAAATTCACATCTATTAGTCTTAACAAAAAAATTGTTTATTATTTCTTGATCTGGAAGAAAGTGTTTTTCAAAGGTCATTCTTAAAAGAATTTTATAATCATTCTGAGATATCTTCTTTGTATCAATTATAATAAGACCTGAATTGATTTCATTTACAGTTTTATCTTTTCTTTGTATCCATTGTTTACAGGCACCAATAGAATTCTCATTTAGATTATACTCTATTAAATCTTCTATAGAACCTTGAATAAGCATATCCATGTCTATAAAAATAACCCTGTCTATACTAGAGTTATCTAATCCAATTTTAAACATTTCTAATTTATAGAAAGTTGATATCAACTCAGGTTTAGTAACATTCTTAGAAAATCTATAGTCATTTTTATCAAAAGAAATTTTTTGTATATTAGGATAGATCTCTAACATTTTTTTCCAGATTTCTTCTGAGATTCCATTATCTATAATATAAAAAGAATAATCAAAATTAGGATTATGATTCAATAAAGATTTAAAAAATCCAGAAAAACCAAAAAAGAAGTTATCGTCCATCATAGTACAAAAAATTATTTTTTTCATAGTACTATTCCTGAACTTTTTTCTTTCTCATATTTCTTTTTAGTTCTTTTGCTTTCTTTCTTCTTTGTTTTCTATTACCTTTAAAATATCTTCCTAATTCAGAAACAGAAAAATTTTTAACTTCTTTTTTATTGTTTTCCATTTAGTATATTCCTTATATAAAATGTTGTAAAAGCTCCTCAAGTTCTATTCTAGTATCTTCATGTAATATCATAGAATCCTTATTATTTTCATAAAAATCTTGTATAGGGAGTAGACCTTCTTTCTTTTCTGTAGCTTTCCAATCTATTAGCATCTCTATGATATATACTTTAGGCATCTTAAATGCTTCAATTTTTTTAGGAGATCTCACTAATACCCAGTGATTCCAATGATGAGGATTATATCTAATATGATGAAGATACGCATAATTGAATTGTTTCTTTATTTTTTCAGGATCTTTCAATTCTTCTTCAGTTGGATAAAACTTTTGTCTATAACCATTGAACTCTTCTCTAGAAAATTTAGATTGATCATGTTCTCTTAAATTTTTTCTTAAAAGAACAGAAGTTGCTGGATTAAGATTTTCTTCTAATTCAGAATCATCTATAAAATCTCTATAGACCTCAGTAACATGCTTTATATGTTTATATACATAATTCATATACATGTGTTCATTATCTCTTTGTTCTCTACTTTTTTCCATCAGTAGACTCCTCTGTATCTTCTACAATAAGGTTATTGTCACCTATGATTATAAATCTTTCCTTCTCATCTAGAATTTCTTTAAAAATTCTATCTATAAGATTTTCTTCTTTTGACTGTATAGTAAAAGTTTGTCCATTGTTCATAGATACAATAGCTTCATAAACTTTTTCTTTAGTCTTTTCTTCTTCTGAAATTCTCTTTTCAAAAATAGATATTTCAGATATTTTAAAAGCTTTTAATAAATTCAAATTGATCTTCTCCTTTTAGTTCTCTGATTCCCAAACAAAAATTTCTTCTTCCATTTCTTCTTCATCTTCAAGTTCATCAAAAATCTTTTCTTCTTCCATTTCAGCATCTTCAATTTCAAAAAATTCACAATTCATGCAATCTTCAGGATCCATTGTACAATTTTTACATTTTGGATGATTAAACATAATCTTTTTAAAATCTCCTTTAAAAATTATAATTCTTCATAAAATATTTCTGATTTAGGGTGAATTTCTCCACTTAAACTAGCAAGAACATTTTCAGCTGTTTCTTTGTCTTTATATGGACCAAAAAGACAACCTTTGAAATTTTCTAAAGATGGAGACATAATCTGATGGGGTTCATATATAAACCAAAATCTTGTTGTTCTTGAAGCTCTCTTAGATATAAGAACAAGCCCAACTACAAAGAACAGAAAACCAAAAAATATTAAAATCAATGAAAAACTTACACTTAACATAAAAACACTCTCCTAAAATTTTTATTTTTTTAGATCCATATTGAATCTTTTTTCTCTAGTTTAAAAAGATACTCTTGTAACCAAGGAGTTGAACTTAAAGAGTTCCTCCAATTTAGATTTAAAGAAAATATATTCATTTTGGTTATTTCATTAAATCTAAAGGAAGCTTCTGCTTCATAACCCATTAAATACAAAACTTCTAACAATATCTCTTTTTCATTTTTTTCTAAAGGAATAGAAGCTCCCATCAAAATTAGTGAAAGTTCTTCTTTATCGTAAAGAATAGAATCTACAACCGATTTAGACAACAAAGATAAAAACTCCATATTATCTGAACACCAATTTAAAATTTCTTTCTTTCCCATATCTAAATAGTATCCTTATTTGATTGGAACTCTTTTTACAGGTTTTCTCTCTTTTGTTTCTTTTGATTTTTTCATAAACTTAGAAAGAAAGTAGAAAAAAACATCTTCTTTAAAGTAAGGAAATTTGCTAATTTCAAAATAGCTATCTAAAAGATTAGAAATCTCTACTGGAAACTTTTTCAAGGAATCTCCTAGTCCCTTCTTCCATGGAGCATCTATATAGTCTGTTGTATGATATAAGAATACTGAAGATAAAGTTTTAAAAGATTTATAGTAAAACTCTTTAGTTCCAAATTCTTTTATTTCCTTTACTACAGAACAATCCTTTTTCATAAGCTTTATAAGAAGATCTGTCATTTTATCATTTGATATAAATGAAAACTCTTTTTCTATTTCTGCTATTGTAAAAAATTCTCCTTCTACACATCTTTCAAAATTTTGAATTGCATTTCTTACAGATCCCTCACAGTTTTCTGCTAAAATAAAGATTCCTTTAGTATAAAACTCTTCTAAATCATCAGGAAGATTTAACTTTTCTGTATAATCTAAAAGGAGCTCAGCAATTTCTGTACTCTTAGGAGAACGAAACTTATAGACTTGTCCTCGACTTCTTACAGCTTTATCAAAAGATTCTATATTCATAGTGCAAAGAACTATATAAGTTCCTTTTCTCTTCTTTTCTAAAAGTTCTAGAGTTACTCCTTTCCCTGCTTTAGAAAGCTCTTGGGCTTCATCAATAACTACAATTTTATTTTTGTCAAACATAGGAGCATTTCCAATAGATTTTCCTAATTTGAGTACATCTTCTTTACCCATAGAGGAAGCATCGTAAAGTTTTACATCTCTATTGAATCTTTCTTCTCTTATATTCTTAGAACTCAAAGAATCAGGATTAGGATCTTTTGTTTTGTCTTCATTTATAATAGGATTGCTATCATTCAATAAAGATGCTATAATAAAAGCAAGAGTTGTTTTTCCAGTTCCAGAAGCTCCTTCAAATATCATAACTTCAGGAAAATTTAAAGTTTTAGATCTTCTTTTCATTTCTGAAATAATCCCTTTCTGACCAATCATATCATCAAATCTAAATGGGCGTTCATCAACAGTTAGCATAGATTAAAGTTCTCCTATATAAAAATAAAAGGGAAGAATACTGTCTTCCCTAACAGACACAAAATAACTTTACAGGAGGTTATGCGGCAAAGAGATCAGATATGACTCTATAATAGTACATTCTTGCAGATTCATTTCTTGTATTGTGAGTTGCAATTTCTGTAGCATCATTGTAGAATTCCCAAGCTGATTGATCAGAGATTACTCTAAACATTGGAGCTCCTTCATAGGTAGAAAATTCTCTATTGTTTTCTTTTGCTCCTAACAGGTTCTTTCCTTTAATTGCTCTTGAATCTTGTACTTCAATAATACCTTTAGACTCTCCAAACTCAATAAGATTCTTTTTCAGTTCAGCAGGTATAACTGGGTTTAATACCATGTTTGACAAAAAAGGAAACATATCTTCGTTTTGAAGTTCACGATATCTTTCTGAAAGATCTCTCATTTTTTCAAGATTAGCACAAATATCATCTTTAATACTATATCTCAAAAGGTTGTCAAGATCTCTTGCTTTGACTTTTATCTTTCCAATAGTATTTCCAACTGTTACACCATTAGAACAAACAAAACGATATGTTCCAAAATCTAATTCAAGAGGAGTTCCAATATGGGAAGCTTTCAATATTACCATAGGAGAAATATCATATCCATCAGGATTTTCTACTTCTCCATCAAAAAGATACTGTTGAAACAAATTAGATCTTTTAAGAATTGAAGATTCTTTAAGTTTAAAATCTATACCAGTTTTTTGAAATTCATCTGTCACCCAATCCATAGCTTCTTCATAAGGAAGAAGAGATCTTTTTCTAGAAACAAGACCAAGAACCTTTTTCTCTCCATCGATATCTCGCATCACAGCACTTGAATTTACTGAAACGTTATCTTCTTCTGTTACTACATGTTCCTTAAAAACAGGAAACTGAACTTCTTTTCTTACTTGACTAAGATCAAGTCCCTCAACTGAATTAAAACTCATAATTTTTTCCTCCATCTCTCTTTTTAAAATTTTTTTATCTTTCATTCTCTTTTCTTATACTTTTATAATACCTATTTTTCTATCTTTTTTAAAAAATTTTTTAATTTTCTTCTTCATTTTCTATGTAAGGTAATAAACGAAAATATTCCGGTTCATACAAATACTTTATAATTTGACCAGTTTCACCTGCGGAGTTTTTCAAAATTGTAATTTTCATAACATCATCCATATAATCTAAAGCAGGATCTTCAGGAAAAAGCTCTCTTGCATAGTGTTTTTCTCTAAAAACTGAAAATACTAATCTAGATCTTTCTCCAAATGCAGCAGAGTTTTTTATAGAATGAAGATTTCTAGGACGAAGTCTATCCAGGTTATCTATAGAAGCAACAGTGGCTGAATCGGCTGATCTATTAGCTTGTACTATACCAACCAAATGAACTGTCTGTCTTTTTGCTATTTCATGGAGTCTATTCATAGATTCTTCTAATTCTTGAGGTTTAGAACCAATATCTGTCAGCATTGTTAAAAGATCTATAGTACAAACAAGATAATCTACATTTAGTCTTTTCTTTGCTTCTTTTATAATCATCTCTAAATTTGCAATAGATAAAGAAGGATCATCTACTAAAAAGAACTTATTTGTGTATCTCATAAGAGCAGAAATTTCATTATCTAAAATTTTAAAGATATTTTCTGAACCCTCTACATCTTCTTCAAAGTGTTTCATTTCTAAATCCTTACTAGGGATCCTCTTTCTTAAAGAAATGAGTCTATCCATAGTAGAGGTCTCATCCATTTCTAAATTTACATATAAAGAAGGAATTTTTTTATTTATCTGTTTAGAAAACAGATTCAAAGCAAAAGTTGATTTTCCTACACCAGTTGCTCCATAGATTGTAGTTATCTGACCAGGAGCAAATCCCTTAGTAAGATATCCATCTAAAAGAGAATCTCCGGTTGAGAAGCTATATAATCCCTTTTTTCTCATCATCAGAGTTTCTTTATACTTAGAACCAATCTGTTGAATATCTCTTAAAACAGATTCTTTTCCTTCTATAACATCTATATTCTCTTGTAAAGAGTTACTAAGACCTCTAAGTTTTTCTAAATCTAATTCCCCTTTAGATGAAACCTCCATTAGAGTATCTTTTAGAATTTTGTTTTCTATTTGAAATTTAGCAAAGTTCTTTTTAAGATTCTTAAAATAAAATTCAAAATTTTCTATAGAATAAGCACTACTACGAAGCTGTTCTAAATTATCTTTAGTAATCTTATCATTTCTTGAATTACCATATACAACAACCTCATCTATAGATATAGGTATATTAGATTCAAAGAGGTATTGTATAGTGTTCTTTATGTCTTTGCCTACTTCAGAAACAAAATAGTCTTTATCAAATTTATAGATTAATTCAGGAGAATCCCACAAACAATTAAGATTTTGTTGTTCTACCTTTATTATAGAAATCATAAAAAGTTAGCTCCATAGTTGATCAGGGTTGAAATCATTTCTAAGCTCAATAGAAGAACTAAAATGAAATGGATCTTTTATTGATCTTTTTAAAAGACTCTTAAGAGATATACCAAAAGTTCCTTCATCAATAGAATCGATAGGTATATTACTTGTAAAACAAGTTGCCTTCTTTTCTATTTCTAGACGTGTTCTTAAGAACTCATCTAAAAAAGGAATCTGAAAACCACTTCTGTAGATAGTTGCTTTCTTTTTATCAAAAGAATCATCTATAATCAAAAAATCACATTTTCTAATTGGATCTAAGATTTTACTGTGACCTTCTTCAAAGTTTTCTTCTGATAAAAGCTTAATAAGTCTATTCATTAGAACAAACTGAACTCTAAATCCTTGTTTTAAAAGTTCTTTTCCTAAAATAGAAGCCATTGTTGTTTTTTGTGTGGAATTCTCTAAACTCCAAAAATAGAGATGAACATGTTTGAATTTTTCTTTAAACTTTTTAATGTATAATTCTATTTTTTCTATTTTATCAGAGTCTTTTCCTATATAATCTTTTAATGAGAGCTCTAAAGAATCAAATGGAATTCCTGCATTAGAAATAAGAAGTTCCATTTTCTTTTTCTTTTTAAATTCTGACCATTCAAAAGTTTCTTTTAGAATCTCTTCTCCATTCTCTAAAGTTTCTTTTTTGAACTTTTTTATTCTAACTCCATCCCCTATATAATACAACTTCATATAAGATTTTTCCTCTACTCTAGTGTATTTTTTAAAATTGAATGAATCTTATTCTTAAGATATTTTTCTAAATCAGATTCTTCTTTATCCTCTATTTGTCCTATAGTTCTTAAAAGAAATTTATGAGGAGAAAAGTCTATATCTATATTTGCAATTCTTCCTTCTTGAGTATACTTATCTTTAAGATATTTTAAATCAATTTCTCCTAAAAAAGGAATATAGATAGGTTCTTTTTCCATATATGACAGTAATATCATATAGAGAATGCCTTCAAAAACTTCCTTTATTTCATTCTCTGATTTTCCAGTAAGAAGATGTACCTTATGTATCACTTCTTTCTCTTTCTTATAAAATTTTAGTTCCTTCATGTTAGCCCACTCCTGTTTTTGTTATATAACTATAATACTGAAAAATCTTTAAATTTTTATTCTTGTATTCTAGTTTTATATTTACCAGGAGCAATCTCAACTATAGTAATCCCTTTTTTGTTAACAACTCTTTCTTTCTCTTTTTCCAGTTCTTCTTTTGTTACTTTCTTTTCATTCAATAATACAAATTCTTTCTTTTCATCCATTTAAATTTTCCTCCAATTCTTCCATTTGAAATCCATATCTATTTTCAAGATCTTTTAAGACCTTATTTTTTATTGTTTCTACTCTTGTATTTTTTTCTTTATTATCTTCCCATACATACCTTGGAACTCCAACAAATCTATGAATAGCATTCCAAACTGCTCCACAATGAGAGTCACTAACATCTTTAGCAAATTTACCCATTTGAGAATTATCCCATTTTGCCCCATCATAATAAACTATCTTTCCTTTTGAATGATCAATCTTTTTCTTTCCAGAGTTCATTACAACCTCTTGTAAAGATTTAAGATTGTTCTTTAAAAATATATTCTTTCCACTCTTAATTCTATTAGATAGAATATATGATATATAGGTATAATAAGGTTTAGTATCTCTATCTACAGAGAGTCTCTCTACATTGAACCCTTTTCCTTTTAGATATTGTATTGTAGTAGATGATTGAAATTGGTCAAAAGTTATCATCTCTATATTTATATGTCCTTTTACTTTTAGATCTTCTAGAAACAACCGTATAGCATCTAAATTTATTCTTTGTTTTTCAGGGGATATTGCTATAGTGAAATCTGTAATATACACTAAAGAGCCATTGTCCATAGTTTCAGGATGAACCATTGATATAGATGCGATATCTCCAGTTTCAGCTTGGTCAACATGAATAAATCTTTTTTCTAGAGGATTTCTATAAAATTCATATCCCTTATCAAATTTAACAAAGAATCTATCTTTTATTTCATTCCATATTAAATTCTTTGAAGATCTATTAGAAGGAGCATTTATAGAAGTATAGATATTCTTTAAAGAATTGTCAAACATCTTTTCTAAAGCTACATCATCTCTTAATAAAGTTCCTAAACTTCCTCCTGGCCACCCACATATATCTTTTACAGATTTTAAAATATCATCTTCAAAAAGATTTTTTACATCTATAGGTACAAAATAGATTTCTTCAAGTTCATACCTATATACTTCATCTTCATTATGTAGGATCTCTGGGGGGCTCCCAGTACTTCCTCTGTATACAGGAAAAGTCCTTCCAGTTTTTTGCCATTCAGGAAACTTAGTAGGACGAAGATCCCATTGTGAACCTGTAACAACATAATTGTTTTTTACTTCTTCTGCTTTTCCTGAAAAGATATACTTATCAATAGGAGACAATTCAATATCATTAGGAGAAGAGTCTATAACGGTTCCAGAAAAGTATTGTTCCTCAAATCTTGAATAGACTCTTCTTTTAGAATCTTGATAAATTCTCCATATATACTCAGTAGAAAATCCCTTATCTATAAAGAAAGAGATCTCTGATAAAATAGCAGTAATCATGTTTAATCCCAAAAGATTAGCAGGGGAACTTGCTAAGATATAATGAACATCATTATAAAATTGTAATGCTCCCATCTTTCCTGCTGTAGTAAAACAGATTTCATTAGGATACTCTTTTTGTTTTGCTCCTAGTCTTTCTTCCATTTTTACTCTTCTGAATTTTGTAGAAGATAGAAGAATTTGCATAAAAGGTTGTAAAAGAAGCTGACCAGCTTTTTCCATTGTAAAAGAGATTAATCCATGAACAATAGAAGTTGCTTGAGATAACCCAAAAAATTTCTTAGGATCCCTCATTGCCCATAGATGAACTGTTACATATAAACTCCATAGAGATGAAGCAAAGCTTTTTCCTGTTCCAATTGCAGAAGCTAATATCAAATGTCTATACTTTGAATCAGGTTGATAATACTCATTTAATATTTCTCTTACATGAGGAAAAAGACTATTGGCTGTTGGGCCAATCCATTCTTCTGTTAGGAACTCATCTATTGTTGGGGGCTTTACTCTATAGTTTATTCTCCAACTTTCATTTAGAAGTTTATATTTTTCTTTATCAGAAAGATGATAGTCTCTTGACAAAAAATCTAAAGCTTCTTTTATATCCTGATTATTCAATTCAAGAAATTTTTGAGATTCAGTTAGTTCTTCATCCCCAGACATAACATCTTTTAAAATATATGGAGAATCCTGATTAGATAAATTTTCATTTTTATTCAAAGCTATTCTTTATGTCCTCCATCCAGATATCTTTATTAGATACCTTTTTTAAATAGTTTAAAAAATTTCTTTTACTTGAGATATCTTTTTTCAACTGAGAAATCTTTTCTTTTGTCAAAGAGTTTATCTGCATCTTAAGTAAATAGTTATAGGAATTATCTACTTTTATAATCTTTTCACATTTATCTAATTGTTTAGAGATCTCTTCTTTTGATTTCTTAAAAATAACAACTTCTTCTGAGATTACTTTTTCAACAAAAAGTCTTATAGATTCTAGATAGTTCAGTTCTTCTGTATTCTTTTGAATTTGGTATAATCTTCTTTTTTCATAGTACTCTAGTCTTATTCTAAAGAATTCTTTTATAACTTCTTTTGCATCTTCAAATACTCTTATTTTATTGTCTTCATCTATACAAGTAAAATTTTCAGATACTCTTTTTATAAGTTTTAAAGTTTCATAGATTTTGTCTTCTTTTTGACTAATAAAGGATCTTGTAGCTTTTACCATAAATAAGAACTGATCATCTTCACTAAGATCTTCAAAGTTTTTTATAATATTGTTTTCTTCTAAATTCTTTAGAACTTTCAAATAGCTAGATAGAGAATACCCAATAGGAAGCTCTGTTATTCTAATTGTAGTAGAGTTCTCTATTTCAAATCTACCAAATATTTCCCAAGAATTAGGATTATTTCCTTTTTTTACTTTACCTCTGAATCCATTAAAGAAAGGTTTTAATTGTAAATTTGATTCTCCTGTTTCCAATAAATCCAATAGATATTTATTTATCGTTTCAAATCTTCTTGGTAGAATCTTTTGAGCAAAACCAGTTCCCACTCCTTCTGATCCATTCACTAATAATAGAGGTACAGTAGGAACAAAAAATTTAGGTTCTATAATAGATCCTTCAAATTCTTGTTGAGTTAATAGGGGATCATCCTGTTTGTTGAAAACTCTATCAAAATTTTCAGATTTCTTAGCATAGATATATCTTGCTGCTGAAGGAATTGGAACAAATCTAGAACCAAAATTCCCATTAGGAGATAAAATAGGAAGATTATTTGAACCAGTATAGTCCTGAGTAAGAGTAACAATAACTCCTTGTAAAGAGTTCTCTCCATGTAGATATTCAGTTTCAGATGCTACAGAAGAAGCAAATCTAGATAATTTAAAATATTTTTGAATATTCATCTTTCTTGTTGTATATACTACTTTTCTTGAGGAGGGCTTCATTCCATCTATGTAATTTGCTATAGATCTAAAACATTGATATAGTGCAGAATTAGAATATTCCTCATCAA
>CAYZJM010000012.1:0-17905 GCA_964479015.1 Candidatus Woesearchaeota archaeon
CAGAAAAAATACATGAAAAAGAAAAAGATTTCGCAAATAAAAATTCAATAAAGGTTATCTATTCGGATGAGCTCGATAAAAGAAAAAATGAATTAATCGATTTTTGTAAGAATAAAGAGGTTTATTTTTCTTTAGATTTAGATGTTTTAGATAAAAGTATCTTTTCTTCTACAGGCTATCCTGAAGAGGATGGATTAAGAGGGGATCAACTTTTTGGAATCTTAAAAAAATTAAAAGGAAAAGTCCTTGTTTTTGACATAGTAGAGTATAACCCTCTTTTAGATGTAGAAAAGAAAGAAATAAAGATTATTAAGAAAATTTTAAAAGCTATAGGAGAGGAATATCTTTATGAAAAAAATTAAAGATTTTAAATGGTCTGAAGGAATGAGTGTTTCAGAGTTAGTTAAATCTATGAGTAATTTAGGATATCAATCAATAGAGCTTTATGAAGCTTCAGAAGTGATATTAAAGATGAAAAGAGATGGAGCAAAGATTTTTCTTACCTTTACCTCAAATATGGTTACTTCAGGATTAAGAGGTTTTTTTGCTCAGTTATGTAATCTAAAGATCCCCAACATTTTGGTTACAACATCAGGAGCCATTGAAGAGGATATAATGAAATCGATGGGGGAAGAATTTGAAATTTCAAGTTTTTATGCTGATGATTTTTCTCTTCATGAAAAAGGGGAAAATAGAGTTGGGAATATCTTAATAAGAAATGAAAGTTATACAAAATTTGAAGATAAGATGGAGGGTATTTTAAAAGAAGTTTATTCAAAAAAGAAAAGAATTTCTGTTTCTGATTTGCTTAAAGAGGTAGGGTTTTTATTAAAAAATGAAAACTCAATTTTGTATCAAGCAGCAATAAACAATCTTCCTATATACTGTCCAGGGATAGCGGATTCTTCTTTTGGATTTCATCTTTATATGTTTCAACAGAAAAACAAAGATTTTGTTGTCGATACTATATGGGATATGAAATCAATTACAGAAAATTTGAGCTTTGATGATAAAAAAGGATTAATATCTTTGGGGGGAGGGGTATCAAAACATTATGCAGTTTTTTCAGCACTAATTTCTGGAGGATTTGATTATGCAGTTTATTTAACAACCTCTCATTCCTCGTCTGGCTCTATGAGTGGTGCGACAACTCAAGAAGCTAAATCTTGGGGTAAATTAAAAAGCGATTCAGAATCTTCAACAGTCATTGGAGATGTTTGCATAACATTCCCTTTAATTATGGTAGATGTTCTCGATAGGATGAAAAAAGAAGGATTGTTAAAATGAATTCCCCCAAGTTTATTCTTTCAAAAAATGTTTTGTTAAATCAATTAAAAAGATTGGAAGAGCTTGAATTAAAAGTTTCTTATTCATACAAAACAAATAAAGAAGTAGGAAACTTATTACAACAAATTTCAGATGTAGATTTCTCATTGCATAGGGAAGAAGAGATAGAAGACATTAAAGATAAAAATAAAATATGGTTCTTTGTTCAGGCAGAATCAGATGAAGAGATAAAAGTTCTTTTGGATAAAGGGATTAAAAGTTTTGTTGTTGATAATGAACTTGATTTGAAAAATCTACTAGACATTTTAGAAGAATTAGAATCTCAAGAAAACAGAAAGAACGAGAAGAATAAGATAACCATCTCATTAAGAATGAAATTTCAAGAACATAGAGTTGGAACAGGAAAATATTTTGTTTATGGAATGCCTTCAAAAACAGTAAATAGAATAATTCTCGAATTAAAAAAGAATAATCTTGTAGAAAGGATAGGGGTCCATATACACAGAAAATCTCAAAATACTTCGGAATGGGGTATAAAAGAAGAACTTTCAGATTCATTGTCCAAGGAGTCTTTAGAATCAATTGATTTAATCAACTTAGGAGGGGGATTGCCAATAGAGTATAAAAGCTACGAGATTGGAGATTATAATTACATTTTTGAAAAATTGAAAGAAACAAAAATTTTTTTGGATAAATATGGAATAATTTCTTATATAGAACCAGGAAGATTTTTAGCAGGAGCAGGAATAAAACTTGAAACAGAGATAATCCAAATTTATGATAAAAATATTGTCATAAATACCTCTGTATATGACTGTGCTCTAGATACAATTTTAACAGGGACCAAACTGTTAATTGAAGATGAATTGAAAGATGAAGAAAGAGGAGAGTACTATTTAATTAAAGGGAACAGTCCTACAAGAGATGATATCTTCAGATATAAAGTTAAACTGAAAAATCCAAAAGTAGGAGATAAAATTATTTTTCTCAATGCAGGAGCCTATAATTACACTACAGATTTTTTTGGTTATAAAAAAATTGAAACAATCATTGCAGATTAGTTGCAAGTCAATTAGATATAATCCTTTAGTTATAAATCTCTTGCTTGAAGTGTTCTTCTTCCATTCCCTTGAGCACGTTTTATAGCGTCTCTTAAGATTTCTTCAACTTTTCTCTCTAAAGCCATTCCAACTTCTTCTGCTATACTACTAACTGCATTTTCTTTGTCAATTTCTTTTACAGTTTTTCTTATATTGTTTTTTACGATCAATCCCATTTTATTCTAATTTATTTTAGTTTTTTATACCTTTAATTTGAAATAGTTCTAGTATAAACCAATCTCGCTTTTTATATTTTTTATAGATTCTATTGCAATTTCAAAGAAATCTTCAAGCGTTAATCCTGTTTTTTCTATCTCTTTTATAACCTCTCTGTTACAATTTGCTGCAAAAGCTTTATCTTTAAATTTCTTTTTTAATCCTTTGACACTCATATCAGAAATTTTCTTACCCCTCATTAAAGCGTAAGCATAAATTAATCCAGTAAGAGTTTCAGAGGCTGCAAGAGCGTGTTGTATCTTTTTATCTCTTTTTTTATCTTTCAAATGAGGGAGAATATCAAACCCATAACCGTGAGAGATTATATCTCCAATAAAATTTTCATCAAATCCTTCCTTTCTTAAAATTTCTGGAGCAAGAGTAAGATGTTTTTCAGGATTTTCTTTTGTGAGGCCCCAATCAACATCATGAAGCAATCCCAACATCCCCCAGTACTCTTCATCTTCCCCCAGTTTTTTTGCAACCCCTTTCATTATTGCTTCACTTTCGAGATAATGACTCATTTCAAAATCTCCATTAGGCATTGATTTTAGAAGGTCTATTGCTCTTTCTCTTTTTATGGATAATTTGCTCATTTTTACTTTTTTGGAATTTTTATTTTTTCTAATAATTCAATAATTCTCTCTTTTCCAACTTCAATAATTAAACTTGCTAAACGAGGTCCTCTTGTTTTATTTAAGATTGTTAAGTAAGCTCCTTGAAAAAAATCTTTTATAGGAATATCTACCGCATTACATATCTTATAAAACTCATTAAATAATTCATCTTCCTTAAATTTTTTTACTGAAAGGGATTCTTTAAGGGCAACCAACGCTTCTTTTTGTTTTTCACTCAAATCAACGTTTATCCTCTTTTGAATTTCAAATTTCATATCTGAACCTGCATGTTTATCTAGCCAGTTTCTCACTTTTTCAGCTCTTTTTTTAGATTCATTGTTTAACTCAGAGGTTTTTCCAATCTGAACAAGAGTTATAAGATGTCTGAAATTTTCTCTTTTAGGTTTTGTTTTTGGAATGTTTATGACAGAAAGTTCATACATTCTTTTTTCTTTAGGATTGCACTCATTTAAGAAATATTTTTCTTCAAGTTTATCAAAGTCATCATAAGTTTTAATTACGTCATTATCAAAACTTATTTGAAAAGCGCTTTTTGGTTTTGTTCCTACAAATAAGTATCTCAAAACTTCTGGCTCATAAATTTTTTCAACTTCGTCTAAGGTGAGGGAATTCCCTGTAGAACTGGCAAAATACCCTCCCCCCTTTATACTAATCCAATCATAAAACTGATAAATGGGATGGTTAAAGTTGAAAACTTCTTTGGATATCTCCTTTGCAGTTGTAAATGAACCTCCATGGACACTATGGTCAATCCCTCCTGGTTCAAAATCAACTTTTTCATATTTCCAACGAAGAGGCCAATCTAATCTCCATTTTATGCTTACTATCCCTTTTTTTCTAAAATCAAAAGTTTCTCTAAATCCACATTTACAAGAGTAAGTTATTTCATAACCA
Source organism: Candidatus Woesearchaeota archaeon (assembly GCA_964479015.1). Taxonomy (GTDB): domain Archaea; phylum Nanobdellota; class Nanobdellia; order Pacearchaeales; family GW2011-AR1; genus CAYZJM01. The sequence goes on from CAYZJM010000012.1 coordinate 4,136, forward strand.
TCAATAGATTCGATTTTAGTGTTATCTTTTTTACACTTATCACAGTAGATTACTATCGGTTTCCAATCTTCTGAAAGGGGTTCTTTCCTATATTTGTTAAGTATCTTTTTAATTTTATCAAGATTATCTAACGCTGTTTTAATATATTCAGAATAAACACAGTTTTTATTCATCTTGTTTTGGTAAATGAATTCAGGTTCAATAAAAACTTTTTTTAAAGATTTCTCAAATTTTGTTTCATTTTCTTGAGCATAACTAAGATTTTTATCTGATTGGCTAGGAATCTCACTTAGAGGCATCCCTACATACTTTTCATAATCCTCATCAATTCCTTTTGGAACTTTTCTGAACCTATCATAATCATCCCACGAATAAACAAATCTTACTTTTTTACCTTTATCTCTAAGTGCAATTGCAACCATATCTGTTGTGATCACTTCTCTAAAGTTTCCTATGTGTATCTGTCCAGAAGGAGTAATTCCTGAAGCACAGACATATTCTTTTTTGTCTCCTTTTTCAGAAATTATTTTATCTGCAATTTGATCTGCCCAAAAAAACTTTTCCATAAAAAAACTAAATTTACCCGATTTAAATAATTTCTTAATTTAGGATTTAAGAATATTTTTCCCTATATTAGAGATATCTATTTTTGAAACAGATGAAGGGATTGTGTTGGTAGTGATAATTTTAGAATGTTTTTTTAATTCTTTTAAAGAATTTCCTACAAAAAGCCCGTGTATTCCAACACAAAGAATACTTTTAGGTTTTAATTTTTTTATACCCTTTACTGTTTCAAGCATTGTGTTTCCAGTACTGATTATATCATCAATTATCACAACATCCTTTTTTTCAATATCTTTTCTTTTAAGGCTAGAACTTTTTTTTATGGATACATCTTTGCTATTTTTTCTTGTTTTCTCAAATACAAAAGCTTTACCTAACTCTTTTGCAGCTTCTTTTGCCCATTGATGACTCTCTTTATCAGGGCCAATAAACACCGGATTTTTTAATCTTAATTTCTTTAGATAATCTACAATAATAGGGATAACTGAAATTCTTTTCCCATTTGGAAAAACTTTTTTCACCTTATGAATCCTATGTAAGTGGGGATCAATAAAATAGATTTTATTAAACGGTCTCTTAAATAAATTAGAGATTATTTTAATGCTTATTGCTTCACCGGGATTGAATCTTTTATCTTGTCTGAAATAAGGGAAGTAAAGTGCGAGTAATTCTATTTTTTTTGCACCCATTTCTCTTGCGGTTTTTCCGGCTAAAAGAGTTTCAATAAGTTTATCATTAACATCTCCATAAAAAGATTGGATAAGAAGAACATTTTTCCCTTTTAGATCTTTATTGAATCTTATATAAATCTCCCCATCAGGAAATTTTTTTACCTTTAATGTAGAATAAGAAACTTTTGATTTTTTTGCAATACTTTTTGCAACATCAATAGCTCCCGAACAAGCAATCACTTCTTTCATTATTAGAATAATAAATCTCTTTTTATAAGTTTATCTTTTGTACTCTTTTATATTCTATTTTTAGTTTTTATATAAGTTTTATCTTCTATCTAATTCTTCATTAAGCAAACCATCTGCTATAACTTGGAATTTGTTCCATCTGCTAACATGGAGATATCTTACTTTTTCAAATTTTTCTTGTAATCTCTGTACTTTTAAAAATAGCTCCATTAGGGAATGATTTCTTACTCGATACTCCCCCATAAGTTGCTTAACAACTAATTCAGAATCCAAGAGGCATGTTATCTCTTTATCTGTTTGTTTTGAAGCTAGTTCAAGTGCTTTTATTAATGCCTTATATTCTGCAACATTATTTGTTGTTTTTCCTATTTTTGAGCTATATTTTGTGAGAATTTCTCCATTCTTCCTCACAATTACTCCTATCGCTGCTGGCCCAGGATTTCCTCTTGCACCCCCATCAGAATTTGTGTATATCATTTTAATTTCAAAAAATTGTTCAACATTTTGCGTCCTTGTGTTTTATCAATAAATTTTTCAGGATGGAAGCTTACTCCATAGATGCTCTTTTCAGAATGTTTAACAACAGAGATTTTATCTTCTTCCTTTGCAAGAATCTTAAGATTTTTTAATCTTTTTATTTCCCATAGATGATTTTCATATACTTCAAATTCTTTTTTAATTCCAGAAAAAATTTTATCCATTTCAACGATTTTTATTTTATGAATCCCCTTACATCTTTTATCCCTTTTTTCTAACTTGCCTCCAAAGGCTTTTATAATCAATTCAAATCCAAGGCAAATCCCAATTATGGGGATTTCTGTTTTTTTGATTATGTTTATCTCTTTTTTGTAGTATTCTATATGATTTTCGATAGAGAAAGAACTCCCTCCAGATAAGATTATACAATCAGGATTAAAGTTTAAAGATTCAATTTCATTAAACCCTAAAATTTTTAGTTTATGATTAGAAAGTATCTTTTTTAGGTCTTTTAGATATTTAGTGTTGTTGTTTATGATTAAGATTTCCATTTTTCCCCTTTTTTATCTGTTCAATTTATAATTTTTATTTTAATTTGTACATATTTTTTTTAGTATATGAAATTATTTTTGCATCTTTGGTAAAACGCCTCTTTTAATCTTTTAATTAATTATTTTTTAGATATGAAGAATTTTGAAGGTTTTAAAATCTTGGAATTTTTCAGGGATTATTTTAACATCCCTTATCTGTGCGTGCTTTGGTCCTTTTTTACACAATTCAATCATCTTATTAACTTCTTCAGGGTTTCCTTCAATAAAAACCTCAACTTTTCCATCTTCAAGATTTCTTGTGAAACCCTTTAAATTTAATTTTTCTGCATTTTCCTTTAAGAACATTCTAAAAAAAACACCTTGAACAGTTCCATCGATATATAATCTAACAGATTTTTTCATATTATATTATCTAAAAAAGACTTTATATTTTTAATGGAATCTCAAAAATAGATATTTATTTTTAAAAAGAGGATAGTTAAGTTTTTATATATCTTTAAAATGTTTATAATATGCCTCAAAAAAAAAGAGTGATGATAAGTTTATTCATTTTAATATCTTTGATTACCATATCGGGTTTAATTTCTTCAGCTAATCCAATCACAACACCTTTAATATCTGAGTATAATAGTTCTTTAACCTTAGAGGACAGCAATTTGAATGAAACTCATAACAGATTAATGAAGATTAAGGTTGAGCCAGCAAATCAATCAGGATCTTTAGGAGGAGTTACCCATAACTTAACCCTAAGAAATACAGATGGGACATTTAATTATACTATTAACGGAAGTTTTAATTCTTCAGATGATGGGTCTCTATGGATTGATTTTGATACTTTTTCAGTTCCTAATGGAGAATACAGGGTGAATATCTCCGCTTTTCCAGATAATAATGTAAGCGATGTTAAGTCTTTTTTAACTACAAATAATTTTACAATAAACAATCAATACATCCCTCAATACTCAGAGATAAATGAAAACCCTTCAAACAATTCGGATTATCTAGAGGGTTCTTATCAGTTTAGTATAAAATGGATAGCAGATCTATTAAATTATGTTGTTTTTTCATTTGAAGGTTCAAATATAACTGTAACAGAAAGTGATGATGATATTTTTTCAACAAATTTAACAGGATTAGGGGCTGGGAGTTATGAATATTACTGGTGGGCGAATTCTACATCTGGAGATTCAAAGGTTACTTCAACCATAACCTACATAATTGCAAAAAGAACTCCTTCATTGAGTTTATCAGTAGATCCGAATTGGGATTCTGAAGAGGAGGTTGAAACCAATGTTACTGGTGAAGATTGTCCAGCTCAACTAACTTGTAAATTATATCGAGATGGAGTAGAAGTAAACAATTCAGATGTGGAAACATTAGAAGTTGGGACATATGTTTATGTTTATAACACAACAGGGAATACAAATTATACTGATTTTAGTGTTTCAGAAGATTTAGTAATTTCTGAGGGAACAGACGATTCAACAGATGACGATTCAACAGATGATTCAACAGATGACGATTCAACAGACGATTCAACAGACGATTCAACAGATGACGATTCAACAGGCGATGATTCAACAGAGAATGAGGATGGTGAAGAAGAGACTTTTTGGGTTTCGACAGAAGAAGTAAGCGAAGAACAATTAGAAGAAGGATTTACAAAAGATATAAGCAAAGGTCAAAGACTCAAAGTATTTGTTGAAGAAGAAGAGCACCATGTGGGAGTTCTAAATACAACTAATGAATCTGCAACAGTTCTTGTTTCAAGTGAACCCCAACAGTTTGAGATTTATATAGGAGATTTGAAAAAACTTGAAATCACAAATGATAGCTATTATGATATTTCTATTAAACTTTTATCTATAGAAAATGAAAAAGTCAATTTAACAGTTAAAAGCATTCATGAGGAAATTCCAAAAAAGAATAATGGATTAAAAGTGTTTGGCCTTATTTCTAAAAATTTATGGGCTTTTATTTTAACACTAGTTAGCGGAGGAGTGATAGGAGGATTAGCATATACTGGATATTATTTTTATAGTAAAAACAAATCAAAAAAAGAAGAATCTAATAAAGATATTAAAGAAAAGGACAAAAAAGAGAAGGGCGAAATCCTAAATAAAAAGTGAATTGCAAAGAAATAATCTAAATTTATTTTATTATAACCCAAAAGTTTTTTCAAGTTCCTTCATTTGAGAGTATTTTAAATAGAATTCTCTTCCCGTTTTTGTGATAATAATCCTGTTTTCTTTTTTAGGGTCACTAAATTTTATTAAATCTTTCTTTTTCAATTCATTTAGATAGTTTTTCAACTGTTTATGTGAGAGATTCGCTTTATACATAAGGTGAGTTGGCTTAATCTCTCCGCCCTTTTCCTGGACGACACTTAGCATATCTGAGATTATATCCATCCGGCTTCTTTTTCTTCCCATGTTTTAATATCCTCGCTACGAGTATTAGCATAATCATATAACTTAATAGGGCTATAATATTTCCAGCAACATAAATAGCCTCCATCTTTGAAAGAATAAATAACAATTGACTTAATCCAAGCATTCCAAATACAATCACAAGAATCTTTGTATTCAAGAATCTATTTTTTTTGTATATAGAGTAATAGTTATTGGTTATTAACACTAAAAGGATAAGGGCGGTTGAGTGAAATAAGTAATTAAGTTGCGAATCAAACATTGCAGAGATTACAATAAAATATGATGCGAGTAGAAAATCTCCTGGAGATTTTTGTTTGATTGGGAGTCTATAGATTACATAAAGCCCTAAGAGAGTAAAGAGTTTATGGAAAAAGAATCCTGCTTTGTAAAAGATGTCTACTGTTTTGATTATATTATACTGGATTACTGCTTGTCCTATCGATTGAGTAAAAGAAAAATCATAATATAAAACAAATTTAGTAGAAATCATCGCTAATTGTGCAATTGAAATCAAAGCAAATCCTATACCAAGATACATTATCTTTTTGTTTTTATTTAGCTTATAATTTCTTAAGCATAAAATAAAAAAGATTAACAGAACAAGAAAACTAAAACCATCTATAATGACATCTTTTCCAAGAAACCAATCAGGAGTGGGGACGAACCTCATTATATCATAAAAACAGGATAACTGTTTAAAAAGGTTATGAAATATCTTTCTATATCTCGATTCTTTATTTTCTTTTCATAACGGTTTTATAAACAAGATTATTAAGAAATGTAGCTTAAAGTTAAATCTCAACCTCCAATTACCTTCATAAGAGGGAGGGGGTGGATATTCGGGGAGATAAATAAATTAAAGGGGGTAAAATAAAATGTTAGAAAAATTATTTAAAAATAACAAAAGGATTCCTTATGAAGTGAAGAATGAAATTCTTTTGCTTTATGAACTAGGAGTAGAGGTCCATGAATTAGAGTATTTGCTTTCAATTAAGTTAGAGTATAAACTTTAATAATATTTTTAATTGATACATCAAGAGATTTTTTAATTTTAAATTCCCCTAATGTCTATTTCATTGTTAACAATTGTAACTGCTTGACTTGCAAAATAAGTCTTTGGGCCGAGTGATATTGTTTTAACTGTTTTTTTAAGTCTTTTAAGTTCTTTTTTAGGTATTCCCTTTTGATCCCCCAAAATAAAAACACTTTCTTTAGGAATCTTTGACCCTCTCAAATTATCTCCTTTTTTGTCAAGAACAAAAATTTCATTTCCCTCTTTTTTTAATTCATCAATAACATGGAGGAAACTCTTTTTTTCTATAAAACACCCTGGAAAAATCTCTTTTTTTTCACCTTCTTTATATTTATAAAGTATTTTTTGGATTATTTTTCCAATATCTTTTTTGTTTAACCCAAGTTCATCAGTAACCTTTATTTCAATATGTTTTGGGGGGTCTGGCATTCCATAAAAAATTAAGTGCAATTTAACATCTTCTCTAAATGAGTATGAAAGGAAAAAACTTGCGATAATAACATGGATTGCTATGTCCATTCTCCCAGCTTTCATCAAGTCTCCCGAAAGGGCTTTTCCAGAAGTTGCAGCATTTCTCGAAAAATATACAAAATGTCTCATTACAGACTATTAAAAGGACTCTTTATATTTTTTATTGATTTTTGAAACTGATTTTAATTTAAATTTTAAGTTTTTATTTAGATTTGGGGTTTTACAAAAGGTTTATAGGGGTCTCCTCCTTTTTTATTTTATGAAGATTTATAAACAAGAAACAGACAAATCTTGTGGTGTTGCTTGTCTCAGAAGCATAATGAACCATTTTGGGGATAATCTTTCTGAAAAGGATATTTGGGATAAACATAAATCCTTTAAGGGAAGAAAAGGGCCTAAAAGAAAAGGTTTTATCCTAAACCCAATAATAAGTTTAGGTGTGACAGCATTAAACTTTGGGTTTGATGTAACTTATGTTGGATATAACCCAATAATTGTAAATAATAATTCTTCAGAAGATTTAAAAAAATCACTCAAGGAAAAATCAAAAATATATTTTAATTATGGAAAATTTTGTGTTGATGAAACATCAAAATTCCTAGAACTAGGTGGAAAAATAAAAATTGATAAGTTAAATGTAGAGAAAATAAAAAAACTTGTTAGTAAAAACGAATTTGTTTTAGCTGAGATTAAACCTGCTTTTGTGAGCAAAAAAGGTTCTATAAATATGAATCATAAGGTAATTGTTATTGGATATACTAAAAAAGGATTTAAGATTCTAAATCCTTCTGATGCAAAAGAATATTTTTGGGATTTTGATACTTTTCTTTTGGCATTTTATGCAGCAATTCCAGAACTTTTAATCATCAAAAAGAAGGGATAAGAAGAAACTTTTATCCTTTACTAGTTTTTGGAGTCTTTTTTTGAGAGAACGCTAATACCAACAAAATATTATAATGTAATTTATCTTATTTCTTTTTTATTGATTTTTGAAATTTAAATGGTATATTAATCTTACAAAAAGATACAAGAGTACAACAAATTTAAATAACTATTTTAGGTAATTATTTTTATGAGAAAGAGAAAGAAAACAAAAGATCCGTTTATCCCTATTTATCTTGTTTTTTTAGGTTTAATCATGGCATTATCTTTTATTACTGCAAATTATCTAATGATTACAGGGGGGGTTGTCTCTCAAAATAATCTAGATAAATCAGGGGAAAATTCATTAAAAACAGATCCAAGGATTTTAAGTGAGCTTGAAGAAAATGAAAAAGCAATAGTGATGGTGGAGTTAGACCCCTCTGAACCAAAATCAAGAGGGATTTTTAGGATATCTAAAAAAAAGACAGAAAAAGAATTATTAAAAGATGCAAAAGAAGAAATGTTGGGGAATCAGAGACACGATTTTGGGGATAGGATAAGCTTAGAATTAAGCAGAGAAGAATTAGAGAGATTAGAAAATAATCAAGATGTTAAGGAAATTAGATTAGTGGGAAAAAGGTATCTTTTCCTTGAAGAATCAGTTCCGTTGGTTAATGCCACAGATATGTGGGATGTAAGAATCGACAATACTAATATCACCGGAGAGGGAGAAACTGTATGTGTTTTAGATACAGGGATTGATTTTTCGCACCCTTATTTGGAAGGAAAAAATAAAACATGTGTGATTGATTGTGCAAATAGTACAAATAAAGAAAATGAGTGTTTAGAGAATTGTTCTTTTTCAGATCCTAATGGACATGGAACACATGCTGCGGGGATTATCGCAGCTAATGGGAGCTTAAAAGGGGTTGCTCCAGGAGCAAGTTTGATTGGGGTTAATGTTTTTATGAATGGAACAGGAGAACCTTTTGCCCTTGATGATGATATAGTGGCAGGGATAGATTGGTGTATTAATCATTCAGAAGAATACAATATATCTGTTATAAGTATGAGTTTAGGGGGTGAAGAGTTATTTGATAATTATTGTGATTCTGAGAGTGATGCTATAGATTTAGTCCCTTCAATAAACAATGCAACTTTAAATAATATTTCAGTTATAGTTGCAACAGGGAATAATGGGAATTATACCCATATCTCTTCTCCTTCTTGTATAAAAAATGTAACCTCTGTTAGTTCTTCAACTAAGAGTGATTTAATATCAAGTTTTTCAAACAGAAATAACATAACAGACCTTTTTGCCCCCGGCACAAATATTACTTCCACTTATAAAAACGGGATTAATGCTATGATGAGTGGGACATCCATGTCAGCCCCTCATGTTTCAGGAGCTTTTGCTTTAATTAATCATTTTAAAAGATTAGAATTAAATGAATCAGTGAGCCCTTCAGAGATTAAAGAGGTGTTAAATTTAACAGGAAAAAAGATTAATGATTCTGATTCAGGATTGAACTTTTCAAGAATAGATGTCTATTCAGCAGTGCTTTCCCTTGATGAGACTTCTCCAGAAGTAGAATTAATCTCTCCAGAGGATAATTACTTAAATTCATCTTTAAATATAACCCTCCAGTGTAACTCAACGGATGATCTCCAACTAAAAAATTTGACAATTAATGCCTGGAATTCTACAAGTGGTTTAATTAATTCTTCTAGTTTTAATGCAACTAGCAATTCAATAACTTTTGAAATGAATTTGACAGGTCTAGAAAAAGGAAGTTATACCTGGAATTGTATCTCTTATGATAATCAAGGGAATAAGGGAATATATGAAACAAATTATAGCTTTTTAATTGGAGAGATAAGAACAACATTAAACACCCCTGAAAATAATACTTATAAAACACAAAACCAAACGACATTTAATTGTTCTTCTCAAACGGATCAAGAGTTTTCTTTATCAAATGTAACATTTTATCTATGGAACTTTACAAGAGATAATGAAGAGAATACTACACTAATCTTTAATCAAACAAAAAGCATAACAGGAAATTCTAACTTTACTACTTTCAATTATACTTTTGAGAATGAATCATCTTATTTATGGAATTGTTTAACAATTAATAATCATTCATTTTTTTCTTCTGCATCTGAAAATTATACACTTACTTATGATACTACCTTTCCTAATGTTACACTTGTTTCTCCAGATGATTCAGAAACATTTACTGGAGAACAAGAGATTGATTTTGGGTTTAATATAATAGAAGAAAATCTAGATAATTGTAGTTTGATAATAGATAATGTCTCAGAGGAAACAGAAACATCAATAGACACTTCTATTACTAATTATTTTTCAAAATCTCTTTCTGCAGGGAATTATTCCTGGAAAGTTAATTGTATTGATTTAGTAGGAAAAGAGATAAATTCTACTGAAAGAAATTTTACTATTGAAGAAGCAGAAGAAGAGGAAGAAGATGGAAGTGGGTCAGAAACTTCAGGTATTCCTGAAGATGAAGATACTGATGAAACAGGAGATGAAACAGGAGATGAAACAGAGAATGATGGAGAAGAGTACTCTATAAACGAAGAAGATTTATCCAGCGGATTTTCAAAGAATCTTAAAGAGGAAGATAAATTATCGTTTAGCATAAATAATAGCTCTCATGAGTTTAGATTGAACAATATAACAGAAGAGAGTATTGGTTTTACCATTAAGAGTGAAGAGTTTAATTCAATCCTTCATATTAATGAATCAGAAAAATTTGATATAACCTCTAACGGATATTATGATTTGTTTGTTTTATTAAATTCAATAAAAGCTGATGAAGCTAACATTACCTTGAGAAAAATTAATGAGAGTATTTATGGAGTGTTAGGAGAGGATAATGGAGATAATGGAGCCCCAGATGAAAAAGTAGATTTCCTCATAAAGAGCATAATCCTAATTTTAATCTTAATCTTAGTGGGGTTGTCCGCATTTATTATTTATTTTGTGTTTTATCACAGAAGAGGAGGGTCCTTTAAAGATCTTTTAGGAAAAATTTTCAAAAAGAAGTAAAACTAAAAATATTTCACTGTTCTATGCTTGGATTATTTTTTAAGATCATCTCCTTAAATTACTAATTAGTTCTTAATTGGCTGAAAAACAAATTCTGGTTTAGCGAAAATCTTTAACCCATTTATCTCCATATTCACAGTTTTTGCAATCTCTATAAATCTTTCTCCGGAGAAAACGCAGATGATTTCATCTTCTTTTATATTCTTGTTTTCTAAAACGTCTGATTCATAAATTGGTTTCCCAGTAAAAATTTTCTTTAGATTTTCTTCTTTAATCTGAACAGTAGGATATATCTTGGAGATAATTTCTGCAGGAATTATTATCTCCCTTAAATAAGAATCATCTCCTTCTTCATATTTCTTAATTGCTTCTTCTAATTTGTATAAATTAATTGAAGGATAAGTTTCATCACTTTCTGAAAAAATTCCAGCCCTTATCCTTCTAAGTTCTAACATATGACTCCCTACATCTAATGATTCCCCTAAATCTGAAATTAATTTTCTTATATATGTTCCCCCTTGAACTTCAGATTTGAAAAGGAAATCTGTTCCACTTTTTTCTAAAATTTCAAATGATTTTATCTCCCTTTCTCTTTCTTGCCTTTTTACACGAGATTTTTTTGGAGGGGTCTGTTTTATTTTTCCAATAAATTTTTCATTTATTTTTTCATTTATTTTTTCTATATCAATTTTCTCATGAAACCTCATAATCCCTACATATTCTTTGTTATGTCCTATAAAATGACCTGTTAGTTTACAAGCTCTGTTTAGGGCTACCGGAAGAACCCCAGTAACTTTAGGATCAAGAGTTCCAAAATGAGAAGTTTTTCTTACGCCTTTTTCTTTTAACATCTTCCGAATCATATCTGAGATATTAAATGATGTGGGTCCAGATGGTTTGTCAATATTTATTATTCCAAATTCTAAAAGTTCTTTAGTTGTTTTATTTTTTTTTATTTTTTCGAGATTAATCATCATAATCAATCTATTAAAGAATTTATATTTTTAACGGATACCCAATTAGACAAAAAACTACTTAAAAAATAGAAAAAGAGTGTAAAGAAATTTTTTAATGAATTTATTTTGGAAGTTAATTTCAAATAAAATCAAAAGATTTAAATACAGTTATGGCTACATATTCATAACCCTTTGTGATTACAAAAACTTACTAAAGAAGATTAAAAAATAATCTAGAGAGAAAGGGAAGATTAGAAATTAAATAATTAATTGAACAATGGCAAGACCAACAAGAATTAGAAGAATCTTTTTTCAGCCAAATGTAACTTATTTCAAACCAGCAGGAATCCCAATGGCAAATTTGAAGGAGGTAGTATTAAGTTTTGAAGAATTAGAAGCAATAAGATTAATAGATTCTGAAAGGATGGAACAGAATAAAGCAGGAAAAAAGATGAAAATAAGCCAATCCACTTTATCGAGATTATTGAGAGAGGGGAGGAAAAAGTTGGCTGATGCTATAACTACTGGTCAAGCAATTAAAATCCAAGGAGGTAACTTTAAGATGGTTAAACAAACCGGAAGAGGTTTAGGCGCAGGAAGAGGACTTGGTGGAAGAGGTAGAATGGGGGGATTTGCAGCAGGTCCTGGAGGAGTTTGTAAGTGCCCAAAATGCGGATATGAAGAACCCCAAATAAGAGGTCAACCTTGCATGAACAAAAGATGTCCCAAATGCCAAACCAAAATGGTAAGAGGATAAAAAAGAAGCAAAATTAGATTACAAATTTCAATAAGAAAAAGTAATAGAAAGAACTCTAAAATTGTAAAACCTTTTTTAAGGGTTTTGTTGGATGATTTAAAATTGAGAGAAAACTAAACTCAAAAAAACAATAATTAAAATGAAACAAGAAAAATTTAAACAATCGGTATTTAAAGCTGCTAAAGGATTATGGAATGTTTTTCCTATGATTCTTGGTACGATTCTTCTAATAAGTTTAATCTCTGTAATAATCCCAAAATCATTTTACTTTTCCATTTTTAGTGGAAATTCTTTTCTAAATTCATTTATAGGAAGTTTAGTTGGAAGTGTATCTGCAGGGAATCCCATAGTAAGTTATATCTTTGGAGGGGAGATGTTAAACCAAGGAATAGGCCTTATAGCTGTTACAGCATTTATAGTATCTTGGGTAACAGTAGGGGTGATACAACTTCCAGCGGAAGCAGTGGTTCTTGGAAAAAAGTTTGCAATACTTAGAAATGTCAGTGCGTTTATTCTTTCAAGTGTAGTAGCTATAATTACAGTACTTATTTTGGAGGTTTTGATATGAAGTTTAAAGAAAAAATAAGGAAAATTCCTAAATCTTGGTATTTCTTAATCATTATTGTACTGGTTTATTTTTTGCTTTCTATATTTAATAGAGACATTTATTTAGAATGCTTAGATTTCTTTAGTGAGATTATTTTAAAGATTATCCCTATTTTCGTTTTAGTATTTGTTTTAATGTCTCTTTTTAATTATTTTATAACACCCAATTTTATAATAAAACATCTAAAAGAAAAAGGGGTTAAGAAATGGTTTTTTGTAATTTTAGGAGGCATTTTATCTTCTGGGCCTGTTTATATGTGGTATCCTCTTCTAGCAGATCTAAAAGATAAAGGATTAAACTATGGGTTAATTGCATGTTTTTTATATAATAGAGCTATAAAAATACCCTTAATTCCTTTAGCAATAGTTTATTTTAGTTGGCAGTATATTTTCATTCTTTTGATGGTTATGATTTTTGCATCAATCATTCAAGGAATTTTATTAGAGAGGTTAATGGAGATTAAAAAGTGAAATTGTAATCTCATCTGAAAGGAAATCTAGATCATTTATTAAATATTATTTTTAAATTTTTTATTTAACAAAGAATAAAAATACCTGTTTGTTTAATATCTCATGATAAAAAAAGATACAAAAAGATCAGATGTCAAAAGAGTAAAAAAAGCAATAAATCAGTTATTAGAATTGAAAAAAAGATCTTCAAAGATGATTCTTGCTGCGGAATCTTGGGATTCTGAATTTAAAACTCTTATTTCAATTATTCTTTCTGCAAGAACACGAGATGAAATCACTATCCCGAACGCTAAAAAATTATTCTTAAAGTATCCTAATTCTATAAAACTTGGAAATGCTCGAATAAACCAAGTTTCTAAGATAATAAAATCAATAAATTTCCATAAAAATAAATCAAGAAACATAATCCAATGTTCAAAACATTTAAATGAAAAATATAATGGAAAAGTTCCTCATAAATTTGAAAAAATCCTCGAGCTTCCAGGAGTAGGAAGAAAAACAGCAAATGTTTTTTTATCAGAAGTAGGAAAAAGTGAAATAGGAGTAGACACCCATGTTAGTTATTGTTCTCAAAAAATCGGATGGACAAAAA